>NZ_JBEOWM010000070.1:0-26880 GCF_040296045.1 Streptomyces sp. NPDC002490 | reverse complement strand
AGAACCCCCCGCCCGCCCACCCAACACCCGCGCCGCTCTACCCCCAGCCGAGCGTCTACATGATCTACTCACCACCTGAAACCAAGTGGTGTTGCGACGACCCCTTGAACCCAAGCTTGCGGTGGGGCCCTTCGACGTGAGTGGTTGCAGTTCCCGGGAACTGCAAAGCTCTCCTTCGCGCGTTCGTACCGCGCCGCCCGTCGTAGGACGGCGGGCTCGGCACCTCTTCCACTCTCGCGAGCGGCAGGAATCCGTCCGTAGCGGTGTCTCGTGCACGCCTGCTTCCGCGCTGCAGCCGCGCCCTCACCGTCAGTGGCGACGAGAGGGTGCAGAAGGCCCGTGAGGTTGTGTCCCGAGGGGCGGCCGGAGTGGTTCCGCTGCTGCCGAGTCCGACGCCTTCCAAGCACACACCATCAACCCACGCGACCTTCTGCCCCATGCTCGGTGGGTGGTGTTCACCGTCGGTGCCGCCGGGCAGAGCGCTGGATGGGTACAGGTTCGGGTTGGACCAGATGCGAGCTCATCGCGAACCGTTGAACTTGATCGTTCGCCTGGCCGGCAAGGGCTACCCGGGCACACCGATCTGCGAACGGCCCCGGCTGAGAAAGTGTTGGGTAATCGAGCGATCACTCGCTCTTGAGGTCGTCGGCGAGGCGGCGGGCTGCTTCGGTCTCGATGGGGCCGCGGGGTTCGATTTTCTCGCCGGCGAGGCGGGCGGCCATGAGCCGGATCATGGCGACCTTGATCATCGCTTCGGCGTGCGCGGTCTTGCGCTCGTAGTCCCGTGCCAACCGTCTGCACCGTCCCAGCCAGGAGAATGTCCGCTCGACCACCCACCTGCGGGGCAGTACCCGGAACCCTTTCACATCCGCGTTGCGGGGCACCGCAACGATCTCCAGCCCTTCGCGTTCCGCCGCCCAGCCGACCAGCCCGGCATCGACCGCGTTGACATAACCTCCGTCGACCCAGATCAGACCGACCTGCGGGAACCTGTCCCGGACACCGGTGAGGACCAGCTTCGCGCCCGCCCGGTCCTGCACGGAGGCCGAGTACACCACCGCCCGCAGCACGAGCCCGCCCGTGTCCACCAGCAGGTGCCGCTTGCGGCCCCGTACCCGCTTGCCCGCGTCCCAACCGATCGCCGCACCGCCCTGATGGCTGCGGACGGACTGCGAGTCCAGCACCGCCGCCGAAGGCTGCGGATCCCGCCCGTCCACGATCCGGATCCGGTCACGCAGCGCGTCATCGACCCGGTCCCACGTGCCGTCCGCCGTCCACGCGCGAAACCAGCGGTAGGCCACGTCCCACGGCGCGAGATCGTGCGGCACCAGACGCCAAGCACACCCACTGACCAGCACGTACAGCACCGTGTCCACGACCAGCCTGCGCGGGAACTTCAACGGACGCCCAGCCCGGCGCGGATCCCGCACCGGCAGCAGCGGCTCGATCACCGCCCACTGAGCATCCGTCAACGACGAGTCATAGACCGGCTTACACACGCAGACACACATGCCGGTGATCATCTCGGACACCCCGATCACAAAGATCACCGCCAACGACCCACGCCATGCAGCTGATCAATTACCCAACACTTTCTCAGACGGACTACAAGGGGCGGTGGGGGCATGCCGCTTCCGGCCGGCCGCTCCGTAGGACTTTGACAGCGAGGCCCCACCAGCACCCCCCTCCTGGTCCAGGCGAGCCGGACGAGGAACCTCGGGGGCCCGCACATGGGCGTGGCCGGTGCATTCGACTGGTCCGGCCACTCGCAGGGTCACCCGGCGGCCCCGGAGTCAGTCACCGACAGACGGTGGGCCGGGAAGCCGTTCACCTCTCCCGCAGGGATACAACGGCAAGCCGCCTCCGGCGGTGCCCGCCCCGGCAGCTTTCACCGATGGCCCAGTATCCGATGGCCACGGAACGGCACCCCGGCACGGATCTGGTGTAGGCACTCGACGGTCCGGCAAACGAACTTGCCGGATCTGCGGCCCGTGTGGCGCGTCGGCGGACAAGCTGGCCCCCTCGGGGGTCACCGGGCACACAGAAACGAGGTACCGCGGGTTCATGCGGATAGACTCGGGGACTCTCTGACCTGGGCTACTGTTCAGGGGCAACGTAATTCGTGACGATACGTGGGAGCCGAGGATGGCCGAGGCATTTTCGAGCAGCGACCTGATCCCCATCGAGAGTCAGACAAAAACCATCCAAACATGTTTTCAACAATGCCTGTACGTGGTTCCCAACTTTCAGCGACCTTACAGTTGGCTGCAGGATCAGCTTGGCGATTTTTGGGACGACGTCATCTTGGCGAAGGGTGATTTCTTCTTTGGGTCCACGGTAACCTGGGTCAGCGAGAAGAGGGATCTCTTCAATGACACCTACTCAATCATCGACGGTCAGCAGAGGCTGACCACGAGCGCAATTCTTCTCTCTGTTGTCCGTGATGCGTTCAACGACGTGGCCGAAAAATATTCCGGATCCGACGGTTTCGATGCATCCGCGGCCACCAGTCAGGCACTCACCACTCAGAAGTACCTGATGGCCAAAGACGATGACGGCAAGAGTCATCCAGTCTTGCGGCGACCCGAGAAGATGTTCTACGAAGTGATCCAGAACCCCAACGCCATCCCGTCTGGGGCAAAATGGAATGGGAGTGCCGAGCGGATCGGCGAGGCACGATCGTTTTTTGAGGCAAAGATCCTCGTAGCAATCAAGGGATTGACGCCGAGCGAGCAAGTCGAACGCCTGAAAGCAATTCGGTCAAACGCCTTGAAAGCGCGTGTCATCCAGGTGGAGCTGGCGTCCGAGGAAGACGGATTCCTGGTATTCGAAACGTTGAACACGCGCGGGGCAGACTTGCGACTGTCCGACCTCGTGAAGAACCTTCTCATCCGCGGTGGAGCCACGCAAGCCGACGATCGCCAAGCGGTCGCAGACCGATGGGAACGTCTCGTCAACCGCGTTCAATTGGATCGCGTCAGCGCGGATGTCGTCGACAGGTTCATTTGGCAGTCCTGGAACTCGCGCCGTGAGGCGGTAAAGGAACCTGAGCTGTTCAAGGAGATCAGCCGCATAGTGGGATCCAGCCCAGCCGCGCACATCTCATATCTGGAGGAACTCGAACGCGACGCGGAAACATACGAGTGTTTGGAGGCCGAGCATGTACAAGTTCAGGCGAAAACTCGCGGAGTACGCAACGCTTTTGCAATTCCGGATTTCGTTGACAGTGTTCGCGCACTTGCGATCTTCAACGTTTCTGTAGCAAACTCGACGATCCTTGCCGTGGCTCGCAAGTTCCGAGAGACCAGGTTGATCAAACAGGCTCAGGTCATCGAAGTGTTGAGGATCGTCGAGTCCTTCCATTTTCAATACACTGCACTAACGAACAGCGGCTCGACTGGTGGGACTCGAGCTCGATACAACCGCTTCGCCGTCCGTTTGGAAAGCTCCTCGTCCATCAAGGACGTGGAACTGGCCATCGAGGACCTGAAGGACAAGCTCCGCAACAGTCTGCCTGATCGCACCAGGGCACTCCAAGCATTCTGTTCCCTTTTCTACGCACCCTCACTCCAGCTGACCCAGGCACAGAAACTCCGATCTCGTAAGATCTTCATTGCATACGTGCTGATGTCGTTCGCGAAGTTGGAGAATTTGCTGCCAGCAGGTCAGAATCTTGCGACCTGGTCGATTGAGCACATCTCACCCCAGTCGAAGGCTTCAACGGACTACCGCGACCCGATCTACACTGTGGGTAATTTGACACTCCTCACCACTCACCTCAACAGTTCGCTCGGAGACGCTCCGTTTTCTTTCAAGGTCGAGGCACTCAAGAAGGGAAGAGCGTACTTCGACTCGGAACTTGCCGCATGGGACACGGGCACCAATGATTACCCATCTAGTGCTCAGATCGAGGCCAGGTCGCGTTACCTGGCAGCCGACGCGTTGGATCGCGTTTGGAACCTCTAGCCCTCCCTCCCCACCGACACCACTGAGACGGGTCGACGGCATCCGGGCTACCCGCCCTCGGGCAGGGACACTTCCGCCGCTCCTGAGTGGCCGCGGGACTGTGGGAAGTCACGCCGGGGCGTGGTGCCGGCGCCTGGGCCGTCCGTCCGGGAGTCGGACGGCGCGGGGGAGGAACTCGGACAGGGGAACCGCACGGTTCGGCCGTTGCGGACACCTCACCCCAGGTCGAAGTCCGTCCCCCCGGGAGACGGGCTCCCAGGTGGTGAGTTCGGTCCGTACCGCGTCGAGGTGGGCGGTCAGGGCGTCCACCGCGTCGCCGCCGAGGGCGAGGCGCAGGGGGGTGGCGTCGGCGTCCAGGGCCATCAGGATCGCCGCGGCGGCCTTCGCGGGGTCGCCGGGTTGGGTGCCGTCGCCGCCACGGACGAGTTCCCGGGTGGCGCCGACCTGTTCCGCGTAGACCGGGTCCTCCTGCGAGAAGCGGGCCGCGTCCTTGCCGAACAGGTTGGTGCGGAACGCGCCGGGTTCCACGATCAGGACCTTGACGCCGTACCGGGCCACCTCGTCCGCCAGGCCCTCCGACAGCTGCTCCAGGGCGGCCTTCGTCGCGCTGTAGGCGGAGAAGCCCGCGAAGGACAGCTGGCCGCCGACGCTGCTGAGGTTGACGACGGCGCCGCTGCCGCGCCGGCGCATCTGCGGCAGCAGCGCCCGGGTCAGCCGGGCCGGGCCGAAGACGTGCAGCTCGAACAGGTCGCGCAGGTCCTCGTCGGTGGTCTCCTCGAACGCCCCGACGTGGGTGCGTCCGGCGTTGTTGACCAGGACGTCCACCCGGCCGTAGCGGGCCAGGAGGTCGGCGGCCACCGCGTCGATCCGGTCGCCCTCGGTGAGGTCCAGGGGGATCGCCT
Source organism: Streptomyces sp. NPDC002490 (assembly GCF_040296045.1). Lineage (NCBI taxonomy): Bacteria > Bacillati > Actinomycetota > Actinomycetes > Kitasatosporales > Streptomycetaceae > Streptomyces > Streptomyces sp. NPDC002490. Next base: position 22,012 of record NZ_JBEOWM010000070.1, on the reverse strand, counting down.
CCACCCGGTCGGGGTGGGCGGCGACCAGGTCCGCCATCGCCGCGGTCCGCCGGGCGGTGCCGATCACCGTGTCGCCCGCGGCGATCGCCGCCCGGGCGATCTCCCGGCCGAAGCCGCTGCTCGCGCCCGTCACCAACCACACCCTGCCGCCCGTACCGGCCATCCGTCCGTCTCCTCGCGTCCGCTCGCCGTGCGGGGCCGTCCCCGCCGGTGAGGACCATCGTTCTGCACGGCCCCGGAGCCCGTCCAAGACCTGCTGTGATAGCCATGCGTCATGGATGTCCACGGGCGCGACCTGCGCTACTTCGTCGCGGTGGCCGAGGAGTTGAACTTCACGCGGGCCGCCGAGCGGCTGTTCATCTCGCAGCCGGCGTTGAGCAAGCGCATCCGGGTGCTGGAGAAGCAGCTCGGCGCCGATCTCTTCCTCCGGGACCGGCGGACGGTGCGGTTGACCGCGGTGGGGGAGGTCCTGCTGCCGCGTGCCCGGGGGGTGCTGTCCGTGTGGTGTTCGGCCGAGGCGGCGGTGGTACGGGCGCGGGAGGACGAGCGGAGCACGCTGGTGGTCGGCATGTCCACCAGCCCGGGGCGGGGGTTGCTCCCGGCCCTGCGCGCCCGGGTGGTCTCCCGGCACCCCGCGGCGCGGCTGGTGGTGCGCCAGGTCACCTGGGCCGACCCGAGCGCCGGCCTGGCGGACGGGTCCACCGATGTCGCTTTCGTCTGGCTGCCGTTACCTGAGGCCGAGCGCTACCGGTGCGCGGTGGTGGCCCACGAGCCGCGGTGGGTGGCGCTGCCCGAGGGGCACCCCCTGGCGGCGCGGGCCGCCGTCGACGAGGAGGGGGCGGTGGACTTCGCCGACCTCCTCGACGAGCCGTTCCTGGCCCTTCCACCCGAGGCCGGCCCCCTGCGGGACCACTGGTTGGCCCTGGACGCCCGGGGCGGTCGGGAGCCCCGGATCGGCGGGGTGGTGGCCAGCGCCGAGGAGACCCACGAGGGCGTGGCCAACGGGCAGGGCGTGGTGTTGCTGGCCAGGGGGAACGCCCCGCTGGTGGTGCGGGACGAGGTGGTGGCGCTGCCGGTCCGGGGGGTGTCGCCGTCCCGGCTCGCGGTGGCCGCGCGCCAAGGCGACCACCGTCCCCTGGTACGGGCCTACTTGGCCGCGGCGACCTTGGTGGGCTCCGGCCTCACGGCCGGCGGGGCCTGCGCGGGACCCTCGCCCACCGGGTGAGCATCGCGGTGGCCGTGGCCCGGTCGGCGGGGGTGAGGTCGGCGAGGGCCGCGCGGTGGTTGGTGTCGGGCGCCCACAGGACGCGGGAGTCCCGGGGGCCGGGGCGGAAGGGTTCGGCGACCGCGGGATCCCGGGTGCCGTTGACGAAGAGCAGGCGCTCCCCGTGGCGGCGGACCCAGCGGTCGACGTCGGGCATCGCGACCGGGTCGAAGCGCATCGGGACGTCGGCGGGCACGAAGGTGCGGGGGCGGGGGGCGCCGGGGTGGCGCAGCAGATCGGCGAGGTGGTCGGTGCGGGGGTCCCAGTAACCGAGTTGGGTGCCCAGTTGGTAGAAGTACGGGACGTGGGCGCGCACCACCGGGTCCGTGTAGGCGGTGAGGCGGGCGTGGGCGTCCAGCCACCGGTAGAGCTCCTCGGGGCCGGCGTCGGGCCCGGGGACGTGCGCGGTCGCCGTGCCGTTCTGCCAGAACATGAAGGGCGCACGCAGCACCGCGATCTCGAACGCCTTGTCGGCGTCGCCGATGATCCGGAAGGTGGCCCCGGTGGCGGTGGACTCGTTCTCGTACCGGAGGACCAACTCGGCGCGGTGCTGGAGGAGTCGGCGTTGGACGTCGGCGAGGGCCTGTTGTTGGGCGGGGGTGCCCGCCCGGTCCAGGAAGCGGTGGTACGCGGAGTCCTCGCCGTCGTCGACGTTGTGGGGTGCCGAGTGGGCGAGGGTGCCGTCCACGTCGTGCGGGTGGAAGCGCCGGTGGTAGACGCTGGCCATGCCGCCCTTGCTGCTGCCGGTGGAGATCCACGCACCGAGGTACAGGGTGCGCAGCAGGCGGACCACGCGGTGGTGGTCGTCGGCCGCCTGTCGGATCGTCAGGTGGGTGAGGTCGGTGCCCGGCGGGCGGGAGGTGCCGAAGTGGCGGTGCTCCACCTGGACCTGGTTGCCGTGGAGCAGGGTGGCCGCTTCGGTGAGCCGGGGGGCGAGCACCGCCTCGTAGCCGGTGGTGAAGAGGATCGTGGGGCGGGTGGCGGAGGTGTGGAGCAGGGTCAGCCGCTGTTCGAAGGTGTCGCGCCGGGGACGGGCGTGGTCGACCGGCTGGCACAGCCCGAGGACGAGGTGGCGGTAGCCCGGTGGGGCGTCCGCCCGTTCCTCGACCACGCGCAGGCCGGGCAACGCCCCCAGGCGTGCCGTCAGTTCGTCCCGTCGAGGGCGCCGCGCCCGACCGGCGGCCCGGGCGGGTGCGGTGCCCCCGGTGTGCGCGAACCCCGCGGCGGCGGCTCCGGTCAGTAGGCCTCGCCGTGTCCAGGTCCCCATGCGTTCCCCCTGCGCTGCCGGGCCCGTTCGGCGCCGGCAGTTCCAGTCAAGCCGCGGGCAGGGGGTCGGGTCCTCCCCCGTGCGGGGGAGCGGGCTCCCTCGCACGGGGGCGGTGTCGGGCGGGGGTCACCAGGCGCCACTCGCCCGTGGACGTCATTCGGACGCACGGTCCTGGCCGTTCTGGAACCAGAGGTCAGCCGACGGGCGGGCGCCGGTGTCGTGGGTGGTGTGCCGATCCTCGGCCGGGTGCGTTCCCCCGACCTCGTCCCGGGCTCCCTCGCCCGGTACCCCCCATGGGGTCGGACGCCCGTCGCTCCCGTGCTGCGCCGCCGTCGCACCGTGATCACCGGTCGGCGGTCCGGCGGCCGCCCTACCGAGGAGGTGATCGGCCGTCTCCGGCCCACCGGGTGCCCTCCTCATCCGGGCGAGGCGGTACGCGAAGGCGGCGCGCTCGTCGTCGCCTTGGGGGAACTCCATCTCGCCCAACATGCTGGCCATGCGCTCGTGCCCGGCGTCCGCGGCGCCTCCTCGGGGAGCGGCCCCGTCCGGAGGTTCCGGATGTTCGAAGCCTCCGCTCGGCTCGCTCGCGAAGGACGACGGCTCCGGGTCGACGATTCCCCGGTACCGCTCGGGGATCTCCTGGTCGTTCGCGACGGCCGAGAGGCACGTCAACGGTCCGATCATCGCCATCGCCCGCTCCGTCTCCTCCTCGTGTCGGGACAGCCACCACACCACGGCGCTTCCCGGGGACTTCAGGACCTCCGATCCGAGGTACTCACGGCGCTCGCGTTCTTCCTCCCGCTGGAGGTCTCGCAGACTCCTGTTCTTCCGGAGCTCCTCCAACTCGGCGAGCCGCGTCCGGTCGGCGTGCCTCAGGTCGATCCGCACCTGGGTGGCGTAGGCGACCACCGTTCCCGAGTCGTCGAGTGCGGGCATCCCGAGCACTCCTGCGAGCCAGTGGCCGAGGAACTCGCCCCGGTCGGGGTGCTCCGCGCGGGTGTGCTGCTCCGCCCGGCTCAGGAGGGCTGCCACCGCCATGGCCGAGAGGTCGCCCCGCGGGGTGGCGGCACGGGCCGGATTGGCCTGCCAGCGGACCACCGCCGAGAACAGGAACGGATATCCGTCCACCGCGCTGTGCACCTGGACGTCGGACACGACCGTTTCCAGGAACGGGGGCTCGGTCGGAGGGACGAAGTCGTCTTCGTACCCTTCCGGTTGCGCCGCCGCCAGGACGCGTGCCCCGAGGTCCGGCACCAGGAAGGCGAGCAGGAGTACCGCCGCCACCACCGCGGGGAGGGCGTACCACGACCAACCCGGCCAGTCCAGCAGGGCCACGATGACGAGCGTACCGACGATGGGTCCGATGGACAGCCAACTCCGCAGGGTGCGGGGGCTCATGCGTACTCCCTTGTCCATGGTGGGCCGGGTGTGGTGGAGGGTGCCTCCGTCACACCGAGCACCCGGTCGATTTCCTGACAGAACCGTTCCGCGACCCGTGCCCGTGCCGCTGCCGGCGGGTCCGCTCGGGGTCGTGGTGCGGACGGATTTTCTTCCCAGGCGCACGCCGTCGTGTAGAGGGCGTGCAGCAGGGAGCGGTCGCCACCGGTCGCCAGGAGGACCCCACGGGTGACCAGGTCCTCCGGGTGATCTCCCACGACCAGTGCGGTGAGCCAGTCCGACAACAGGGGGGCCCATTCCCCGCTCGTCCTGGTGAGCAGGACCGCCCGCCAGGCCAGGACGAACTGTTGGGGCGGCAGCCCTATGCGGAGCCCTTCGGGATCCAGCAGTCCCAGAAGGATCTCGACCGCGGGGTACGAGAGCGGCTGCTTGACGAGTCGGTCCGTCAGCCGCACGAAGACCTGTGCGTCGTTCCGGGCGAGGTCGAGCAGCGCGCTTCGGGCGGCAGCGCCTTCCGGCCCCTGTTGGCGGAGCGCGAGGTGGCGCAGCCGGACCGCGGCCTGTTCCGGATGGGTCGCGGCGATGACCTGCTGACAGACGTCGGTCAGGACGCGCGCCAGGTCGGGAGGGATGCTGCCCGCCGCCCACACCCGCACCCGTTCACGGAACCGGGCACCGTACCGTTCGTGGCTGAGCCCCTGCTCCAGGGCCGCGGCGGCTTCGGCCCGGAATCGACGTCCCGGCCCCCGGGTCCAGGTCTCCACGAGGGTGCACAAGTCGTCCGGCCGTCCTGCGGCGAGGGTTTCCTCCGCGAACCGCCCCACCAGGTTCATCCGGTCCTCGGCCGTCAGCTCCCGCAGCTGGACGCATCCGGCCGTCCAGCTGCGGAAGGCGTCCCGCAGATCGGGGAAGTTCTGCCAGAAGTGCCGTCGCACCGCGCCGTCGTACGCGAGGCGGGCGAACCTCACCCGACCGTCGAGGTCACGTTCCACCGACAGTTTCTCGAACCGTTCGCTCAGGTCGGCCCGGTCGAGGCCGCGGTCGTCGTCCTCGATCCTCAGGGTCTCCAGCAGGAGTCGACCGGCGCTCTGCACCACTTCGGCGGAGCCTCCGCTGAACATGGCGGTGCTCAGCAGCAACGCCCGCTGCCCGGCGCCGCGGCGCTCGCGCAGTTGCGCCGCGACCTCGCCGGCCCGGTCCGTCGCGGCCTTGACCGCCTCCTCCAACCACTGTGCGAAGGAGGTCCCGTACCGACCGCTGTCACGGATGTCCACCACCCGTGCGGCGAGCCGGCCCAGCTCGTGCAGGGGGGCGGCCTCGAACATGTGGCGCAGTTTCACGTCGTCCAGCAGGTCCGGCTCGATCTCGATGCCGTTCGCCTTCAGGCACCTGCAGAAGACGGCACGGCCCGAGGGCCGTTCCAGAGGGACGACCAGCGGCGCCAGGTCCGGCCGGAGCATCCACTCCGACCCGGACGGGAGGACGACCGCCATCCGGGCGTGGAGGCGCTCGACCTCGGATCGGTAGCGCATCAGGACGTCCTGCGCGGACGTGATGTCGGTGTCCTCGACGTCGGAAAGGTCCAGGAGGTAGCGCCCTTCGGCCAGTACTCCCGGCGCCTCCTCGTCCCCGGTCGGGGGCAGGTCCTCGACCGGGGCGGTGACGCCCCGGACCTCCTCCAGCAGCATGGTGGCGGCCGTGCGTCTGCCGGTACCGGGAGAACCGGACAGCAGGACCACGGCACCGGGTTCGGCCAGGCGCCCGGCGGCACGTGTGTACCCGCCCGGCCGCACGAAACTGCGGGCCAGTCTCCGTCGGTGCTCGCGGACGATGGTCAGCCGGGTCCGTCCCGCCCTGACCAGACGCTCGTTCTCGCCCACCATCCAGATGTACTGGTTCCCACTGCCCGTGTGGACCGGGCCCCGGGGGTCGTTGACCGTCGCGTTCGGGCCGCTCACCGTTCCTCGGCCGCGCGGGGGGCCTCGCGCTCCGACTGCTGGGACACCGTTCCGTGGTTGTCCGCGACGTAGTTGACGGCCTGCCGGTCACCGGAGATCCGGGGGCCGAGGTGCTGCTCGTGAGCCTGGTACAGGTGGCCGCTCCCGGTGTGCACGGGGCCCTGGGGTTCGCTGACGAACGTCCCCAGGTCGCCGTTGAGGTTCCCGATGCCGCCCCGCTGACGGTGCTTGATCACCTCGGCCCGCATGCGGGCGGGTCGACCGTCCACCGGTTCCGTCCTCGGCTCCTCGACGGGGGTCGCGCCGCCCTGCGGCACGCGCGGTGCCGGCAGCGCGTCGGGGACGAGCCGGGTGAGGTCGTCGATCAGCCGTGAGAGGTCGGCGGTGGTGTCGCGGTGCTTGAGCCTGAGGTACTGGCATTCGGCCAACAGGCCCAGTTCGGGGGGAAGGTCCTCGCCCCGGAGGCGGGCGCTCTCGCCCACCAGCAGGGGCAGGATGACGGCTCCGGTCTCGTGTGCTTCCAGGATCTCCCTGCGGGTCCAGTCCTCGGGTTCCTCCAGGGCGGGGCGACCGTCGTCGGAGCGCGCCTCCAGCCACTTCGGCCCGATCACCGCCAGCAGCACCTTGCACCGCCGGGCCGCGGTGAGGAGTTCCTGGGGGAACCGGTGGCCGGATCCGATCGACTTGCTGGCGAAGAAGACGTTGTCGTCCCCGAACACCCGGGACAGTTCACGTTGTACGAGTCCCGCGGTGATCTCCGCGTCACCCGTGCGGTAGTTGACGAAGATTTTGGGCATGGCGCTTTCCTTCGGTGGGTGGAACGGTGAGGGTGGGAACCCGGGGAACGGGTTCGGTCCAGACGGGGTGAGGCCCCTCCGGTCAGGACACGGAGCGAGCAGGCACACGCGTCACCAGGAGGTACGGGTGTCCCCGGACGGTGCGACGGGCAGGGCTCAGCGGCCGGAACCCAGTGCGTGCGCCAGAGAAGGGCGCAGCTCGCGTACCGCGGGATGGGACCGGAACCGCCCCAGTTCCCGGTCCAGTCGACGAACGTCCGCCCGGATCGTCGCCGAGGGCGCCTGATCGACGAGTCCGAGCAACTCGCGGGCCTGTTGACAGGACCGCTCGACCTCCCCGGAGGCGGCGTGCGCGAGTGCTCCGCGGAGTCCGTAGCGGGCCCGGGTCCGCACCGCGTGCCGCGGGAGGCGGGCGCACTCCCTCTCGAACACTTCCGCTGCCTGCCGGTGCCGCCCCAGGTCGTACAGGCACCAACCGGTCACCATGGCGACGGGGTCCGGGAGGTTGCTCGGGCCGAGTACGGGTGCCCCGTCCACCGTGCCGTCATCGACGAGCAGCCCGCGGGCCCGGTCCAGAGCCTGGAGGCACGCCTTCTCGTCTCCGGCCAGCGCGTGGCCCTGCGCCTCTCGTTGGGCCGCCAACCCTCGCACCCGGGGCGGGGCAGCGCTCCGCCGGGCCCTCTCGGCGAGGGCGATCGTCTCCTGGGCCCGCCCGTCGTAGAAGGTGACGAGCGCCTGCCGGACCAAGGCGTAGTCCTTCAGGTGTCGGTCACCACCCGCCTGCGCGAGTTCGACGGCCTCCGCGGTCCAGTTCAACGCGCTCGGGACGTCGCCCGCCTCCTGCGCCATCCACCCCGTGAACTCCGCGGACCGTGCCGCGAGGAGCAGGAGTTCGGCGCGGTCGCGGCCGGTGCTGTGGGAGGCCAGGGCGGTGAGGGCGACCGTTTGGGCACGGAGCGGGGGGATCACGGTGACGGGGTCGTTGTTCTGGCCCAGCCTGCGCATGTGGTCGAGTTGGTCCCGGAAGACAAGGGCCGGGGGCGCGGCGCCTCCCGGAGGGCTGGGCGCCGCGCCCTCCGAGACCACCATGGTCGCGAGGAAGGAGCCGACACCCGTGGCGAGCACGTCCCGTCTGGCTCGGCGCGGCCTGCCGGGCGACTTCCCCGGTGGGCCGACCAGCCCGGCGAGCCTTCCACCGGTCTCGAAGAGCGCGTCGCAAGCGCGTGCGAGCGGCATGCTGGGCTTCTTGTCGCCGCGTTCCACCTTACTGAGGTGGCCTTTGCTGTACTTCACCTCACGGCAAACGTCGTCCAGCGTCATACCTGCGTTCTGTCGTAGGCGACGCAATTCAGCACCGAAACGTAGATCTGCTTCCACCGACCTCTCCTCCCAAGGCGAGCAAGGCAGTTACGTACTCAGGTCCGGCCGGGACCGGTGTCGAGTCTGGCATGCCTCAGGGGGATTTCGCTGGGCTGAACGGAAGTTTCCTGTTTCCTCCTTTTCTTCAGCAAAGGAAAGAAGGGCGGGACGGCAACGCGTCCCGGCCCCTCCCTCTCCCGGCACCCTCAGCCCGCCCGTGCGCCCGCCTGGCGCCACAGGTACACGCTGGTCAGGGTCGGGATGGTCAGCCAGACGATCAGGCTGAGCAGGATCTCCACCGGGCCGATCCGGCCCGCGGCCAGCAGTCCGAAGCCGAGGAGGAGCAGCGGGGTGGCGAGGACGCCGGCGGTGCCGATGCCCTTGGCGCGGTTCTCCCACTCGGGGGCGCGCCACAGCAGGACGAGGCCGACGAGCAGGGCGAGGGTGCCGACCTGGGGGCTGAGCGCGACGAGGGCGCCGGTGAGGGAGAGCAGGCACAGCAGGCCCTTGGTGTGGCGGGTGGGGACGGGCCGGGCGGGGGCGGGGGGCTCTTCGGCGAGCGCCGCGGTGACGATGGTGCGCGGGTCGCCCAGTTCGTCGAGGACCCGGCGCACGTCGGCGTCGGAGGCGGTGCGGGCGAGGGAGGCGGTGATGTGTTCGCCGAGGTCGGCGAGGAGTTCCTCGCGGCGGAGCGCGGAGAGCACGGCGGATTCCTGGCGCAGGGTGTCCAGGTAGGCGCGGACCAGCGGGTGGTCGAGCGTGACGGGCGTGGTGGTCATGCGTGGGTCCCCCCAGAGCTCAGGAAGTGGTCGACGGCGTCGCGGAACGGGGGCCAGCTCGCGGCGAACTCCGCGAGGGCGGACCGTCCGGTCGGGGTCAGGGTGTAGTAGCGGCGGGCGGGGCCGCTGGGCGATTCGCGGAGGAAGGTGTCCACCAGCTGCTCGCGGCGCAGCCGGGACAGCAGCGGGTAGATGGTGCCCTGGCTGGTGGTCATGACCCGTACCGCGGCGAGCCCTTCGAGGAGTTCGACTCCGTAGCGGGGGCCGTCCCGCAGTTGGGCGAGGACGCAGTACTCCAGGACGCCCTTGCGCAGTTGGCTGACCACCTTCCCTTCGGCCGCTGTCGTGCTTGCCTCACCTTGTTCCATGCATTGCAAGGTACCTGGCACGGGAAGGGGAGGCAAGGGACCTCGGGCCTCCCCCGCGCCCTGTGACAGGACCGTGAAGGTCGGGTCTCACCCGGTCGCACCGGCTGGGGTCGCGGGCCGTCGCGCCGTGGCCGAGCCTGGCCGGACCGGGGCGGAGCGGGCCGGGACCGTGCTGCGTCCACGCCCGGCCCGTCGCACCGCACGTTCGAGGAGGGCGCCCGTGGCCAGTGACGGGGAGGTCGGGCCCGTGCGCGACGACGGAGCCGGCGGCGAACTCGCGGCGCTCCGGGAGCGGGTGGCCGCCCTGGAGGAGGAGCGGGAACGGACCGGGCACCACCGGGTCCGCGCCTCCCTCGCCGCACTGCTGATCGCCCTCGGCTGCGTCCTCGCCCCGCTGTCCGTCCTCGCGTCCTGGGCCTCTGACGAGGTCGGGAACACCGACCGGTACGTGGCGACGGTCGCCCCGCTGGCCGACGACCCCCAGGTGCAGGAGGCGGTGGCCGACCGGGTCACCGCCGCGCTGATGACCCGGCTCGACCTGCCCGCGCTGCTGTCCGGGGTCGCACCGGCGGACCGGCCGCGGCTGGCCCGGGCGCTCGGCGAGGCGGGCGGGGCGCTGGAGGGCGCCGTCCGCGGTTTCGTGCACGACCGGGCCCTGGACGTGGCGCGCTCGGACGCCTTCCGGCAGCTGTGGACGGAGGCGAACCGGCGGGCGCACGACGCCGTCGACAAGGCGCTGACCGGCAGCGGCGGCGGTGCCGTGCAGCTGACCGACGACACGGTGACCGTCGACCTCGGGCCGGTGGTGGAGCGGGTGAAGCAACGGCTGGTCGACGACGGGCTCACCGTCGCCGGGCGGATTCCCGAGGTGCACACCGAGCTGACCGTGGCGCGGGGCGAGCAGCTCGGTGAGGTGCGGGTCTGGTTCCGGGTGCTCCAGGTGCTCGGCAACTGGCTGCCGGTGGTCGCGGCGGTGCTGGTCGCCGGCGGGGTGCTGGTGGCCCGGCGGCGCCGGCGCGCCCTGGTCGTCGGTGCGCTCGGGGTGGCGTGCGCGGTGGCCCTGCTGGGCGTCGGGCTCACCGTCTTCCGCGCCGTGTACCTGGACGCGCTGCCGGCCGGGGTGTCGCAGGGCGCCGCCGGGTCGGTGTACGACGCCCTGGTGCGGTTCCTGCGGGCGTCGGTGCGGGTGGTGGGGGCCCTGGGGGTGGTGGTCGCGTTCGCCGCCTGGGTCACCGGCGGCGGGCGGCGGGCCCGGGCGGTGCGGGAGGTGTGGGCGGACGGCATCGGCGCGCTCCGGGGGCTCGCCGACCGGGCCGGGTTCCGGGCCGGTCCGGTGGGCCCCTGGGCGGGGCGGTACCGGGCGGCGCTCGGGTGGGGGCTGGTGGCCGCGGCGGCGCTGGCCCTGGTGCTGTGGTCGTGGCCGACGCCCGGGGTGCTGGTGGGGCTGGGCCTGGGGTTGGTGTTCGCGCTCGCCGTGGTGACCTTCGTGGCGGAGCCGGGGCCGGCCCCCGGACCGGAGGAGGGGCCGGCCCCGCCACCGCTCGGCTGAGCCCGGCCGGTCGGGGCCGGCGTCACCCGGACGGAGTCACCCGTGTGGCCGTGCGCACCGGATCGGATCACGGTGGAAGGCGAGATTCCGTTGCGGTGGCCGCAGGCCGCCGTGGAGACGAAAGGGTTCCCATGAGCGACGAGACGCCCCCTCCGGCGGGGCAAGCGGGCACCCCTCAGGGCGCCGGGGGCACCCCGTGGAACCACGGACGCGCCCCCGCGCCCGACCCGCGCGGCGGATGGGTCGCGGGCGGAGTGCTGTTCGCCGGGGTGCTCCTGCTGTGCAACGGCGTCCTGGCGATCCTCCAGGGCATCTCCGCGATCGCCGAGGACGAGGTGTACGAGCGGGTCGGCTCGTACGTGTACGAGATCAACCTCACCGGCTGGGGCTGGCTGCTGCTGATCCTCGGCGTCATCGCCGTGTTCACCGGCTGGGGGCTGCTCAGCAACGCCAACTGGGCCCGGATCACCGGCATCGTGCTGGCCTCGCTGAGCCTGATCGCCCAGTTCCTCTTCCTGCCCTACTACCCGATCTGGGCGATCGTCGTCATCGCCATCGACGTCTTCGTCATCTGGGCCCTGGTCGCCGACCGCCCGGGCACCACCCTGCTGCCCTGACGCCCGCACCGCCCGGGGGACGGGCCGGTGCCCGTCGAGACGGTTCGGCGGGCGCCGGCCCGTCCCCCGGGTGCGTTGAGCACGGGCCCCGGCGGTGCGCATCGACCGATCGGCCGACCCCCCGGTCCACCGGACGGCCCGGAGCCGGGGGCCGGGGTGGGGACCCGGTCGCGGGGGCACGGAGGGCAAGGTGGGAGGTGGCGCGGTCCCGGACGGGGCGGCGTCACCGGGCGGCCCCTCCCGACGACGGCCGCACCAGCCGAGGACAGGAGCCGCCCATGCCCGCCGACCGTGACACCACCGCCGACCGGCGCCTGCTGGCCGCCGCCGCGGACGGCGACGCCGACGCGGTGCGGGACGCGCTGCGCGCCGGAGCCGCCGTCGAGGCCCGGGACGAACACCGGCGCACGCCGTTGCTCGTGGCGGCGCTGGGCGACCACGTGGCCGCCGCCCGGGTGCTGGTGGAGGCCGGTGCCGACCCGAACGCACAGGACGACCGGCGGGACAGCGCCTGGTTGGTGACCGGGGTCACCGGGAGCGTCCCGATGCTGCGGACCCTGCTCCCGGCCGGGCCGGACGTCACGGTCCGCAACCGCTTCGGCGGGGTCTCGGTGATCCCGGCCAGCGAACGCGGCCACCTCGCCTACGTCGAGGCGGTGCTCGCGGAGACCTCGATCGACGTGAACCACGTGAACGACCTGGGCTGGACGGCCCTGCTGGAGGCGGTGATCCTCGGGGACGGCGGCGAGCCGTACCGGCGGATCGTGGCGGTGCTGCTGGCCGCGGGCGCCGCCCCGGGGATCGCCGACCGGGACGGGGTCACCGCGCTGGCGCACGCCGAGCGGCGCGGGTTCGCCGAACTGGCCGCCGTGCTGCGGGACGCCCGGTGAGCGTGCTGCGCCCGGGGCGCCCGACCGGCGGGGCGGTCGCGGTGCTGCTCGCCGGCGCGCTGCTGCTGGGATGCGCCCCCGCCTCGGCGCCCGACGGAACTCCGGACCAGGGGGCGACCGCCAAGGCGTCGAGCGCCCCCGCGCCCCGGGGCACTCCGCCGGCGCGCACGCCCTCCGGAACCCTGCTGGTCGCCGACTTCGGCGCCGACACCGTCACCTTCCTCGACCCCGAGCGGGGGCCCCTCGACTCGGTGCCGGTGGGCACCGCCCCCTACGGGCTGGCGCTGGGCGCGGACGGGCGGGCCTGGGTCGCCACCGCCGAGGGGGTCGCGGTGGTGGACACCCGGACCCGGAAGTCCCTCGGCCGCGTCCCGTACCGCACCGCGAGCGGGCCGGTCACCGACGGGGAGTACCGGGGCGGCGGCATGGGCATCGCGCTCTCCCCGGACGGGCGGCGGCTGTACGTGGGCGTCAACGTGCCGGACGGGCCCGGGGTGCTGGAGGTGATCGACACCGCGACCCGCGAGGTCGTGGAGACGGTGCCGGTGGGGCGCCGGCCCTTCGACGTGGACGTGTCCCGGGACGGGAGCGAGGTGTACGCCACCAACCACGACTCCTTCGACGTCACCGCGGTCCGCGCCGACACCCTGACCGCCCGCCGCTTCGAGGTCGCCCCCTACGGCACCGAGGGCGGCCTCGGCTCCTGGCTGAAGCCGCACTACGCAGTGGTCCGCGGGGACGGGCGGCTGCTGCTGCCGTTCGAGGGCGAGCGGCTCGCGGTGCTCGATCCGCGCACCGGGCGGGTGGGCGTCGAGCGGATGACCGCCGACACCCACCAGCACGGCGCGGCGCTCACCGCCGACGGCACCCTCCTCGTGGTGGGCACCGGCCCGATCGGGGAGGCGACGGGCGGGGCCTCGCTGACGGTGCGCGCCCCGGACGGCGCCGAGCGGATCGTTCCGCTCGACGGCCCGCACGAGGACGTGGCGGTGTCCGCGGACGGCCGGACCGCCTACGTCACCGGCGGGTTCACCCGTGCCGGGTACTGGGACGGGGTCACCGTCGTGGACCTGGAGCGGGGCACCACCCGGCGGTTGCCCGGCGGTGAACGGCCGCTGGGCGCGGTGGTACTGCCCTGACCTCCCGGGGTCGGGTCAGCCGCCGAGCGCGGTGTAGATCCCGACCGCGGTGCCGAACGGGGCGAGGGTCTCCCCCGCGTCGGCGAGGATGTCGCGGACGTTGCGGGCGAAGCGCTTCAACCGGCTCGGCTGCGGCTCCTCCTGGCGGGCCTCCTCCTCCAGGTCGTCGACGGCCGAGACGAGTTCGTCGGCGTCCCGGTCGGGCAGTTGGGCCCGCACCTCGGCGATCTCGGCGCGCAGCCGGGCGATGAGGTCGAGCAGGGCCGGGGAGTCGGCGGCGGTCGCGCCACCCTCGTTGACCGTGCCGACGCCGTCGCCGACGTTGCCGATGCTCACCTTGGCGCCGTCGCCGGACACGCTGCCGACCGGGCCGTGGAAGGTGTTCCGTACCTCTGCCATGGGTCCTTCTCCTCCTGGGTGGTGCGGGTCCCGCGGCCCCGGGCGGGGCGACGGGAGTTCAACGGGCGTCCCGGTCACCGGGGTCGCCGACCCGGCCGACGTCCACCTGGGCGCCGGCACCGGTGACCGCGCCGACCGGGCCGTGGAACGTCAGCTGCTGGACGACGGGGGCCGGTGGCCCGGTGTCCTCCGGCTCGGGTTCCTCGGGCAGGGCGAGCAGGGCCGCCTGGAGCTTCTCGGCGAGGGCCGCGGGGCTGGTGTGCCGGGGGTGGCGGGGCTGCGCCAGTACGGCGTGCAGGACGTCCCCGACCGGGCCCTCGGCGATCACGTCGGCCTCGACGCCGTGGGCGGTGGGTCCGGTGGGCCAGGGCAACCGCCTCTCCTCGTCGAGGAGTTGGTGGAGCAGCGCGGCCAGGGCGACCGTGTCGTGCCGGGTGGTGCGCGGCCCGCCCGGCTGGCACTGGGGCCCGTAGTAGTCGGAGGTCCAGGTGTGCAGGGACACCCCGGGGCGCTCCTGGTCGAAGGTGCCGCTGTGGCCCCACCCGGTGATCCGCACCTCGCCGTCGCGTGCCAGGTGGTCGGGGTGGATGTCGCCGTGCGGGAGCCCGGTGTGCCGGTGCACCGCGTCCAGCACCCGGCAGACGTCGATGATCCAGCGGACGGCCTCCCGGACCGGGACGCGTTCCTTGGGGTTGAGGTAGTGGTCCAGGGAGCGGCCGGTGACGTCCGGCTGGAGCAGCCAACTGCCGTGCGCCGCCCAGCGCTCCGGCAGCGCCGAGGTGGCACGGGCGACCTCATTGAACCGGCGGGCGACGGCCTGCGGGTCGCCGTCGGCGAGGTGGGTGGCCCGGTAGCGGACGCCCTCGGGGTCGCGCACCTGGTAGACGAGGTGGCCGTCCCGGGTGCCGCGGCGGGTGACCTCCAGTCGTGCGTGGTGCAGCACCGCGTCCTGCGGGGAGGCGGGCAGCCGGTCGCCGTCGAACCAGCGCTCCACGATCGGGTTGACCCAGGCCAGGTTCCCGCCCTCGCGGCGCAGCAGCCCCAGGTCGATGTAGTCGGCGAGTTCCTCGCACTTGTCCTGGCTCCAGCCCTCCTTGAGGGCGCTCTCGGTGCGGCTGTCCTTGAGCCGGTCGGCGACCTCGAACAGCAGCAGCGGCACCGGCCCCGGGGCGTCGTACTGGTCGAGCAGCCCGGTCACCGCGCCCTCGGTGTCGACCACCCGGCGCACCGCCTCGTGCACCAGCGGGGGGTCCACCACCCGTCGCCCCCGCTCCTCCAGCGAGGTGGCCAAGGCCTCGCCCAGCAGGTGCAGGTGGTACGGGTGACCGAGGGTGGCCTCGTAGGCGGCGACCGCGGACCCGTTCAGCACCTCGACGGAGAACCCGTCCCGTTCGTCGGGGAAGCCCAGGTGGATGACCTGGAGGGCGTCCGAGGAGTCCAGCAGCCCGATCGGCAGCGCGGCGGAGATGTCGGTGCCGATCAGGGTCCCCGCCAGCAGCGCCTGGAGTTGGGCGTAGGTGCACGAGCCGCTGAACAGCAGGGCGATCTCGCCGCGTTGGCCGAGGTCCCGCAGCACCCCGGTGGCCTGGCGCTTGGCCTCGGTGTCGGACCGGTAGCCGCGCAGCAGTTCCTGGCACTCGTCGACCACGACGAGCGGTTTGACCGCCTCGCCGGGCCACACCCGTCTGCGCACCGCCTCCCACCAGCTCGCGAACTCCGGCACCAGGGTCGGCCCGGCGCCCGCCGGCGGGGCCGCCTCCAGGACCGGCGCCAGGTCCAGGTCCGGGTACAGGCAGCGCAGTCGGGAATCGGCCTCGGCGATGACCAGCCGCAGCGGATCGCGCACCGGGTGGGGCGCCGACTGGCCGCTGACCAGGAGCGGGAACAAGTGCGGCACCGGCCACTGGGCCGGGGCGAGCAGCACCCCGGTGGGGCCGTCCAGCCGGCGCAGGTCCTCGATGAGGGAGGTCTTGCCCACCCGCCGGGAGCCGGTGATCAGCTGCGGGCTGACCGGGGACTCCGTCACGTACGCGAAGGTCCGCCGCAGTTGCGCCTTCTCCCGCCGGCGACCGACGAACATCTCCCGTCCCGTGCGGGCCTTCGGGTCGAACCGGCGGCCCACCGCGTCCCGGCGCGGCAGGGTCTCCACCGGCACCTCGTAGCGGACCGGCTGCGACCAGCCCTGGTCGGCGAACCGCCAGCGCAACTCCAGGGTGACGGCCGCCGCCCGGGCGTCCCGCCCCTCGACGACCAGCAGCCCCTGGAGGACGGCGTCCGCGGGCGGTTCGTGGCTCTCCCAGCCCTGCGCGGCGCCCGCCCGGCGGACCTCGGCGGCCCGCGGCGGCTGCTGCCCGGTGCGCAGTTCGAAGACCGCCTCGACGGGCCCGTCCCCGATCCGGGTCGCCCGGGACCGGGAGAGCACCGGCACGCCCTGCTGGAAGCGGAGGGTGACGCTGCGCTCCCAGTGGGCGCGCAGCGCCCGCTGGACGGTGCGCACGCAGGCCCCGTACGGGCCCCGGCCGAGCAGGACGTCCTCGGCGAGCGGATCGCTCTCCGCGAGGACCGCGGTGGTCCGCACGATCAGCCCGGCCACCGGGTCGCCGTCCGGGTCCCGCGGGTCCGCGGCGTCGACGGGCACCAGCCGGGCGGCGGCCAGCACCAGCCGGGCCTGCTCGTCCCAGACAGGGGCGAGCCGGGCCACCACGACACGGGCGAGCGGGTCCACGCCCCGGGCCAGTTCGGTCAGGAACCGGGCGACCCGGTCGGGCAGTTGCAGGTCGGGCGGGGTGGCCGCGATCTCCTCGGCGAGGGCGGTGAGCGCCGTCCGCTGCGCGGACCCGCGGGCGCCGTGCGCGCCCGGCGCACCGGGCCCGTGGTCCAGCAGTGCCCGGGCCGCACCGGCCGGGTCGGGGTGTCCGTGCCGGGCGCACAACCGCTCCAGCGGGGCGCTCACCGTGCGCCGGCCCGCGCCGTACTCCTCCGCTTCCGCCAGCCGGCCGAGCGCCGCGCCGATCCGGCCGCTCGCGGCGTACGCCTCGAACAGGTGCAGTCGCCGGGCCACCAGTTCCCGGCGCTGTTCGGGGCCCTTCCGTCCGGTGTGGTGGCCGGTGCGGCGCAGGAACCCGAGCAGCCGGGGCGGGTCCTCGGCGAGGTGGGCGACGACCCGGTCGACCTGCGCCGGCGGCAGCACCGGGGAGCCCGCGCTGTTGAGGACCTCCGGGAAGTCGACGGCGAGCGCGTCGGTCACCAGGTCCGCGGGGTGCCGGGCGCGCTCCTCGGCCCGCCGGTAGGCGGTGATCGCCGCCTCGGTCAGCCCGTCGTCGCCGGCCCGGGCGGCGAGGACCGCGGCGACGGCGGTGGCCCGCCGGCCGGGGACGCCGGCCCGCAGCCGACCGTGCTCCAGCAGCAGCGCGGCGGCGGCGGCGGGCCGGGCGCACATGCTCGCGCCGGCGCGCAGCGCGGCGAGCGCCCACACGTCCGGATCGCTGAGCTGCCAGCGCGGCACCGCGCCGAGCCGTCCTTCCGCCTCCTCGTAGCGGCCGCGCGCGAAGGCGAGGCGGACCAGGACGTCCCGACGCACCCGGGGGTCGCCGGCCATCGCGGCCAGTCCGCGGACCTCCTCGTCGATCTGCGCCTTCTCGGCGGCGCTCACCTCGGGCAGGTCGTGCAGCCGGATCAGGCACATCGCGGCGGCGTTGGCGACGCCCATGTGCCAGGGCCGCCCGGAGACCAGCGCCCGGGCGTGCACCGCGGCGGCCTCCCAGTCCCCCGCGGCGGCGGCCGTGAGCATCGGCTCGGCGTCGGCGAGCAGCGCGGGGGGCGCGACCCGTTCGGCGAGGCTGCCCTTCTTGCCCTCGCGCAGGGTGGCGCGCAGCGCGGTCCGGTGGGTGGCGGGCCGCAGCCGGGTCAGCGCGTACCGGTCGAGCGGGTCGAGGTCGGTGGCGTACGCCCGGGCGAGCAGGGCGACGGCCTCGGCGCGCGGGGTGGCCGCGTCGACCGGCACCGGCGGGGCGTGTCCGGCCTTCTCGGCCTGTTCGGCCCGCCCCCGCGGATCGAGCAGGTAGGCGGCCTCGGCGCAGCTCGGGTTGAGGTTCAGGGTCCGCCGGGCGTGGCGGGTCCGCCCGGCGGGGTCGTCGAGTTCGTGGCTGGCCTTGGCGAGGGTCAGGTGGTGCTCGAACCCGGACTCGGGGCGCAGGTGCCGCAGCAGGGCCTCCCGCAGCTCGCCCACCCGGTCCACCCGGCGGGCGATGCGGACGGCGGGGCCGAGGAGTTCGGGGTGCGCGGCCCGCTCGTCGATCCACCGGGCGAGCAGTTCCCACGCCTCGCCGGTCAGTTGGGCGGTCTCCAGCACCATGGCCAGGGCGGCGGCACTGGCCGGTTCGGGGGTCCGCAGGGCGAACAGTTCGCGCAGCGCCGCCGCGTGCCGTTCCCGTCCGCTGGGGTCCAGCCGGATCGCCTTGCGCACCGCGTCGGCGGCGAGCCGGAAGTGGTGGGTGCTCGGTTCGTTGCGGCACTGGGCGACCAGCCGGGCCGCCGTGGACTCCGCCTCCGTGATGTGCAGCGCCGCCCGGGGCGGGCTGGGCGCGGCGCCGGGCTCGGACGGGCGGCGCAGCACCGGCGCGGGCCGGGGCGCGGAGTGCGGCGGGTGCGGCACCGGGCGCCCCACCTCGTCGAACAGGGCGGTGAGTTGCTGGAGGCGGGGCGCGGTGTGGGGGCGGGTGGCGACCCTGGCCTGGTAGGCGAAGGCCGCGGCGGCGGCCGGGAGGCGGCCGGTGGCGGCGTAGGCGCAGCCGAGGTTCCAGGCGGCGCCCGCGGTGAGCCACAGCTCCTCGGCGTAGGTGCTGTGCAGGCGGAGCGCGTCCTCCGCGCGGCCGGCGGCCACGAGGTGGCCGAGCGCGTTGCCGAAGGCCACCGGGTGGGCGCGGACGGCCTCGACCCACAGGTCGGCCCGGTCGTCGGGGGTGGCGGTGGTCGGCGGGTTCTGGGCGCGCCAGACGGGGAGCAGCGAGGCTTCCGGCTCGACGATCACCACCAGGTGCGGCGGGATCTCCCGGCGGTCGGCGCGCACCGGCTGACCGGCGTCCTCGCGCACCGGCGGGCAGACGGGGTCGAGTTCCTCCAGGACGCCGCCGGCGCGGGCGGCCCGGTCCCGCAGGTGCACCACGCGCGGCAGCCGCTCCGGGGAGATCCACGGCACGCAGCTCTGGAGCACCTCGACGGCTTCGTCCCAGTAGCGGTGGTCCATCAGCCAGGTCGCCAGGTCGCGGGCCGCGTAGTCGTCGCGGACCTCCATGACGGCCTCGATGACGAGGTCGAGGGTGGCCGGCGGCGGCACGCTCAGCCTGAGGGTCCGCAGGTGGGCGAGGACGGTGGCGAGGTCCCGGCCGGGGCGGGGGGCACCGGAGCGGGCCTCGGCCAGCAGTTCCGGCAGCCGGCCCTCGCGCAGCGCCTGCGCCACGCCGGGCTCCTCGGGCCCCGGCCCGTGGTGGCCGCGCCCGTGCGCCGGCGGGTCCGGGCGGCCCCGGGGCGGCAGGGGGGCCTCCGCGGAGTGGCCCGAGGCCCGGTCGAGGCGCTCCTCCAGGGGCTGGGTCCAGTGCGGTCCGGCGCCCTTGGCGCGGGCCCGGGCGAGTTGGGTGCGGGCCTCGTCGAGGTCGGTGCAGCGGCGGTCGAGGGCGACGCGGGCCAGTTCCACGTGGTGGCGCCAGCTCAGGTCGCCGCGGGCACCGGCGATGCGGTGGACGGTCACCCGGGCGGCCGGCAGGTCGCCGCGCTCGCGGTGGATGCGCATCAGCAGGTAGGCGGCGGGGGCGGACGGGTTGGCGGCGAGCAGTTCCTCCAGGAGGGTCACGGCCTCGTCGGTCCGGCCCCCGTCGTGGAGCTCCTTGGCGCGGGCGGCGAGCGCCGGCTCGTCCACCGGGGCCCCCGCGCCCGGGGCGCGCTCCGGCGCGGCCGTGGTTCCCGGCGCGCCGGCGCCGTCCGGGTCCCCAGCGGGCGCGGCGTCCGGTTCGGGGGCGGGCGCGCGGGGGAGCGGGGAGGGCGTGTCGCGCCGGGCGCAGTACGCGTCGAGGGCGGCGCGCTGCCCGGGGTCGGTGGCGCCCGGCAGGATGCGGGCGAAGACGTGCAGCGCGTGCAAGGCCTCCGACTCGGCGCCCACGGCCGCGTAGGCGCAGGCGAGGTTCCACACGGCGGCGGCCCCGAAGTACTGCTCGTGGGCGTGCGCGCGGTACAACTCCAGCCCCGCGCCCGGGTCGCCGGCCCGTACGTACCAGCCCGCGGCCCGGCCGAGGGCCACCGGGGAGCCCTCGGCGACGGCCCGTGCGTAGTGGTCCGCGAGGGCGGCGGGCGAGCGGTCGACGGGGGCGTCCCCGGGCGGCTCGTCCAGCAGGGGCACGAGTTCGAGTTCCGGGTAGGGCGCGACGGGGGGCCGGCGGGGGCCGGGCGGCGGCACCGGGGGACGGCCCAGCGCGTACACCGCCGCGGCGCCCTCGGTGTCGCCCCGGGCTTCGAGGTCCCGGGCGAGGTGGTGCCAGAGCCGCCAGCGGTGCGGGTCGCCGACGGTGGCCCGCAGGACGTCGCCGGCGCCCGGGGAGGTGCGGTCCAGCAGTGCGGCGGCGGGCGGCAACGGGTCCGACGGGAGGACGGGCGACCCGCCGGGGGCGACGGCTGCGGGACCGGGTGCCGGTGCGGGACCGGCCACGGCTGGGGCTGGGGGCGCCGCTGCGGAGAGTTCGGCGGCGGGCGGCCCCGTGATGGGCGGCTCGGCGGGGGCGAGTGCGCGGGTGACGAGGTCGAGGTACTGCTCGGTGGTGTCGAGGTCGCCGGCGGCCAGGTACATCCGGGCGGTGCGCAGGTGCAGTCGCAGGTCGTGGACAGGGTCGGGGTCGGGGTCGGTGGAGGCGTCCGGGTGGGCGAGGCCCTCCCGGGCGGCGGGCCCGGGGACCGCCGCCAGGGCCCGTTCGGCTTCGGCCAGCCGGTGCGTCACCGTCAGTCGGCGGTGCTCCCGGGCGAGGTGCTCCACCGCGGCCTCGGCCCGGGGGAGGTCCCCGGCGTCCAGGGCCGCCTCCAGGGCCGTCCGCAACGGGTCCGGCACGGCGGCGGCTCCGGGGGCGCCCGACACCAACCCGGCTGCCCGGCGGCGGAGTTCGTCCAGGGGGGCGAGGTGCGGGCGCAGTTCCTCCGCGGGCGGGCCCCAGTCGCGGACGGCGGTCGCGACCCGGTGGGCGGAGCGGGGTTCGACGGTGTCCAGCGCGGCCCGGGCCAGGGCGGTCAGCAGGGGCGTTCCGTCCGCGGTGCGCGGGGCGTCCGGGTCGGGCCCGGGATGGGTGGCCGCCGCCCGGACCGGGGCGAGCGGGGCGGGCACGGCGTCCGCCGCGGGGACGGGGGAACCGGTCCACAGCCGGGCCGCCCACCGCAGCAGGTCGGCGAGGGCGGGACCGTCCGGGGAGTCGGCGGCCCGGGCGGCGCGGATCAGGCGGGTGGTGAGGCCGCCGTCCCGGTACGGGTCGGCGGCCGGGGCGCCGGCCCCTTCCGCGCACTCCGGCGCGAGCGGGCCGCCCGCTCCCAGGAGCGCGCGCCGGCGCAGGGCGAGGACCGCGGCGACGGCCAGCGGCACGAGCTCCGGGACGGACGGGGGGTGGGAGCCGTCCGGGCCGGCGGCTCGGACGGAACCGGCGGGGGCCCCGGACCCGCGGGGTCGGCCGGGCTCCTCCGGGGCGCCTTCCGGTGCTCCGGTCGGTGGCTCCGGGGCCTCGCGGAGGAGGAAGGCGGACAGGGCGCGGCCCGCGCTCCGCACCTCTTCACCAGACCAGGTGAGCAACCGAAACCCCCGTCACCGATCGCCGTCCGCCCGTCGATTCTATCCGGCCATCCGTGACTGACCTCCGGTCAGCAGAGCTCCACCGGCGTGCTGTTGGGAGCGGGCGGCGTTCGTCGAGCGCGGGCGCACGCCGGCGGCCACCAGGGTGCGCGGCGGCCCCACACCCCGTCCGGCCGGGGTCCCCCACGGGGTCAGCCCGGCGCGCCCGGCGTTGCGCCGGCGTGCGCGCCCCAGCCCGGTGCGCCCGGCGGGCTGGTGGCCCCTGGCGCGAGGGGAGAGCCCGAGACGGCGGACGGTGGTCGGCGCCGGGCTCACGGCGGTGACCGCGCTCCCGGCGCGGTAGGGCCCGCGCCGGGAGTCCGCTCGGCCAGTTCCTCCAGGGTGCAGTCCGCGATCGCGGTGTCCGTGGTGA
>NZ_JBEOWM010000069.1:0-27799 GCF_040296045.1 Streptomyces sp. NPDC002490 | reverse complement strand
AGCCGCCGAGCCCGCCCGCCGAGGCGTCGACGGTGGCCACCCCGTGCTGGAGGGCGGCCAGGGTGCCCTCCCGCGGAGGGCACCCACCCGGCCCGATCCGCAGACGTCAGGCCGACCGGCCGCTTCCGACTCCCTGCGGGGCCTTCTTGATGCCCTTGGCGATCTCGTCCATCACGGACGGCGCCGGGGCCTTGTCGCTCACGTCGAACCCGAACCGCACGACCACGAACTGCTTCGCGTCCTTCGGCGAGGGGAAGACGAGCGACTGCACGTAGCCGTCGTCGCCCTTCTCGGTGACCACCTTCCAGCGCACCAGGTGGCCCTCGCCGCCCGCGACGGTCGTGGCGCGGTTCGCCAACACCTGGTGCGAGGTGATCCTGCCGTAGGTCTTCCCGCCGTACGCCCGTTCCGCCGCCTGCTCGATGTCCGTCCGCGCGATCGCCGCCGCCGAGGTCTGGGTGTGCCGGTACGCCGCGGCAGGGGCGGAGTCGGCCCCCGCCCGCGCGCACTGCTCCCCGGCGTCGCCCGGGCACGGGTAGGGCCCGGTCGACAACTGCGCGCCGATGGGCGCGGACTCGCCCGACCACCCCTCGGGCACCGGCAGGCTGATGCCGCTCGCCCCGTCGGTGACGTACCCCTCCTCCGCGGGCGGCTGTGCCGGCCCGCCGGGGCTCGGCACCCCGGGGCCGCGGGGCCCGCTCGGCGCGTCGGGGCTCTCGGTCTCGGGGCCCGGCTCCGGGGTCGGAGCGCCCTGCGGCGCCGGGGACGAAGCGCGGCTCCGGTCGTCGTCCCCGCCGTCCCCGTCGTTCCGGGTCAGCGCGTACACGCCGCCCACCAGACCGCCGAGCACCGCGAGGGCGACGACCCCGCCTATCGTCGCGCGCACCGCCCGCCGCCGTGCGGAGGGCGGTGCGGCCGGCGGCCAGGCCGGTGCGGTCGGGGGACCCCAGGCGCCCGCCGCGCCGAGCACCCGGGTCTGTTCGGTCCAGGCGGTGCCGTCCCACCAACGCTCGGTCGTCGGCGCGTCACTCCTCTGCCCGGGATCGGGGTACCAGCCGGGCGGCGTCATCTGGGTCATGGCGCCACACTAAGAGCTCCTCCTGAAATCCGGATGAGAGGGGATGCCGCTGCCCCCACCGCGACCAGCGGCGGGGCCCAGGGCCCGCCCTCCCGGGCGCACCCCGGCGACGGACTCCGGGCCGGCGGACGGCACCACGGTTGGGAACGTGCGTTCGCCCTGTTCGAGTGCGGGCGTCACTCGGGCAGGGCAACCTGTTCGGTACCCCCGCGAATCCGGCCTCCGGCCCGCTAACCTCGGTGTTCCGTAAGCCGGTTGAGTGATCTGGGGAGGACGCGGGATGACACAGGAACGGCCCGGAGGGGCCGGTTCGAGCCCGCTGTGGGAACGGGAGGCCGAACTCGGCTCGGTACGGGCGGCCATCGACCTCCTGTGCACACAGAGGCTCCGGAGCGTGCCCTCCCGCCCGGAGAGCCCCGGTGGCCTCCTGGTCTTCACCGGCGAACCGGGCGTCGGCAAGACGGCACTGCTCGACGCGACCCGCAAGGCGGCCCGGGACCGCGGCTGCGCCGTCTGGTCGGCGCGCGGCGGCGAGACCCTCGCCTCCGTCCCCTTCTACGTGGTGCGGCAACTGCTGAAACCCGCGTTGGTCTCCCTCAGCCCCGAGGAGTACGACCGGCTCGGCGGCTGGCTCGACATCGCCGGTCCCGCCCTCGGCCTGACGGAACCGAGCGGCGGGCACGTCGACCCGCAGGCCGTCTCGGACGGGCTCGTGGGCGCGGTCTGCGACCTCACGGAGATCAGCTTCCCCCTGGTCCTGCTGGTCGACGACGCCCACTGGGCCGACCAGGAGACCCTGCGCTGGCTGGTCAACCTCGCACAGCGCCTGGACGAACTGCGGATCCTCCTCGTCGTCACCCACCGGGCCGTCGCCCCGGGCCGGGAGGCCGCGCCCGCTCTGGCGCGCGTGGGCGCACTCGCCGGCCTCCGCGGCGTCCTGCACGACCTGACCCCCGGCGCCGCGGCCCAACTCACCCGGGCGAGGCTCGGCAGCCACGCCGACGACGCCTTCTGCCGTCAGGTGTGGGCCGTCACCGCCGGCAACCCCTACGACACGGTGGAACTCCTCGCCAAGGTCGAGGACCGGGGCCTCGAACCGGTCGAGTCCTCCGCCGAGGAACTGCGCGGCCTCAACAGGTCCGCCCGGGACGGCGGTCTGATCGCCCGCCTCAGCGCCCTCGGGACGGCCACCGTCGAGCTCGCCCGGGCCGCCGCGATCCTCGGCACCAACATCGCGGTGCCCGTCGCCGCGGGCATCGCCGGGATCCCCGTGGAGGAGGCCCGCGGGCGCGCCGCCGACCTGCGCACGGCCCGGATCTTCGCCGAACGGCCGCCGAACCGCGCCGACGAGGAGGACCGGCTGGAGTTCGTGCACCCGCTCATCGCCAGCACCGTCTACCAGGCGATCCCCGTGGCCACCCGGACCGCCCTGCACGGTGCCGCGGCCGGCCAGTTGCGCAAGGCGCAGGAACCGGCCGCCGTCGTGGCCCGGCACCTGCTGGAGGTCCACCCCGAAGAGGACCCGGAGCTGGTGGCGCAGTTGCGTGCCGCGGCCGGGGAGCACCTCGGAGTGGGCGCGCCGGAGGCCGCCGTCCGCTGCCTGGAGCGCGCCCTGCGCGAACCGCCGCTGCCCGAGCACCACGCCGAGGTGCTCTACGAACTCGGTTGCGCGACCCTGTTGACCGCCCCCACGAAGACCATCGCCCATCTGCGCGAGGCGCTCGCCCTGCCCCACTTCACGGGGGAGAACCGGGTCGACGCGGTCTGCCGTCTCGCCCAGGCGCTGGTGCACAACGGCGAGTTGGAGGAGGCCGTGCGGGTGATCGACGGCGAGGTCGACCTGCTGCCGCCGGGGCCGCACCAACTCCGGTTGCGGGCCCTGCGCTTCATGTGGCAGGGCATCCACGCCGGCCACCAGGACTCCACCCGGCGCTCGCGCAGCCTCAAGGAGCTCGCCGACCCCCTGAACGGCCGGGACAACTCCGAGCGAGCCCTGCTCATCATCCGGGCGTTCGACGCGTTGACCCGAGGGGAGAACGCGGCGTTCGTCGTGGAGCTGTGCGACCGCTCCCTGGTGAACGGCGAGCTGCCGCCCGGGCTCGGCTGGACGGACACCGAGTGGGGCTTCGAACTCCTGATGATGCTCGGGAGTTCGTACCTGTTCGCCGACCGCCTGGACCGGGCGGGCAACCTGTTCAACGACGCGCGGCGGGAGTACGAGGACAGGGGCTGGACCGGAGCCCATCTGGCGCTCGCCCACTGCTTCGGTGGATACATCCTGCGGCGGCGCGGCAAGCTCGTCGCCGCCGAAGGGCTGCTGCGGGAGGCCCTGCGCCTGGCCGACCGGGTGGGCACCGGCCTGCCGATGCACTGGGACGCGGCCTGCATGCTGATCGACACCCTCGTCGCCCGCGGCAACATCGACGGCGCCATGGAGGTCTTGGAGAAGTACAAGGTCGCCCCGCCCTACCCGTCCACCTTCATCATGCCCGACCCCGATTCGGTCCGCGGGCGGCTCCTGATCGAGGCGGGACGGGTGCAGGAGGGGATCGAGGCGCTGGAGGCCGCGGAGCGGGCCGCGCTCGCGAGCGGTCGCCACAACACGGTGATGGCGCCCTGGGCGGCGGACCTGGCGCGGGCCCTGGCGAAGGAGGACCCCGCCCGGGCCGCGCGGCTGGCCGCGGTGTGCCGGGCACAGGCCGAGCGCTTCGGCACCGACACGGCCATCGGGGAGGCCCTGAGGTGCGCCGCGGTCCTGGCGACCGGGCAGCGCTCGGTGACGCTGCACGCCCAGGCCGCCGCCTACCTGGAGGCCTCGCCCTGCGGGTACGAGCACGCCGTGGCCCGGATCGAGTACGGCATCGCGGCCCGTTCCACCGCCGAACTGGAGCGGGGCACCGCCCTCGCCCGCGCCTGCGGCGCCGACACCGTGGCGGCCCGCGGCGAAGAGGTCCTCGCGTCGTGGCGGCGGTTGCTGGGCTGAGCCCCGCCGGGCGGGCCGGCCCTCAGCGCTCCACCAGCAGCACCCAGACCGGGCCCGCGGCGAAGTCGAGCGGTCGGCCGTCGGTGGTGGTGAAGGTGGTCCCCCCGGCGGCCGAGGGCCGCTTCCACTCGCCGGCGTGGGCCCGCCCGTCCCGCAGCACCTCGACCGGCCCGGAGCCCACGGTCACGGTGAACGGCGAGTTGTTGCCCATGAAGTCCTGGAACCGTGACTCCCGGATCTCCACCCGCTGGACGACGACGGTCGCCGCGGTCAC
Source organism: Streptomyces sp. NPDC002490 (assembly GCF_040296045.1). Lineage (NCBI taxonomy): Bacteria > Bacillati > Actinomycetota > Actinomycetes > Kitasatosporales > Streptomycetaceae > Streptomyces > Streptomyces sp. NPDC002490. Next base: position 23,464 of record NZ_JBEOWM010000069.1, on the reverse strand, counting down.
CGCGGTGCCGTCGGCGTCCACCGCCCGGCGCCCGTCCAGGGCGACCTGCCACCGTCCCGCCTCCGCCGACCAGGTGAAGGTGAACCGGGCCGAGGGGAAGCGCACGGTCCGTTCCGTCACCGGTTCGCCCCCCTCGGGGGCCGCTCCGGTACGGAAGCCGGCCTCCGTCAGCACCCCGGCCCCGGCCGGCCGGTCCACCACCTCCGCGGGGTGCAGGACCAGGTTGTGCGGGGCGACCCGGGACGGGTCGCGGGTGTACGCGCCGGCCGGAGCCCCCTCGGGCTGAACGGGGCGCAACGGCGCCGCCTCGATCAGCGGCAGCAGCTTGGACTGGGCCCCGGAGAAGGCGAGCACCGGATCGGGGAACTGGGCCAGCAGTTCCAGGTCGGACTCCCGGGCGCTGCGCACCGGCCCGACCTCCGGCGGCAGCCGGGTGGCGTAGAGCGCCATCAGTCGGCTCAGCCCCGCCTCGACCTGCTCCGCGTACACCACGTCGGCCGCGGCGAGGCCGAGCTGGGGGCGGGCGGCCGCCACGTTGTCGATCTTCACGGCGAGCAGGGGAGCGGCACCGGACGGCGGCGCGCTCGACTCGGCGGGCGAGGGACCGCCCGAGGAACAGGACGTGCCGAGCACGGCCAGCACCAGCACGGCCAGGGCGGCGCAGCCGCCCCGTCTGGCCCGGGCACCCGCCCGGAAGGACTTCGTCATCCGCACACCCCCGGTGTCCGACTGCCCCCACGGTACGTCCGACTGCGCCGCGGGGCCCGGGAACGCGCGCGTTCCGCCGGCCGGACGGGGCTCAGCCGCCGAGGATCTCCCCGAGGTCGTAGCGCACCGGCTCGTCCAACTGCTCGAACGTGCAGGTTCCGGGGGTCCGGTCCGGACGCCAGCGCCTGAACCGTGCGGTGTGCCGGAACCGCGCCCCGTTCTCCATGTGGTCGTACGCCACCTCGCACACCCGCTCCGGGCGCAGGGGGATCCAGGACAGGTCCTTCTTGCCGGACCAGCGGCTCGGTGCCCCCGGCAGCCGGGCTGCCTCGTGCGCCGCCCCGTCCGCCCAGGGGTGCTCCGCCGCAGACTCCAGCCGCAACGGTTCCAGTTCGTCCACCAGCTCGGCCCGGCGCTTCATCGGGAAGGCGGCGCACACCCCCACGTGCTGGAGCACGCCCCGGTCGTCGTACAGCCCGAGCAGCAGCGAGCCGACCACCGGGCCGGACTTGTGGAAGCGGTAGCCCGCCACCACCACGTCGGCGGTCCGCTCGTGCTTCACCTTGAACATGACCCGCTCGTTCGGCCGGTACCGCAGGTCCAGCGGCTTGGCCACGATTCCGTCCAGGCCGGCCCCTTCGAAGCGCTCGAACCAGGAGCGCGCCACCTCGGGGTCGCTCGTCGCCGGCGCCAGGTGCAGCGGCGGGGTGGTGTCGGCGAGGGCTCCGGCCAGCAGTGCGCGGCGTTCGACCAGCGGCGCCTCCAGCAGGCTGTCGCCGCCGAGGGCGAGCAGGTCGAAGGCGACGAAGGACGCGGGGGTGCGCTCGGCGAGCAGCCGGACCCGGGAGTCGGCGGGGTGGATGCGTTCGGTGAGCGCGTCGAAGTCGAGGTGCCCCTCCCGGGCGATGACGATCTCCCCGTCCACGACGCAGCTGCCCGGCAGCCGGGCGGACAGCGCGGCGACCAGTTCGGGGAAGTACCGGGTCAGCGACCTGCCGGTGCGGCTGCCGAGTTCCAGTTCGGGCCCGTCCCGGAAGGCGATGGCCCGGAAGCCGTCCCACTTCGCCTCGTACTGCATGCCGGGCGGGATGTCCTTCACGGACTTGGCGAGCATCGGCTTCACGGGCGGCATCACCGGGAGGTCCATGGCGCGATTCTCGCCGAACGGGACGTTCGGTGCAGATCCATCGATCCTCGGCCCCCCGACCGGGGAGCGCCGATGTGCGCGTCCCCGGCCCTGCGCCTACCGTGGCCGTCATGGGTGCCAGCAGCCACGGCAAGCCGGTCGAGCTGGAGGCCGGTGGGCGGACCGTACGACTGTCGAGTCCGGACAAGGTCTACTTCCCGGAGCGCGGCTTCACCAAGTTGGACCTGGCCCGCTACTACCTCGGCGTCGGCGACGGCATCCTGCGGGCCCTGCGGGACCGCCCCACCACCCTGGAGCGCTACCCCGAGGGACTGGACGGCGAGCACTTCTTCCAGAAGCGCGCCCCCAAGAACACCCCCGACTGGATCCCCCGCGCGCACATCACCTTCCCCAGCGGGCGTTCGGCCGACGAGATGTGCCCCACCGAAGTCGCGGCCGTCGTCTGGGCCGCCCAGTTCGGCACCTTCACCTTCCACCCCTGGCCGGTTCGGCGCGCCGACACCGAACGCCCCGACGAGCTCCGCCTCGACCTCGATCCCCAGCCCGGCACCGACTTCGCCGACGCGGTCGCCGTCGCCCACGAACTGCGGGCCGTGCTCGCGGAGGCGGGCATGCGGGGCTGGCCCAAGACCTCGGGCGGTCGCGGCCTGCACGTCTTCGTGCCCATCGAACCGTGCTGGACCTTCACCCAGGTCCGGCGCTGCGCCATCGTCTGCGGTCGGGAACTGGAGCGCCGGATGCCCGGTCGGGTGACCACCGCCTGGTGGAAGGAGGAGCGCGGCGAACGGATCTTCGTGGACTACAACCAGACCGCCCGGGACCGCACGATCGCCTCCGCCTACTCCGTGCGCCCCCGTCCGCACGCCCCCGTCTCCGCGCCGCTGCGCTGGGCGGAGGTGGACGAGGTCACCCCCCGGGACTTCGACCTCGCGACCATGCCCGTGCGCTACGCGGAGCTGGGCGACGTCCACGCGGACATGGACGAGCACCGGTTCTCGCTGGAGCCCCTGCTGGAGCTGGCCAGGAGGGACGAGCGGGACCACGGCCTGGGGGACCTGCCCTACCCGCCGGAGTACCCCAAGATGCCGGGCGAACCCAAGCGCGTCCAGCCGAGCAGGGCCCGCCACGACGCGGTGGACGAAGGTTCCTGAGCGCGGGCGCGGCGCCCGTCACCGCGGTGAAACCGGTCAGTCCCGGCCGGATGCCCGGCGCAAGGCGAACCGCTCGCGTTCCGAGAGGCCGCCCCAGACTCCGAAGCGCTCGTCGTGGGTCAGGGCGTACCGGAGGCACGCCTCGCGCAGGTCGCACATCCGACAGATGCGCTTGGCCTCGCGCACGGAGCTGCCGGGTTCCGGGAAGAAGAACTCGGCCCCGGTCTGTGCGCACAGGGCGCGGTCCCAGTCGACGCCCTGCTCCGCTTCTTGATCAATGACACCGTCCGTCTGCATGCCCCGATCGTGCCGCGCGGGGAAAAACGAACGATCAACGCGCTGTTCAGCGCCCCGTCGAAGGGGGCGGGGGGCGCCCGGGCCCCTGACCCAGCCGACCGGTGGTCACGCCTTGCGCGCGGCCATCCGCGCCTTGCGGGCCGCGAGCTTCTCGTCGAACGCCCGGGCTTCGCTGTCGAGCCCCTCCATGAAGAAGCCGAGCTCCTCCTGGGCCTTGAGTCCCTCGGGCCCGAGCCCGTCGATGTCCATGATCTTCAGGAACCGCAGTACCGGCTGGAGCACGTCGTCGTGGTGGATGCGCAGGTTGTACACCTCGCCGATGGCCATCTGCGCGGCGGCCCGTTCGAACCCGGGGATGCCGTGTCCGGGCATCCGGAAGTCGACGACGACGTCCCGGACGGCCTGCATGGTGAGGTCGGGAGCCAGGTCGAACGCCGACTTGAGCAGGTTCCGGTAGAAGACCATGTGCAGGTTCTCGTCGGTGGCGATGCGGGCCAGCATCCGGTCGCAGACCGGGTCGCCGGACTGGTGCCCGGTGTTGCGGTGCGAGATCCGGGTGGCGAGCTCCTGGAAGGCCACGTAGGCGACGGAGTGCAGCATGGAGTGCCGGTTGTCCGACTCGAATCCCTCCGACATGTGCGACATGCGGAACGCTTCGAGCTTGTCGGGATCGACCGCGCGCGAGGTGAGGAGGTAGTCCCGCATCACGATGCCGTGGCGGCCCTCCTCGGCGGTCCAGCGGTGCACCCAGGTGCCCCAGGCCCCGTCCCGTCCGAACAGCGACGCTATCTCGTGGTGGTAGCTGGGGAGGTTGTCCTCGGTCAGCAGATTGACCACGAGGGCGATCCGGCCGATCTCGGTGACCTTGGACTGCTCCTTCTCCCAGGGGTCGCCGTCCTCGAACTGCCCGGGGAAGTTGCGGCCGTCCGACCACGGCACGTACTCGTGGGGCATCCAGTCCTTGGCCACCTTCAGATGGCGGTTGAGCTCCTTCTCGACCACTTCCTCCAACGCGTGGAGGAGTCTGGCGTCCGTCCAGGTGGACGGGGCGCCGAGGTGGGGAGAAGTGAGCGTCACTGGAGCTCCAGGGAAGGGGAGTGCATGCCGGGAACCGTAACCTACGCAGTCGTAGGCTACGTCCGCGTAGGTTACGAACCCGTAGGTTAAGCCCGCTGTAAAGGCGCCTCCTCGCCGGGGGTGGCCGGTACGCGCCGGCGCACGCCTGACCACGGCACTTCCGCCCCGTGCGCGCCCGGGGCGCACGCCTCCCGCAAGCGGACTGAGAGGCACCTCACACCGCCGTTCAGCGGCGTGTCCCGGGCGCGGCAGGCTCCCGTGCCCGGCCGCTGCCGGGTGATCCCCGGCGGCTCCAGGAGCGGCAGGCCGTGGCGGCCCGCGCGGTTCCCCGGGCCGGCCGGAGGGACACCCGCGATCGACGTCGACGGGGCGACCTCCCGACACCGTCGGGTCCGATCGGCCGGGTGCGGTGACGGTGTCACCGCACCCGGCCGCGCCTCGCCGTCACCGCGGAGGCTCGGTGCGGTGACGGCCCAAGCGGGGCGGGTCGGTCAGCAGGGGTCGCGCATCAACGCGGCGAGGTCACCGTCCAGGTCGAGGTGCAGGTACTCGTCGCCCCGGGCCACCACGGCGTCGGTCCGGCGCAGGAACCGGCGCAGCTCACCGCTGCGCACGTGCACGATCGCGGTGCCCTCGGGGGCGTGGAACTCCATGACCGTGCGGTCGTACCCGTACGGTCGCACCCGTACGTCCCCGTGGCCGGCCGCTTCCTCCATCCCGGCCGTCAGCAGTTCCCGGGAGAAGGTCCAGCACACGTCCACGCCCTCCAGGGTCGCGGCGGCGGGGAACGTCATCCTGATCGCGAAGGGATCGTCCTCCGTGTAGCGCAGCATCGCGGGGATGGTGGCCATGCGCGGCGCGGCGGCGACCAGTCGCGCCTCCACGGCCTGCTCGATGACGATGGACAACGCGTGCTCCCTCGTGACGGCGGTGAGGTCGGCCCGGCGCCCGGCGGGCCGACGAAGCCGGACACCTGAAGAGACGACGGAAAGCCCCTTCACGTACACCCGGACGGTCAGTGACCTCGGTCACGGCCGCCGCGCCGGGCGCGGGCCGCCGGACCGGAACGGCGGCCCGTCAGGACGGGGCCGGCTGTCGGTACGCGTCGAGCGCGGGTGCCGTCCGGGTGACGACGAACTCCGTGATGCGGTAGGCGCAGACCCCGGCCGTCACGAACGGATCGGTCGCGGCCAGGGCCTCGATCGCCGCGCGGTCCGTGCCGACCGCGAGCAACACCCCGCCGTCGCGCGGCTGCTTGCGGCCCGAGGCGATCACCACTCCGGAGGCGTACAAGGCGTCCAACCACGCGACGTGCGCGGCCAACTCGGCGTCCACGGCCTCGACGGGTGCGGTGTAGGTCAGTTCCAGAACGAACATGACCGAAACCCTATCGGCTCCACCCCGAACCGCGCCGCCCGGCCCGGGGTCCGGGCGGTGGGCTGCGACGCCCGCCGACCCCGTACCCTCGACGCATCATGGAAGCCGTCGCGAATCCCCGCCCCGCCCCGCTGCCCGCCGGTTGGCCCGTGAGCGAGGAAGGGGCCCGCGCCGTCCAGGACGCCCTGCGGGACGCCGTGGTGCGCGACGAACCCGGGCCCGAGCCCGGTCTCGGGCACGCGACCGGGGTGGACGTGGCGTACGACGACGCCCGCGGTGTGGTGGCCGCGGCGGCGGTGGTCCTCGACTGCGCGACCCTGAAGGTGGTCGAGGAGGCCACCGCGGTGGGTCCGGTGGCCTTCCGCTACGTCCCCGGGTTGCTCGCGTTCCGCGAACTCCCGGCCGTCCTGGCGGCGTTGGAGGCGTTGACGGTGGATCCCGGCCTGGTGGTGTGCGACGGCTACGGGCTCGCCCACCCGCGCCGCTTCGGTCTGGCGAGCCATCTCGGGGTGCTCACCGGGCGGCCCACGATCGGCGTCGCGAAGAACCCGTTCGTCTTCACCCACGGGGAGTTGGCCGAACACCGGGGAGCCGCCGCCCCGTTGCTCGCCGGGGACGAGCAGGTGGGGGCCGCGCTGCGGACCAGGGCGGGCGTCAGACCGGTGTACGTCTCGGTCGGCCACCGGGTGGCGCTGCCCACGGCACTCGCCCACACCCTGGCCCTGAGCCCGCGCTACCGCCTACCGGAGACCACCCGGCACGCCGACTCGCTCTGCCGCAGGGTCCTGGCCGGCCGTTCCTGAGGGCTCCGGGGAGGTGCGGCCCGCCGCGACCTCGGCGAGGACCCGGTCGACCCGGCGCGAGCGACGCAGCAGCCGCGGGGCCCGGGCTCCGGCGAGGCCGATGAGGACCAGCGGCACCGGCCGGCCCGCGAGGACGGCCAGGGCGATCGTCAGCGGTTCGACACCGGCCAGCGCACAGGCCAGCACCGCGGTCCGCGGGGTGAACGGCAGCATGGACAGGGCGGCCAGCACCCAGGGTCCGTGCTGGGCGACCAACTCGGCCGCCTGTTGGAACTCGGCCCGGTCCGGCGCGAGTTGCCCGGCGACCCGGAGCAGTCGGTCCCCGGCGGCCTGAACGGCGAGGGCGGTGAGCAGGGCGCCCAGAACCGAGCCGGTGACGAAGGTGAGGACGAGCGGCCACCAGCGACGCGGATGCAGCGCCGCCAGCCCCGCGAGGAGCAACTGGCCGGGCAGCACCGGCAGGACGTAGTCGCCGAGCGGGAAGGCGCCCACCGCGGGCAGGAACCAGCGCCGGTCGGCCGATCGGTCCAGCCGGGACAGCAGCCGTCCGGTCCGGGTGGAGGGCACAGGAGCGGGGGCGGTCTCAGCCATGGCGCAGCGTCCGGTAGCCGAGGGACGGGGCGAGCCGCATCAGGGGCGGCAGCAGCCGCGCCTTGCCGACGTAGACCTCCGACCGCCCCCGGGCCACGCCGTGCAGCACGGAACGGGCTGCGGCGGCCGGGCTGATCTTGCCGCGCCCACGGCCCGCGGTCATGTCCGTGTCGACGAGGGGGAGGACCGCGTCGACCACCCGGACGTGCGGCGCGCCGTCCTCGCACTGGTAGCGCAGCGCCCGGGTGAAGGTGCGCACCGCCGACTTGGCGGCGCAGTACACCGGGGCGGAGGGCTTGGGCACGACGGCCAGCCCGCTGCTGATGTTGACGATCGCCGCCGACGGCTGCCGGCGCAGATGGGGGAGCAGCCCGGTGGAGAGGGTGATGACGGCGTCCACGTTGACGGTCAGCTCGCGTCGCAGGAGTTGCCGGGTGCGGGGGAGGTCGTCGGCGAGGAAGTCGGTCAGGTGCTGCACCCCGGCGTTGTTGAACACGGCGCGCAGCGTGGGGTGGCGGGTGGGCAGCGCCTCGGTGAGGGCGTCGAGGGCCGCGGGGTCGGCGAGGTCGACGACCTCGATCGACACCCGGTCGCCGTGCGCGGCCGCGAGCGCGGCGAGTCGTTCCCGGTCGCGGCCGACGGCCACCACGTGGGCGCCGAGTCCGACCAGTTGTCGGGTGAGTTCCCGGCCGACCCCGCGGGCTCCGCCCGTGACGAGGACGGTGGTGTCGTGGAATTCCATGGGGTGACCTTCACTTCGTTGGGCTGGGGCGTCGGGCGGGGGGCCCGAACGTGGACCGGTAGGCCGCCGGGGTCATGGCGGTGCGGTGTTTGAACTGACGGGTGAAGTGCGGCTGGTCGGCGTAGCCGCAGGCGAAGCCGATGACGCCGATGGGGTGTTCACCGCGGACGAGCAGGCTCGCGGCCCGTTCCGCGCGCACCTCGCCGAGCAGCCCGGTGAAGCCCCCCGCAGCCGCCAACCGCCGTTGGAGGACCCGTGAGGAGAGCCCCAACTCCCCGGCGAGGTCGGCGAGCGTCCAGCGGCGGGCGGGGTCGGCGGCGAACAGTTCCCGGGCGGGCGCAGCCGGGTCGGTGCCGGGTTCCGCGCTCCGATCGGGGCGCGGCGGTCGGCTGCCGGACCAGGCGAAGTGCCAGTGGGCGCTGTCCCCGGGGGCAGGTTCGACGCGGAACGCGCCCTCGCTGAACACGGTGAGCGGCCGGTGCCGTCCGACGGTGACCGTGACCTCCAGGGCGCCGATCATGACCAGGAGGGCGGTGAGCACCCCGATGACGACGGCGTCCTCCGCCGGTTCGGGCGGCGCCCCGACCGGGCCGGTGTGTTCGACGACCAGTCGACCGGCCCCGCTGTCCCGCACCCGCACCCGGTGCCGGGCGTGGGTGAACCGTTCCAGCCGGCACCACCGCTCGAACAGGTCGTGCGGGGAGGCGGCGGACAGCAGGGCCGAGACGGCCGGGTCGGAGCGGACCTCGGAGAACCGCCGCCCCACCCGGAGCAGGGGCAGCAGCCCGTGCTCGTGGGCCACCTCGGCCAGGAACCGGCGCTTGGCGGCGAGCGGGAGCAGCGCTCCGGACCCGGCGGGGGCCACGGTGTGGATGCCTTCGGCGGCCAGGGCGCGCTGGGCCACCGCCACCAGTCGTGCACTCGCGTACGCCTCGTCCATGGTTCCCCTCCGTCCGGTGCCCTCACGCTAGGGCCCGGTCCGGGCCGCCGTCTTGAACGATCACGCCACCGGACCGGGCCCGTGACGTCGGATTCCGACCGGTGGCGGGCGCGGGTGGCGCCTCGTGCGGCTATCGGTGGGTATCCACGGGGACAGCCCTTAGCATCGCTTCCGGTGCCGCGAGCCGCTTGCGGGCCGGTCGCGCACGCCACGCATCCGCAGCGCGCCCGCACGGGCGCCGTCGAAAGGCCCACCCGTGACCACCGAAGCATTCGTGTACGAAGCGATCCGCACCCCGCGCGGGCGCGGCAAGGCGAACGGCGCCCTGCACGGCACCAAGCCGATCGACCTGGTCGTCGGTCTGATCCACGAGCTGCGCGACCGCTTCCCGGACCTCGACCCGGCGGCGATCGACGACGTGGTCCTGGGGGTCGTCAGCCCGGTCGGCGACCAGGGCTCCGACATCGCCCGGATCGCCGCGCTCGCCGCGGGACTGCCGGACACGGTCGCCGGGGTGCAGGAGAACCGCTTCTGCGCCTCCGGGCTGGAAGCCGTCAACCTCGCCGCGATGAAGGTCCGTTCGGGATGGGAGGACCTCGTCCTCGCGGGAGGCGTCGAGTCGATGTCCCGGGTGCCGATGGCCTCGGACGGCGGGGCCTGGTTCGCCGACCCGCTGACCAACCTCGCCACCGGATTCGTTCCGCAGGGCATCGGCGCCGACCTGATCGCCACCATCGAGGGCTTCTCCCGCCGCGAGGTCGACGCGTACGCGGTGCTCTCCCAGGAACGCGCGGCGGCGGCGCGCGCGGACGGCCGCTTCGACCGTTCGGTCGTTCCGGTGCGCGACCGGGCGGGGCTCGTCGTCCTCGACCACGACCAGCATCCGCGCCCCGGCACCACGGTGGACGGCCTCGCCGCGCTGAAGCCGTCGTTCGCGGAGATCGGCGAGCGCGCGGGCTTCGACGCGGTGGCCCTCCAGGAGTACCACTGGGTCGAGCGCATCGACCACGTCCACCACGCCGGCAACTCCTCCGGCATCGTGGACGGCGCGGCGCTCGTCGTCGTCGGCTCACGGGCGGTGGGGGAGCGCTACGGGCTCCGGCCGCGGGCCCGGATCGTCTCCGCCGCGGTGTCCGGCTCGGAGCCGACCATCATGCTCACCGGACCGGCGCCCGCCACCCGCAAGGCCCTCGCCAAGGCCGGGCTCACCGTCGACGACCTCGACCTGGTGGAGATCAACGAGGCGTTCGCGGCGGTGGTGCTCCGGTTCGTGCGGGAGACGGGCCTCCCCCTGGAGAAGGTCAATGTCAACGGCGGGGCCATCGCCCTCGGTCACCCGCTCGGCGCCACCGGGGCGATGATCCTCGGCACCCTCGTGGACGAACTCGAACGCCGGGACGGGCGCTACGGACTGGTCACCCTGTGCGTCGGCGGCGGCATGGGCGTCGCGACCGTCGTCGAACGCCTCTGACCGCGCCGCTCGTCCCCCCTCCACCCGCCCGCCGCACCCCGGAGCAGTCACCCCATGAGCGAGTCCACCACCGTCCGGCAGCCGTCCGCGATCCGCTGGCAACAGGACCGGGCCGGGGTCGTCACCCTCGTCCTCGACGACCCCCACCACTCCACCAACACCCTGAACGCGGCCTTCCAAGCCTCCCTCACCGCCGTGGCCGACCGACTGGAGGCCGAACGCAGCAGCGTCCGCGGCGTCCTCGTCACCTCCGCCAAGAAGACCTTCTTCGCCGGCGGCGACCTCAAGGAGCTGCTCGCCGCCGGCCCGGCGGACGCCGCCCAGGTGTTCGAGGCGAGCCTCGGCGTCAAGCGCGACCTGCGCCGGATCGAGACCCTGGGCGTCCCCGTGGTCGCGGCCCTGGGCGGCACCGCCCTCGGCGGCGGGTACGAGATCGCCCTCGCCTGCCACCACCGCATCGCCCTGGACGCCCCGGGCGTCAAGTTCGGCCTCCCGGAGGTCACCCTGGGCCTCCTGCCCGGAGCCGGCGGGGTGACCCGCACGGTCCGGATGCTCGGCGTCTCCGACGCCCTCCTCAACGTGCTGCTCCAGGGCACCCAGTACGGCCCGCGGCGCGCCCTGGAACTCGGACTCGTCCACGAGGTCGTGCACAGCCCCGAGGAACTCCTGGTCAGGGCACGGGCGTTCATCGACGCGCATCCGGAGTCGCGGCAGCCCTGGGACGCCCCGGGCCACCGCATCCCCGGCGGCACCCCCGCGCACCCCCGGCTCGCCGCGAACCTGCCCGCCTTCCCCGCCACCCTGCGGAAGCGGACCGCGGGGGCGCCCTGCCCGGCGCCGCGCGCCATCCTCGCGGCGGCCGTCGAGGGCGCACAGGTGGACTTCGCGACCGCGGAGGTCGTCGAGTCCCGCCACTTCACCGCCCTGGTGACCGGACAGACGGCGAAGAACATGATGCAGGCGTTCTTCTTCGACCTCCGTGCCGTCAACTCCGGTGCCGCCCGGCCCCGGGACGCCCGGCCGCGCCCGATCGGGAGGGTCGCCGTGCTCGGCGCCGGCCGGATGGGAGCGGGCATCGCCCACGCGTGCGCCCGCGTCGGGATCGACGTGGTCCTGGGGGACGTCTCCCTCGACGCCGCCGAGCGCGGCCGGGAACGCGTGGCACAGCGGTGCGCCAAGGCCGTCGCCCGGGGCCGCGGCAGCCGGGAGGAGGCGGACGCCCTGCTCGCCCGGATCACCCCCGCGGCCACCGCCGCGGACTTCGCCGGGGCGGACGCGGTCATCGAGGCGGTCTTCGAGGACCCCGACCTGAAGCGCCGGGTGCTCCAGGAGGTCGAGCCCTTCCTGGCCCCGGACGCCCTGCTGTGCTCCAACACCTCCAGCCTGCCCGTCACCGACCTCGCCGACGGGGTGCGGCGCCCGGCCGACTTCCTCGGCCTGCACTTCTTCTCCCCGGTGGACCGGATGCCCCTGGTGGAGATCGTCCGGGGCGAACGCACCGGCGACGAGGCGGTCGCCCGCGCCTTCGACCTGGTGCGCCGGCTCCGCAAGACCCCGATCGTCGTCAACGACGGGCGCGGCTTCTTCACCTCCCGGGTGATCGGGAGGTTCCTGGACGAAGGAGTGGCGATGGTCGGCGAGGGCGTCGAACCCGCCTCCGTCGAACAGGCCGCCGCCCAGGCCGGCTATCCGACGAAGGTGCTCGCCCTCGCCGACGAGCTCACCCTCACGCTGTCCCGCAGCATCCGCGCCGCCGCCCGCCGTGCCGTGGAGGACGCCGGGGGCACCTGGCAGCCGCATCCCGCGGAGGCCGTCGTCCACCGCATGGTCGACGAGTTCGACCGTCCCGGCCGGGCGGGCGGCGCGGGGTTCTACGACTACGTCGACGGTCGACGGGCGGGCCTGTGGCCGGGGTTGCGCACCCACTTCACCCGCTCCGGTGCGCCCGCGCCCCTGCCCGAGCTGTCCGAACGGCTCCTCTTCGCCGAGGCGTTGGAAGCCGTCCGGGCGTGGGACGAAGGGGTGGTCACCTCCGTCGCCGAAGCCAACATCGGCTCCCTGCTCGGCATCGGCTTCCCCGGCTGGACCGGCGGAGCGCTCCAGTACGTCGACGGCTACCGGGGCGGGCTGCCCGGCTTCGTGACCCGGGCGCGTGCACTCGCCGAGCGCCACGGGGACCGCTTCGCCCCGCCGGAGTCCCTGGTGGCGCGCGCCCGGCGCGGCGAACCCCTCCGCGACCGCTGACCCCTGCGCAGGGCTTCGCCCCGCGTGCCCACCGGTGCACGGGGCGAAGTGGCCCACGCCACAACGGAATCACCTGACGCGCGGAGCCAAATGAGCCTCTCCGGAAGCATCTTCCTCATACTGGCCATATGTCGCTCGATGTCCAACATTCTCGTATTCTCCAACCGCCTCCGCCCGGAGGCATCCTCTGGCAGGACACAGGTGACATCCGCACCTTGCTGACCCTCGGCCCGGCCTTCGTCCTCCAGGTGAGCCACCCCGCGGTCGGGGCCGGCGTCGACGAGCACTCGGCGTTCCGCACCGACCCCTGGGGCCGTGGCGCCCGCTCCGTGCGGTCCGTGCTGCTGTGGGTGTACGGGGAGGAACGGGCCGTGGCGGAGGGGCGCCGCCTGCGCGCCCTGCACCGCACCGTCGGCGGTACCGACGCCCGGGGGCGCCGCTACCACGCACTGGCCGCCCGCACCTACGCCTGGGTGCACGCCACCGGGTACCCCGTGACCCGCTACGCCCGCCCGTACCTCTGGTCCCGCCCCTACACCGAGGACGAGGAGCGCCGTTACTTCGCCGAGTGGCGTCGGGTCGGTCAACTCCTCGGCATCCACGAACGCGATCTGCCGGAGACCGTCGAAGAGTTCTGGCCCTACTACCGGGCCACCCTCAAGGAGCTGGAACTCACCGGAGTGGCACAGGAGTTGCTCGACGTCCGACGGCCGCTACCGGTCCCCGAAGCGGGGCCCCGACCGGTACGGATCGCGGTGCGCCTGCTGTGGCCCGCGCTGCGCCCGCTGTTCCTGCGGCTGCGCCGGTTCCTGTCGATCGGACTGCTGCCGCCCGAAGCGCGCACGGTGCTGGGGCTGCCGTGGACCGAGGCCCAGGAGCGTCGCCTACGGCGGCTGTGCCGGGCCATCGGTGCCGTGGTCTCCCGGCTTCCGCACCGCATGCGCTACCTTCCCGACGCCCATGCGGCCCGGGTCCGTCACGGACTGGACTGAGCGGCCGGTCGAGGACCGTCCAGGGGCGGGACACCGCGCGGTGCGCGCCGTCCCGCCCCGTCCGTCCAGTCGGATGGGGCCGGCTACGCCCTCGACCGTGTGTGCGCCCCCGCGCACGGCCGGTGCGGCACCCGCCCCCGCGCTGCCCCGCGCCGGGCCCGGCCGGCGCGCACCGGCGGATTCGCAACGGCAACCGAACCACCCCCCGGACGCCGCGACCGTCGAGGTGATCGCCTGCCATCGCACCGTTTGCCCGCAGCGAAGACCAGGCCCCGTCCGTCCGGCACCCGCCACCCCCGCCACCGCCGTCCCTCGCCCGGGCACCCGACCGGCGCCCTCCGCAGCCCGTGGCGCGCCGCCCCCCGGCCGGCCCGGCTGGGGATACTCGCCCCATGTCTGCCGCGTACGCGACCTTCGCCCTGGCACCCGCCACCCGTGCGGGCGAGATCCACGCCAACGGCGAACCCCAGGCACACCGGGACTTCGTGGACTTCATCGTCGACGGCCGCCCGTTGCTGTACCGCCTCGCCGACCTCGACGCCGTCTCCCCGCTCGCCGCTGACGTGCCACCGGCGATCTTCTCCTCCCAGGTGCGCAGCCTCCTCCTGGAAGCCCCCGCCCCGCTCGCCCACCGCCGGCACATCATCTACGCCTGTCCGGAGTGCGAGGACCTCGCCTGCGGTGCGGTGACCGCAGTCATCGAAGGGGACCCCGCCTCCCCGGAGGACGTCATCTGGCGTGACTTCGCCTGGCAGACCACCCCCCGCGTGGACCTCGTGCTCGGCGGCTACCACGGGCTGGGCCCGTTCCGGTTCCGCGGCGCCGAGTACCGTGCGGCCCTGCGCCCCCTCCTGGACACCGCCGGGCCGGCTCCGCGCCGGGTGCTGCTCGTCGGCGACCGGGTCGCCGTGCTGGCCCGGCTCGCCGCGGCCCTGCGCACCATCGGCATCGGCGCCGAGATCACCCGGGACGCCGCCCGGGTGCCCCCCGCCGAACTGCGCACCTACGGCGCGGTCGCCTTCGGCGCCACCGTCCCCACCGGCGAACGCACCCAGGTCCGCGCCGCATTCGCGCACGCCGGGGTCAACGTCACCTACGTCGACGGACTGGCGCCCATCGTCCCCCTGCTCGTCGCCCAGGTCGAACACGCCCTGGACACCGCCCCGGCCGGACGCCGCAGGCTCACCCGCCTCGCGCGTTCCGGAGACGAGGCCGGCATCGACGTCACCTCCACCTGCCGGGTCCGCGTGCTGGCCTACCGCCTCGACCGACTGCGCCGTGCCCGCACCCAGGAGGTGTTCGACGGGGTGCTCGGCCCCGGCCACCACCGAATCCCGCTTGACGGTGGCCTGCGCCGGAGCCGATCCTTCCTGGTGGCGCGCACCACGGACAGCGTGCTCGTCGCGCCGTCCGCACGGTGACGGCGGCGGCCGCCGGGCGCCGTCCACGACGGACCACGACCAGCAGGGGGTACCCGCCGATGTGCCGGTGACCGAGGACCGTCCCGACGGACGAGACCCCGCCCCCGGGCCGCAGCGCACGCGCCTGCGGGCACCCGGCGCGGGCGCAGCGGTGTGCGTCCGTCGTACGCTCGTCACCCACTCCCACGATCGGACCCCATGACCGCCACCCTCGTCGCCAAGGACCTCGCCGCGGGCCACGGCAGCCGCTCCCTCTTCTCCGGACTCGAACTCGTCGTCGCCCCCGGGGACGTGATCGGCCTCGTCGGCGCCAACGGCGCGGGCAAGTCCACCCTGCTGAGACTGCTCGCCGGACTCGACGCCCCCGAGGAGGGCGTCCTACGGCTGTCCCCGCCGCACGCCACCGTCGGCCACCTCCCCCAGGAACCCGACCGGCGTCCCGGCGAGAGCGTCCGCGCCTTCCTGGGCCGCCGCACCGGTGTCACCGAAGCCCAGCACGCCATGGACACCGCCACCCAGGCACTCGTGGACGGCGCCCCGGGCGCCGACGACGCCTACGCGGTGAGCCTGGAGCGCTGGCTGGCCCTGGGCGGCGCCGACCTGGACGAACGCGCCGAGGAGACCGCCGCCCAACTCGGCCTCGGCGTCGACCTGGACCAGCCCATGACCACCCTCTCCGGGGGCCAGGCGGCCCGCGCCGGGCTCGCCTCCCTGCTGCTCTCCCGCTACGACGTGTTCCTGCTGGACGAGCCCACCAACGACCTCGACCTCGACGGGCTCGACCGGCTCGAACGCTTCGTGCAGGGGCTGCGCGCGGGCACCGTCCTCGTCAGCCACGACCGCGAGTTCCTCACCCGGACCGTCACCAAGGTCCTGGAACTCGACCTCGCCCAGCAACAGGTGAACCTGTTCGGCGGCGGCTACGCCTCCTACCTGGAGGAACGCGAGACCGCGCGCCGCCACGCCCGCGCCGCCTACGAGGAGTACGCCGACAAGAAGGCGTCCCTGGAGTCCCGGGCCCGCACCCAGCGGGCGTGGATGGACAAGGGCGTCAAGAACGCGCTCCGCAAGTCCCCCGACAACGACAAGATCCTGCGCCGGGCCCGTGCCGAGTCCAGTGAGAAGCAGGCGGCCAAGGCCCGGCAGACCGATCGGCTCATCGAGCGGCTGGACAAGGTGGAGGAACCCCGCAAGGAGTGGGAGCTGCGGATGGAGATCGCCGCGGCGCCCCGCTCGGGCGCCGTGGTCGCCACCCTGCGCGGGGCCGAGGTGCGCCGCGGTGACTTCCGCTTCGGTCCGGTCGACCTCCAGATCGACTGGGCCGACCGGATCGCCGTCACCGGCCCCAACGGCTCGGGGAAGTCCACCCTGCTCGCCGCGCTGCTCGGACGCCTCCCCCTGGACGCCGGGCACAGCGCGCTCGGACCGGGCGTCGTCGTCGGCGAGGTCGACCAGGCACGGGCCCTCTTCCACGGGCCGCAGCCGCTGATCGACGCCTTCCGGCTCGCCGTGCCGGACACCGAGCCCGCCGAGGTGCGGACCCTGCTCGCCAAGTTCGGGCTGGGCGCCGGCCACGTGCTGCGCCCAGCGGCCACCCTGTCACCCGGTGAACGGACCCGCGCCGCCCTCGCCCTGCTCCAGGGCCGGGGCGTCAACCTCCTGGTGCTGGACGAGCCGACCAACCACCTCGACCTGCCCGCCATCGAGCAGTTGGAGTCCGCGCTGGGCGCCTACCCGGGCACGCTGCTGCTGGTCACCCACGACCGGCGGATGCTGGACGCCGTCCACACCACCCGCCGGGTGGCCGTGGCCGACGGTCGGATCACCGAGGGCTGAGCCACCCGACGCACGAGGGGGCGGCGCGGGATCCGGCCGCCCCCTCACCGTCGCTAGCCCAGTCCGGCGCGCCGCAGCGCGTCGGCCATCGCACCGTTCGCCGGCTGCGCGGCCGGCCGGGACCCGCCGCCGCCCCTGCCCTGTCGCGGCTGGGGCGCCCGCCGGCCCTCGCGGGCGGCACCCTCCCGGGAGGGCCGGGCCGCGCCGTCCCGGCCCTTCGGGGCCTCGTCGTCCAGCCGGAGCGTCAGGGAGATCCGCTTGCGCACGGCGTCCACGTCCAGGACCTTCACCCGGACGACGTCTCCGGGCTTCACCACGTCCCGCGGATCCTTGACGAAGGTCTTCGACATCGCCGACACGTGGACCAGCCCGTCCTGGTGCACACCGACGTCCACGAAGGCGCCGAACGCGGCGACGTTGGTGACGACCCCTTCGAGCACCATCCCCGCGACCAGGTCGGAGAGCTTCTCCACGCCCTCCTTGAACGTCGCCGTGCGGAACGCGGGCCGCGGGTCGCGCCCCGGCTTCTCCAGCTCCCGCAGGATGTCGGTGACCGTCGGCAGACCGAAGGTCCCGTCCACGAAGTCACCGGGCCTCAGGGACCGCAGCGCGGTGCCGTTGCCGATCAGGGCGGCCACCTCGCCCCCGCTCGCCCGCACCATCCGCCGCACCACCGGATACGCCTCCGGGTGGACGCTGGAGGCGTCCAGCGGATCGGCGCCGCCCCGGATGCGCAGGAAGCCCGCGCACTGCTCGTACGCCTTGGGGCCGAGCCGGGACACGTCCTTGAGCGCGGTCCGGGACCGGAAAGGGCCGTGGGCGTCCCGGTGGGACACGATGTTCTCGGCGAGGCCGGTGCTGATGCCCGACACCCTGGCCAACAGCGGCGCCGAGGCCGTGTTCACGTCCACCCCCACGCCGTTCACGCAGTCCTCGACGACGGCGTCCAACGAACGGGACAGCTTCACCTCGGACAGGTCGTGCTGGTACTGGCCGACCCCGATGGACCGGGGGTCGATCTTCACCAACTCGGCGAGCGGGTCCTGCAACCGCCGTGCGATGGACACCGCCCCGCGCAGCGACACGTCCAGGTCCGGGAGTTCCTGCGAGGCGAACGCCGAGGCCGAGTACACCGAAGCACCGGCCTCGGACACCATCACCTTGGTCAGCTTCAACTCGGGATGCCGGGCGATCAGGTCGCCGGCCAGCTTGTCCGTCTCCCGGGAGGCGGTGCCGTTGCCGACGGCCACCAGCTCGACCGCGTGCTCCGCGGCCAGCCGCGCCAAGGCGGCCACCGAGGCGTCCCAGCGGTTCTGCGGCACGTGCGGATGGATCACGTCCGTCGCCACGACCTTGCCGGTGGAGTCCACCACGGCCACCTTCACCCCGGTGCGGAAACCGGGGTCGAGGCCCAGCGTGGCCCGGGTGCCGGCCGGGGCGGCCAGCAGCAGGTCCCGCAGGTTGGCCGCGAAGACCCGGACCGCCTCGTCCTCGGCGGCGGTCCGCAACCGCAGCCGCAGATCGATCCCGAGGTGCACCAGCACCCGGGTCCGCCAGGCCCAACGGACGGTGTCCTTCAACCACTTGTCCGCGGGACGACCCCGGTCCGCGATGCCGAAGCGCGCGGCGATCGACTGCTCGTACGAGGTGGGGGCCGGGGGAGCGGTCGGGTCCCGCGGCTCCTCGGGCTCCAGGGTGAGGTCGAGGACCTCCTCCTTCTCGCCGCGCAGCATCGCCAGCACCCGGTGCGAGGGCAGTGCGGTGAACGGCTCCGCGAAGTCGAAGTAGTCGGCGAACTTGGCCCCCGCCTCCTCCTTGCCCGCCCGCACCTTCGCCGCGACGCGCCCCCGCGTCCACATGCGCTCCCGCAACTCGCCGATCAGGTCCGCGTCCTCGGAGAACCGCTCGGTGAGGATCGCCCGGGCCCCGTCCAGCGCGGCCTGCGGGTCGGCGACGCCCTTGTCGGCGTCCACGAACGCGCCCGCGGCGGCCAGCGGCTCCACCGACGGGTCGCCGAGCAGGCCCTCCGCCAGCGGCCCCAGCCCCGCCTCGCGGGCCGTCTGCGCCTTGGTGCGCCGCTTCGGCTTGAACGGCAGGTAGACGTCCTCCAGCCGGGCCTTGGTGTCCGCCGCCCGGATCGACGCCTCCAGCGCCCCGGTCAGCTTGCCCTGCTCGCGCACCGAGTCGAGAACCGCGGTCCGCCGCTCCTCCAGCTCCCGCAGATAGCGCAGCCGCTCCTCCAGGGCGCGCAGCTGGGCGTCGTCGAGGGACTCGGTCGCCTCCTTGCGGTAGCGGGCGACGAAGGGCACCGTCGCACCGCCGTCGAGCAGTTCCACCGCGGCCCGCACCTGCCGCTCCCGCACGCCGAGCTCCTCGGCGATCCTGCCTTCGATGGACCCTACGAGGGGTGTCGTCACGATCCCGTCCCGCCTTCTTCACTGAGGTTGCGCCGCAATTGTCGCAGGTGCCGGTGACAACGGGCGGCCGCCGCCTCGCCGGCCGACGGGAGCGGGCCGACCCGGCGCCCTCGCCGTCCCCCACCGCCCGCAGCCCCGCCAGGGCGCGTGGGCAGCGGCGAGGAGGAGCGCCCTCCTGCCCCCTCCCGTGCCCACCGGGCGCTCGGGCCGCCGTGCGGACCCGTGCTGAGGGGCGGTCAGTCCGCCGCCGGGCCCGTCCCTCCCGGGCCCGCCGAGGGTCGTGGCAGGAAAGGTGGGACACCCGTCATTGCGGTCGTCCACCGGGAGCGAAGAGGATCGACGACATGCAACGAACCGTCCTCGTGCTCCTCTTCGACGGGGTGCAGAGCCTCGACGTCACCGGGCCCACGGAGGTGTTCAACGGCGCCTCGTACGCCCTGGGCGACCCGACCGGGGGCTACCGGGTGCGCACCGCGGCACCGGACGGCCGCCCGGTGCGGACCTCCAGCGGCCTGCTGCTCGTTCCGGACACCGACCTGGCCGGGGCGCCGTCCGCGCACGTCCTGGTGGTGCCCGGCGGCGACGGCGAGGGCCCGGAACAGGAGTCGGTCGTCGCCTGGCTGCGGGAGCACGGGGCGGGCGCCGAACGGTTGGTGTCGGTCTGCACCGGAGCCGTGCTGCTGGCCCGGGCGGGGTTCCTGGACGGCCGCCGGGCGACCACCCACTGGGCGTACTGCGACGCCCTGGCGCGCGAGCACCCGGCCGTGACGGTCGACCCCGACCCCATCTTCGTCCGGGACGGCGCCATCGCCACCTCGGCCGGCGTCACCGCGGGCATCGACCTGGCCCTGGCCCTCGTCGAGGAGGACCACGGCCGCGAGGTGGCCCTGACCATCGCCCGCCACCTGGTGGTCTATCTGCGCAGGCCCGGCAACCAGGCCCAGTTCAGCGCGGCGCTGGCCGCCCAGACCGCGAGCCGGGCGCCGCTGCGGGAGGTGCAGCGCTGGGTGGTGGAGCACCCGGCGGCCGACCTGTCCGTGGACGCGCTCGCCGCCCGGGCGGCGCTGTCCCCGCGGCACTTCGCCCGGGCCTTCCGCGCGGAGACCGGCGTGACCCCCGGGCGGTACGTGGAGCGGGTCCGCGTCGAGCACGCCCGGCGGTTGCTGGAGGAGACGGCGGACGGGATCGAGGAGGTCTCGCGCCGCTGCGGCTACCGCACCCCGGAGGCCCTGCGCCGCGCCTTCGTGCGCACCGTGGGCGCTCCGCCGGCCGACTACCGCCGTCGCTTCCGTTCCCCTTCCTGACGCGCGGGCCCGTCCCGCGCCCCGCACCAGAAGACGCACACGAGAGAGAGGCACCCGAATGCAATTGGCCATCGTCCTGTTCGAGGGGTTCACCACCCTGGACGCCGTGGGTCCCTACGAGACCCTGCAACACCTCCCGGACACGGAAACGGCCCTGGTGGCCGCCGCCCGCGGCCCGGTCCGCAACGACTCGGGCGGTCTGGCGCTGGTCGCCGACCGGACCTTCGCCGAGGTGCCCCGCCCCGACATCGTGGTGGTCCCCGGCGGCCCGGACGTCACCCCGCAGACCCGGGACCCCGACCTCCTGGACTGGCTGCGCGCCGTCGACGCGCACACCACCTGGACGACCTCCGTGTGCACGGGGTCGCTGGTCCTCGCCGCGGCCGGGCTGCTCACCGGGCGCCGGGCCACCACCCACTGGCTGGCGCGCGAGGAGTTGGGTGCCGCGGGGGCCGTGCCGAGCCCGGAGCGGGTGGTGTTCGACGGGAAGTACGTGACCGCCGCGGGGGTGTCGTCGGGCATCGACATGGGGTTGACCCTGGTGGGCCGGATCGCGGGTGACCGTGCGGCCCAGAGCGTCCAGTTGCTGCTGGAGTACGACCCGCAACCGCCCTACGACGCGGGCGCCCCGGAGAAGGCCCCCGCCGACCTCGTCGCCCACTGGAGGGCGACGGCGGGCTGAGGTCCCTCCACGGGTGCGCCCGCGGAACGCCGCGGGCCTACTCCGCGGGCTGCGGCGGCCAGGGGAACCGGGGCGGCCGGTTGTCGAGGAAGGCGGCGACGCCCTCGGCGGTCTCGCCGCTGCTGCGGGCGAGCGCCGCCCACTGCTCGGCCCGGTCGGTACGGCCCGCCGCGAAGTCCTTGGCCGCCGCCTGGGTGAGCTGCGAGCGGGTGGTGAGCAGCGCGGTGAACGCGGCGACCCGCTCGTCCAGCGCGTCGGCCGGCAGCACCTCGTCCACCAGGCCGGTGCGCAGTGCCCGGGCGGCGTCGATCAACTCGCCCGAGAACAGCAGGTACTTCGCCGTCGCCGGCCCCACCAGGGACACCAGTCGCCGGGTCGACGACTCGGCGTAGACGATGCCCAGGTTCGCGGGCGTCACCCCGAACAGGGCCTCCTCGTCGGCGAACCGCAGGTCACAGGCGACGGCGAGCTGGCAGCCACCGCCCACGCAGTGCCCCCTGACCACGGCCAGCGTCGGCTTGGGGAAGGCGGCGAGGGCCTCCTCGGCGCGCACGGCCAGGGCCTGGGTGGCCTCGGCCGTGCCGGGGGGCCCGCTGAGGGTGGAGATGTCCGCGCCCGCGCAGAACGTTCCGCCGGCACCGGTCAGGACCAGGGCCCGGACGGCGGGGTCGGCGGCGAGCTCGTCGAGGATCGGCGGCAGCGACTGCCACATCTCCTCGGTCATGGCGTTGCGCTTCGCGGGCTGGCAGATGACGATCGTCGCCACCCCGTCGGTCACGCCGTACGGCAACTGAGGCTCCATGCGCCGGATGCTATCCGCCGCGCGTGAACGTACGATCATCAGTGGGGGTCGTGCCGTTCCGGGAGGCGCCCATGAGTACGCCCCGTACCGAGGCCAAGAAGCTGCGCCGGGGGTTCACGGGTCTGGTGGTGCTCGGCCTGCTGCTGGTCGTGGCCGGTGTGGTCGGGCTGGTGTACGTCGGCGTGGCGACCCTCACCTCGATGCTGCTGTTCGGTTGGCTGCTGCTGATCGGCGGGGTGGTCGGCCTGGTGCACGCGGTCCAGGCGCGACGCGAGAGCTACTTCTGGCCCGCGGTGCTCATCGCCGCGCTGTACCTCGCGGCGGGCATCGTGATCCTGCGCCGCCCGGACGTGGCGGCGGCGACGCTCACCATGTTCGCCGCGCTGCTGTTCCTGGCCGGAGGGCTGTTCCGGCTGGTCGGAGCCCTGGTGGCGCGGGGGCCCCAGCTCGGCTGGGCGCTGGTGCAGGGAGCCCTGGGGGTGCTCCTGGGGGTGTTGGTCCTCGCGGAGTGGCCCAGCAGCAGCGTGTACGTCATCGGCTGCTTCTTCTCGCTGGCGCTGCTCTTCGACGGGCTCGGACTGATCGCCACCGGCCTCGGCGGGCGCCAGATCGTCGGGCTGGTCACGGAGGCCCTGGTCGGACCGGAGGAGCCGAAGCCCCCGACCGGCCCGCCCGGAACCCCTACCCACTGAGGATCGCGTACAACCCGAAGAACGGGAGAGTGTCCGAACGCGACAAATCGATTCACGAGTAGTCGTCGCGGCCGGCGGACCCCATGCGCGTTCGGTCACAATGCGTCGATACGTGCTGACTTCTGGTCAGTTCTCCGAGGAGGGTCCGCGCGTTCCCAACACTCGGTATGTGGAGACAACCGAGCGCAAGGGCGGAGACCGGACGATGGACAGCGGCGGGTGGGATTCCGGACCTCCTTCCGGAGTCGGCCACCAGGTACCCCCTGGCGTCGTCGACCCCCTGCCCTACGAGGGGGTCTGGCGCCTCCAGGCCCCCGCGGCGGACGCCTCGGTGCCCCGTGCCCGCCGTGCCGTGCGCGACCTGCTGCTGCGCCAGCGGGTTCCGTTGGCCGAGGAGGTCCTCCACGGGCTCCTGCTGATCGTCTCGGAGCTGGCCACCAATGCGGTCAAGCACGCGGCCGTGCTGTCACCGCTGCTCTCCGTGGAGCTCGCGGTCGGGGCCGAATGGGTGCGGGTGTCGGTGGAGGACAACCACCCCTACCGTCCGACCGCCCTGGAGGCCGACCACGGGCAGACCGGCGGCCGGGGCCTGCTCCTGGTGCGCGAGGTGACCCGGGAGGTCGGCGGGGTGTGCGACGTCGAGCAGACGCCGGGCGGCGGAAAGGTCATCTGGTCCGCCCTGCCGCTCGTCCCCCGCGCCGTCGCGCACCACTGACCGCGGGGGGAGGGGAAGACGCGGCGTGGCCCGGATCCCCGCGGGGATCCGGGCC
>NZ_JBEOWM010000068.1:0-29238 GCF_040296045.1 Streptomyces sp. NPDC002490 | reverse complement strand
ACCAACGTGCCGCGATGGCGTGGACCGTCCGTCCGTCCCCGACGCCGCCGGGCCCTCGTCGTGCGCGGGGTCGCCGTCGTCCGTCAGCGCCGGCTGCGGTGCGCCGCGTGCCCGAGGACCCCGAGCACCAGGCGCGCCTCCGGCGGGCCGGCCGTGCGCCAGCAGGGGGTCCGGAGCCAGCGGACCGGGCCGAGGCCGCCCCGGTCGGAGGGCGGTGCGGTGATGTGGTCACCGGGCCCGAGCGCGCGCAGGTCGAGCGCCGCGCCGTCCCAGCCCATGCGGTACAGCAGCCGGGGCAGGCCCACCGCCGCCCCGGGGGCCACCAGGAACTGGGCGCGGCCCTGGGGCGTGGCGACGACCGGGCCGAGCGGCAACCCCATCCGCTCCAACCGGACCAGGGCGCGCCGGCCCGCGGTCTCGCCCACCTCCAGCACGTCGAAGGTCCGCCCCACCGGCAGCATGAGCGTGGCGTGCGGGAAGCCGGCCCAGACGCGGGTCACCTCGTCGAGCGTGGCGCCGGCGGGGACCACCGGCGCGGTGGCCAGGGGGTGGGCACCCGGTGCGCGGCAGGCCCCCGGCGGGCCGGGTGCGCTCCCCGGGGCCACCGGCGGGCGCCCGCAGGAGCAGCCGTTCGCGGTGGCCCGGGCGCCGGGCACCACGTCCCAACCCCACAGTCCGGTGAACTCCGCCGCCGCCGTGCACTCGCCGGTGCGTCCGCGGCGCCACGAACCCGACCGGATGTCACGGATGCCGCCGATCGTGAAGTTCATGCCTCCTCCAACAGGTACTGCCCGCCGCTGGTTACGACGTCACGGGTCAAGCGACGATCACGATATGGGTTCGTGTCGTCACCATCCGTCTTCGTCATGCCCCGTCAAACGAGGTTTCTGACGGCGCTCAAGCGCACGTCCGGTGGTGCGCGCTGAATTCCGCGCCCTGGTGCGCATCACTCCGCCGTTCCCGGCGCGCATGCGTCAAGTCAAGCGTGTGGAAAGGTAGTCGGGTTCATGCGAAGGGGTGGCGAATGGTGGCGTTTCCTCGGCCCGCCTCCCGATAGGGTGACCATCGGATTACTTTCGGTAGAGGTTCCCGGGGGCATTCCCGTCCGATGGCGGGACGGTCGCGGTCGGCTCCCCGTTCGAAGGGTGACGGACGTCCGACGGTGCGCGAGGGCGCGCGACATCCTGATAGGGCTTGGGCTGGAAGTGGCGGACACATGGCGTGACGGATGGGGGCGTTCCGGTGGGCGGCAACGGTGACGGCGGTTCGAGCGGGGAGAAGCGCCCGAACGAGATGCTGGGCTCGTGGTTTACCCGAAGTGGCTGGTCCAAAGGCGAGTTGGCGCGCCAAGTGAACCGCAGGGCACGGGAATTGGGCGCCAACCACATTTCCACCGACACCTCCCGGGTGCGCCGGTGGCTGGACGGGGAGAACCCGCGCGAGCCGATTCCGCGCATCCTGTCCGAGTTGTTCTCCGAACGGTTCGGCTGCGTGGTGACGGTCGAGGACCTCGGGCTGCGCACCCCGCACCAGGCGCCGTCCGTCGCCGGTGTCGACCTTCCCTGGACCGGACCCCAAACGGTGGCGCTGATCGGGGAGTTCTCCCGCAGCGACCTGATGCTCGCCCGTCGGGGCTTCCTCGGCGCCTCGCTCGGACTGGCCGCCGGGCCCGCCCTGATCGAGCCCATGCAACGCTGGCTGGTCCCCACCCCCAGCGCCCCCCAGCCGGAGCCCGACCCCGCCACCCTGCGCCGTGGACAGCGGCTCTCCGCCGTGGAGTTGGACCTGCTGGAGTCCACCACCAGGATGTTCCGGCAGTGGGACGCCCAGTGCGGCGGCGGGCTGCGCCGCAAGGCGGTCGTCGGGCAACTCCACGAGGTCACCGACCTCCTCCAGGAGCCCCAACCCGCCGCCACCGGCAAGCGCCTGTTCAAGGTCGCGGCCGAACTCGCCGAACTCGCCGGCTGGATGAGCTACGACGTGGGCCTGCAACCCACCGCCCAGAAGTACTTCGTGCTCGCCCTGCACGCCGCCAAGGAGGCCGGTGACAAGCCGCTCGGCTCCTACATCCTGTCCAGCATGAGCCGGCAGATGATCCACCTCGGCCGACCCGACGACGCCCTGGAACTCGTCCACCTCGCCCAGTACGGCAGCCGTGACTGCGCCGGGTTCCGCACCCAGTCGATGCTGTATGCGATGGAGGCCCGCGCCTACGCCAACATGGGCCAGCCGAGCAAGGTGAAGCGGGCCGTGCGGATGGCCGAGGACGCCTTCGCCGACGCCCGGGACTCCACCGAGCCCGAGCCGGACTGGATCGGCTTCTTCAGCGAGGCCGAGCTGAACGGCGAGAACTCCCACTCCTACCGCGACCTCGCCTACGTCGCCGGGCGCAGCCCCACCTACGCGGCGCTCGCCGAGCCGGTGATGCAGCGGGCCGTCGACCTCTTCGCACGCGACGCCGACCACCAGCGGTCCTACGCGCTCAACCTCATCGGCATGGCGACCGTCCACCTCCTCCAGAAGGAGCCCGAGCGGAGCGTCCACCTCGCCGACCAGGCCCTCGCGGTCGCCAAGCGGGTGCGGTCGGAGCGGGTCAACACCCGCATCCGCAAGACGGTCGACAACGCCGTACGGGAGTACGGCCACCTCAGCGAGGTCGTCGAGCTCACCGAGAGGCTCGCCGTGCAGCTCCCGGAGCACGCCGAAGCGGTGTGACCGGCCGCGCGGGACCCGGCCCCCGGCCCGGGCCCCGCGCGGCCGGGGGCGTTCACCCACGCGTAACACCCCCGGTCCCTTCGTCACCGGCGTGAAACAGCCCGCGGCATCCACCGAAACGGCGCCGCGCGAGCCTTCGGCGTACGAGAGGGCGACCAACGCCACCCCGGCGCCCCCCGCGGCCACCCCTCACGCCACCCTCGACCCCGCTCCCGCGGGGTCCGCTCCACGACGAGGAGACGCCGATGCCCCCAGGCATCCCGCTCGCCGCAGACGCCCCGACGCTGTCTGCCGCCAACACCGGGTTCATGCTCATCTGCTCCGCGCTGGTCATGCTGATGACCCCCGCGCTCGCCTTCTTCTACGGAGGCATGGTCCGCGTCAAGTCCACCCTGAACATGCTGATGATGAGCTTCATCAGCCTGGGCATCGTCACCGTGCTGTGGGTGCTGTACGGCTTCTCGATCGCCTTCGGCACCGACAGCGCCGGCCTGATCGGCTGGTCCCCGGAGTACCTCGGCCTCAGCGGCATCGGACTCACCGAACTGTGGGACGGCTACACCGTCCCCGTGTACGTCTTCGCCGTCTTCCAGCTCATGTTCGCCGTGCTCACCCCCGCCCTGATCAGCGGCGCCCTCGCCGACCGGGTCAAGTTCGGCGCCTGGGCGCTGTTCGTCGCGCTGTGGGCCACCGTCGTCTACTTCCCCGTCGCCCACTGGGTGTGGGGCACCGGCGGCTGGGCCTTCGAGCTGGGCGTCATCGACTTCGCCGGCGGCACCGCCGTGCACATCAACGCGGGCGCCGCCGCCTTCGCCGTGATCCTGGTCATCGGCAAGCGCGTCGGCTTCAAGAAGGACCCGATGCGTCCGCACTCGCTGCCCCTCGTGATGCTCGGCGCCGGACTGCTGTGGTTCGGCTGGTTCGGCTTCAACGCCGGGTCCTGGCTCGGCAACGACGACGGCGTCGGCGCACTGATGTTCGTCAACACCCAGGTGGCCACCGCCGCCGCCATGCTGGCCTGGCTCGGCTACGAGAAGCTGCGGCACGGCGCCTGCACCACCCTCGGCGCGGCCTCCGGCGCGGTCGCCGGACTCGTCGCCATCACCCCCGCCGGCGGCTCCAGCTCCCCGCTCGGCTCGCTCGCCATCGGCGCCGTCGCCGGCGTGCTGTGCGCCATGGCCGTCGGCCTCAAGTACCGGTTCGGCTACGACGACTCCCTCGACGTCGTCGGCGTCCACCTCGTCGGCGGCATCGCCGGCTCCGTCCTGGTCGGCTTCTTCGCCACCGGCGGCGGCCAGTCCGAGGCCAAGGGCCTCTTCTACGGCGGCGGGTTCGACCAGCTCGGGAAGCAACTCGCCGGCGTCGGGGGCGTCCTCCTGTACTCCTTCGTCGCCTCCGCGCTCCTCGCCCTGCTCCTCGACCGGACCATCGGCATGCGGGTCGACGAGGAGGACGAGGTCGCCGGGATCGACCGCACCGAGCACGCCGAGACCGCCTACGACTTCAGCGGCGCCGGCGGCGGCAGCGCCACCCCGAAGGCCACCCCCGCCCGCAGCACCGCCACCGCCCCCGCCGGGTCCCACCAGAAGGTCGACGCATGAAGCTCATCACCGCGGTCGTCAAGCCGCACCGACTCGACGAGATCAAGGAAGCCCTCCACGCGTTCGGCGTGCACGGGCTGACCGTCACCGAAGCCAGCGGCTACGGACGCCAGCGCGGCCACACCGAGGTCTACCGGGGCGCCGAGTACACCGTCGACCTCGTCCCCAAGGTCCGCATCGAGGTCCTGGCCGAGGACGACGACGCCGACCAACTCGTCGACGTCATCGTCCGGGCCGCCCGGACTGGCAAGATCGGCGACGGCAAGGTCTGGTCCGTCCCCGTCGACACCGCCGTGCGCGTCCGGACCGGCGAACGGGGCCCGGACGCCCTGTGACCCGGCCCCGGCCGGAGGGACGACCGTGGGGGGAACGAGAGAACGGAGCCGCTGGGTGACCACCGTGGACCAGCACCGCACGACCCCGGAACCCCCCAGCGGCTACGCGGCGGCCCGCGTGCGCCTGCTGCACGGCAGGTCCCGCACCGGACCCGAACGCCGCGCCGCCCTCTCCTCCCTCACCGACGACTGGCTCGCCGCCCTCTTCGGCGCCGCCGCCGGCGGGCGACGGGGCGTCAGCCTCGTCGCCGTCGGCGGCTACGGACGCGGGGAGCTCTCCCCGCGCAGCGACCTCGACCTGCTCCTGCTGCACGACGGCGGCGACCCGCGCCGCACCGCCGCCCTCGCCGACCGCCTCTGGTACCCCGTCTGGGACCTCGGGCTCGCCCTCGACCACGCCGTGCGCACCCCCGCCGAGACCCGCCGCGCCGCCACCGACGACCTCAAGGTCCACCTCGGCCTCCTCGACGCCCGCCACCTCGCCGGCGACCCGGACCTCAGCGCCCGGGTCCGCACCACCGCCCTCGCCGACTGGCGCAACCGGGCCGCCACCCGACTGCCCCGGCTGCGGGAGCTGTGCGCCGAGCGCGCCGCCCGCCACGGCGAACTCGCCCACCTCCTCGAACCCGACCTCAAGGAAGCCCGCGGCGGCCTGCGCGACGCCACCGTGCTGGCCGCGGTCGCCGCCTCCTGGCTCGCCGACGCCCCCCGCCACGGGCTCGACGAAGCCCGCCGCCGCCTCCTCGACACCCGGGACGCGCTCCACCTGGTCACCGGCCGCGCCACCGACCGCCTCGCCCTGCAGGAACAGGACCAGGTCGCCACCGCCCTCGGCCTGCTGGACGCCGACGCCCTGCTGCGCCAGGTCTACGAGGCCGCCCGCGTCCTCTCCTACGCCACCGAGACCACCTGGCGCGAGGTCGGCCGGGTGGTCCGGGCCCGCAGCGCCCGCCCCCGGCCGCGCACCCTCCTCGGCGCCCGCCGCACGGCCCCCGACCCGGCCCGCACCCCGCTCGCCGAAGGCGTCGTGGAACACGACGGCGAAGCCGCCCTCGCCCGCAGCGCCCGCCCCGAACGCGACCCCGTGCTGCCCCTGCGCGCCGCCGCCGCGGCGGCCCAGGCCGGACTGCCGCTCTCCCCGCACGCGGTGCGCCACCTCGCCCGCTGTGCCCCCGCCCTCCCGGTGCCCTGGCCGGCCGAAGCACGCGAACAGTTCGTCACCCTCCTCGGCGCCGGCCGCCCCGCGGTCGCGGTCTGGGAGGCCCTGGAGGCGGGCAACCTGGTCACCCGCCTCCTCCCCGACTGGGAGCGGGTGCGCTGCCGGCCCCAACGCAACGCCGTCCACACCTGGACCGTGGACCGCCACCTCGTCGAGACCGCGGTCCACGCCGCCGCCCTCACCCGCCGGGTGGCCCGCCCCGACCTGCTGCTCACCGCCGCGCTGCTGCACGACATCGGCAAGGGCTGGCCCGGAGACCACGCGGTCACCGGCGCCACCATCGCCCGCGACACCGCCCTCCGCCTCGGCTTCGCCCCCGCCGACACCGAGGTCCTCGCCACCCTCGTCCGCCACCACCTGCTGCTCGTCGACACCGCCACCCGCCGCGACCTCGACGACCCGGCCACCGTCAACACCGTCGCCCGGGCCGTCCGCAGCACCGGCACGCTGGAACTGCTGCACGCCCTCACCGAGGCCGACGCCCTCGCCACCGGCCCCGCCGCCTGGTCCGCCTGGCGCGCCACCCTCGTCGCCGACCTGGTGCGCCGGGTCGCCGCGCGGCTGGACGGGTCCGCCCCCGCCTCGCCCGCCGGCCCGGTCGAGCCCACCGCGGAACAGGAACGGCTCGCCGTCGAAGCGCACCGCACCGGCGGTCCGGTGCTCGCCCTGCACGCCCCGCAGCCGCCCGCAGCGCGGTCCGGGGAACCGGCCCAGGGCCCCGAGCCGCTGGGCGCCGAACTGCTGGTCGCGGTGGTCGACCGGCCCGGCGTCCTGCCCGCCGTCGCCGGGGTCCTCGCCACCCACCGGCTCACCGTGCGCACCGCGGAACTGCGCACCCTGACCCCGCCCACCGCCCCGGCCCCCGCGGACGGGGCCGGCGGTCCGGTGCTGCTCCTGGAGTGGCGGGTCGCCGCCGAGTACGGGTCCCTCCCGCAGGCCGAGCGGCTCCGCGCCGACCTGGTGCGCGCCCTGGACGGTTCGCTCGACGTGGGCGCCCGCCTCGCCGAACGGGACGCCGCCCGCCCCCGGCGGGGCGTCGTCGCCCCGCCGCCCCGGGTGACGGTCGCGGCCGACGCCTCCCGCCGGGCGACCGTGATCGAGGTCCGGGCCCAGGACGCCCCCGGGCTGCTGCACCGGATCGGCCGGGAGCTGGAGCGGGCCGGGGTGCGGGTGCGCAGTGCCCATGTGAGCACCCTGGGCGCCAGCGCCGTGGACGCCTTCTACGTCAGCGACCCGGACGGGGCGCCGCTGGCCGCGGAGCGGGCGGCCGACCTGGCGCGGTTGCTGGAGCGGGCGTTGCGGGGGTGACCCCGTCCCGGGAGGGGCCCGTCGCGGGTCGGACCGATTACCCTGGGGGACGACCTGTCCGCCACCTTCGACCCGAGGATTCGCGACCGCCGTGTTCGACACTCTCCAGGATCGCCTCGCAGCGACATTCAAGAACCTCCGCGGCAAGGGTCGCCTCAGCGAGGCGGACATCGACGCCACCGCGCGGGAGATCCGCATCGCCCTCCTTGAGGCGGACGTGGCGCTGCCCGTCGTGCGGGCCTTCATCAAGCAGGTCAAGGAACGGGCGTCCGGCGTCGAGGTGTCGCAGGCGCTCAACCCGGCCCAGCAGGTCATCAAGATCGTCAACGAGGAACTCGTCGGCATCCTCGGCGGCGAGACCCGGCGACTGCGGTTCGCGAAGACCGCACCGACCGTGATCATGCTCGCCGGCCTCCAGGGCGCGGGCAAGACCACCCTCGCCGGCAAGCTCGGCCACTGGCTCAAGGGCCAGGGCCACAGCCCGCTGCTGGTCGCCTGCGACCTCCAGCGCCCCAACGCCGTCAACCAGCTCAGCGTGGTCGCCGAGCGCGCCGGGGTCGGCGTGTACGCCCCGCAGCCCGGCAACGGCGTGGGCGACCCGGTGCAGGTCGCCAAGGACTCCATCGAGTACGCGCGCGCCAAGCAGTACGACGTCGTCGTCGTCGACACCGCCGGACGCCTCGGCATCGACCAGGAGTTGATGCAGCAGGCGGCCGACATCCGGGACGCCGTCTCCCCGGACGAGGTGCTGTTCGTCGTCGACGCGATGATCGGTCAGGACGCCGTCAACACCGCGGAGGCGTTCCGCGACGGCGTGGGCTTCGACGGCGTCGTGCTGTCCAAGCTCGACGGCGACGCCCGCGGCGGTGCCGCACTGTCGATCGCGCACGTCACCGGCCGTCAGATCATGTTCGCCTCCAACGGCGAGAAGCTGGACGACTTCGACGCCTTCCACCCGGACCGGATGGCCTCGCGCATCCTGGGCATGGGCGACGTGCTCACCCTGATCGAGAAGGCCGAGCAGACCTTCTCGCAGCAGGAGGCCGAGAAGATGGCCTCCAAGCTCGCCTCCAGCAAGGGCAAGGACTTCACGCTCGACGACTTCCTGGCCCAGATGGAGCAGGTCCGCAAGATGGGCTCCATCAGCAAGCTGCTCGGGATGCTGCCCGGCATGGGGCAGATCAAGGACCAGATCAACAACCTCGACGAGCGGGACGTGGACCGCACCGCCGCGATCATCAAGTCGATGACGCCCGCGGAGCGCCAGGACCCCACGATCATCAACGGCTCCCGCCGGGCCCGGATCGCCCGTGGTTCCGGGGTCGAGGTCAGCGCGGTGAAGAACCTGGTGGAGCGGTTCTTCGAGGCGCGCAAGATGATGTCGCGGATGGCCCAGGGCGGCGGCATGCCCGGGATGCCCGGCATCCCCGGCATGGGCGGCGGCCCGGGGCGCCAGCGGAAGAAGCCGAAGGCGGCCAAGGGCAAGCAGCGCTCCGGCAACCCGATGAAGCGCAAGCAGGAGGAGGCGGAGGCGGCCGCCCGGCGCGAGCAGGCCGGTGCCGCCTTCGGGGCGCCCGGGCAGGTGCCGCAGGACTTCGAGTTGCCGGACGAGTTCAAGAAGTTCATGAAGTGACCCGGGGGCGGTGATCCGCCGGGACGACGCGGGGCGGTGGGCGCGAGGGCGCCCGCCGCCCCTGGCGTTTCCCCGGTACCCCAAGCGCGCGTGGTCGGCGGCGAGTTGGCCGCCCGATAGGCTGGAGCTAGCAGCCCCTCCCGATGCCACCGCATGCCGACCGCGCGGTCCGCACCTGCCCGGGGCACGTGCGGTACGGCCGAAAGGGATCGGTGCCCGACACCGGGGGAGCCGGTGGGCCGCCCGGGGCGCCAGCTGGCTGCCGGTGCCCGCTTCTCCCCACATATCCGCAGATCAGCGCACCCGGTGGGGTCCCTGTGGATCAGCTATGGAAGAACCGCAGAACAGTGCAAACTGACGGGTACGTGCAAAATATTTGCGATGGCCCGGAATAGGAACACAGAGGCACTCCGGCTCGTTGTCACGACGTGAGCACGACACCACCAGTTCTCGCCGCAGAGCTGGCAGCCGCGTGGGCCGACATTCAGCGGTACCACCCCGAGCTGCCGAATCTGGCCGCGCCCGAATCCCTGATCGGAGAGTCGTCGTCCGCCTGCGGGCACGCCCTCTCCTTCGAGCGACTCCTCCACGAGGCAGTCCACGGCATCGCCGCCGCACGAGGTGTCCGCGACACCTCGCGCGCTGGCCGCTACCACAACCGCAGGTTCCTCGCGATCGCCGAGGAGCTGGGTCTCGACCATCCGGACGAACCGCATCCGAGCAGCGGCTTCTCCCTGGTCACCCTGAACGCCGAGGCCAAGAAGCGGTACCGCTCGACCATCGACCGCCTCCAGCGCGCCCTCAAGGCGCACACGGCGGCGACCGAGTCCAACAACGTGGCCCGCACCTTCCGCGGTCCGGCAGCCCGGCACGGCTCATCCGGGGGCGGGGTCCGGGTCAAGGCGGTGTGCGACTGCGGACGCAACGTCCGGGTGGTCCCGTCGGTCCTCGCGCAGGCGCCGATCGTCTGCGGGGGGTGCGGGAAGCCGTTCCGCATCCCCGAACCCGTGGCAGTGGCCGGCTGACGGTCACGGCGACGGAATGAGGGCGGACCGCGCAGCCGGCGAGCGCCGGGCGGGACCGTTCGGAGTGCGGGACGGACGACGCGTGACGTGGGGGCGTCACCCGGGGCGTCACCGGACTCCGACTCGACGCAGGGGGCGTCGGGGCTCAGCGAGGGGGACCACCACAGATTTCGGCGTGCGGCGCACGGGTCGGCGATCGGCCAGGACGGTCGACCCGGCCGCCGCGCGACCGCGGCGGGGACGGGCGATCAGGCGCCCGCCCGCCGGGCCGCCCGCGAGGGCCGTGGGCGGCCGGCGACACCGAGCAGTCAGCGCGCGGCGCCGAGGGCGCCGGGGCGCCGGGCGGGAGCCGCACCGGCCCCGGCGGTAGGCGCCGACAGCACCCGTGCGGGGGCGTCCGGACACGTTTCGGGCGCCCCCGTCCCATGTGGCACAATGACTAGCTGTACTCGACGGCCGCACAGGACCCCTCTCTCCTCCGGCTGACGCGTCCATCGGGCATCTCGGGTACCGCAACCCCACGTGGCATCCCGCCCGTGCCCACCCGTCAAGACCAGGAGACACCACTCCCGTGGCAGTCAAGATCAAGCTGAAGCGTCTGGGCAAGATCCGTTCGCCTCACTACCGCATCGTCGTCGCCGACTCCCGCACCCGCCGTGACGGCCGGGCCATCGAGGAGATCGGCCTGTACCACCCGGTGCAGAACCCGTCGCGCATCGAGGTCGACGCCGAGCGCGTCGCCTACTGGCTGGGCGTCGGCGCGCAGCCGACCGAGCCCGTCCTCGCGATCCTGAAGAAGACCGGCGACTGGCAGAAGTACAAGGGCGAGCCCGCCCCGGCGCCGCTGCTCGTGGCCGAGCCGAAGGCCGCCCGTCCGTCCTTCGACTCCCTCGGTGGCGAGTCGGACGGCAAGGGCGAGGCCATCACGCAGAAGAAGAAGGCTGACAAGGCTGAGAAGAAGGACGAGGCCGCGGCCGAGTCTGAGTCGACCGAGGGCTGACGAGATGCTTGAGGAGGCTCTTGAGCACCTCGTGAAGGGCATCGTCGACAATCCGGACGACGTGCAGGTCGCCTCGCGCAACCTGCGCCGCGGACGCGTCCTCGAGGTGCGGGTGCACCCCGACGACCTCGGCAAGGTGATCGGCCGTAACGGCCGCACCGCGCGCGCCCTGCGGACCGTCGTGGGCGCCATCGGCGGCCGTGGCATCCGCGTCGACCTCGTCGACGTCGACCAGGTCTGATCCGTCCGAGGAGCGCATCCGCCCCCGCACCGCCGGGGCGCGGATCCGCCCGGACGGCTCTCCCAGTGACGGCTGAAGTGTTGGGGCCGGGGGTGGACAACCCCCGGCCCCAGTGCGTTCCCGCACACCACCGCTTCCGTCCCCCGCTGTTCCCGCTCGTTCCCCCGTCAGGAGACCAGACACGTGCAGCTCGTAGTCGCGCGGATCGGCCGCGCCCACGGCATCAAGGGCGAGGTCACCGTGGAGGTGCGCACCGACGAACCGGAACTGCGGCTCGCCCCCGGTGCCGTCCTCGCCACCGACCCGGCCGCCACGGGCCCCCTCACCATCGAGACCGGCCGGGTGCACAGCGGCCGGCTGCTGCTGCGCTTCGCCGGCGTGCGCGACCGCAGCGCCGCGGAGGCGCTGCGCAACACCCTGCTCATCGCCGAGGTCGACCCCGACGAGCGCCCCGACGAGCCGGACGAGTACTACGACCACCAGCTGATGGACCTCGACGTCGTCACCGTCGACGGCACCCCCATCGGTCGGATCACCGAGATCTCGCACCTGCCCTCGCAGGACCTGTTCATCGTGGAGCGCCCCGACGGCGACGAGGTGTTGATCCCCTTCGTCGGGGAGATCGTCGTGGAGATCGACCTCGACGCCCAGCGCGCCGTCGTCGACCCGCCCCCGGGTCTCGTCGACGACCGGGCGGAGGTCGCCTCCAGTCGTGACGCCCGGTCGGGGGAGGCCCCCGGCGGACCGGACGGCGACGCCTGATGCGGCTCGACGTCGTCACGATCTTCCCCGAGTACCTCGACCCGCTGGACGTCTCCCTGGTGGGCAAGGCCCGCGCCCACGGCCGGCTGGGCGTGCACGTCCACGACCTGCGGCAGTGGACCCGCGACCGACACCACACCGTCGACGACACGCCCTACGGCGGCGGTCCCGGCATGGTCATGAAGACCGAGCCCTGGGGCGAGGCCCTGGACCAGGTCATCGCGGACGGCTACGAGTCCGGGGCCCACCGCCCCGCCCTCGTCGTGCCCACCCCCAGCGGACGGCCCTTCACCCAGGAACTCGCCGTCGAACTCTCCGCCCGGCCCTGGCTGCTCTTCGCCCCCGCCCGCTACGAGGGCATCGACCGACGGGTCACCGAGGAGTACGCCACCCGGATGCCCGTGTACGAGGTGTCCATCGGCGACTACGTCCTCGCCGGCGGGGAGGCGGCCGTCCTGGTCGTCACCGAGGCCGTCGCCCGACTGCTGCCCGGCGTGCTCGGCAACGCCGAGTCCCACCGCGACGACTCCTTCGCCCCCGGTGCCATGGCCGACCTGCTCGAAGGGCCCGTCTACACCAAGCCCCCGAACTGGCGCGGACGCGACATCCCCGAGGTGCTGCTCAGCGGCCACCACGGCAGGATCGCCCGCTGGCGCCGTGACCAGGCACTGGACCGCACCACCCGCAACCGGCCCGACCTGATCGAGCGTGCGGACCCCGCCGCCTTCGACAAGAAGGACCGCGAAACCCTCTCGATCCTCGGCTGGGCCCCGGGCCCCGACGGTCGATTTGGGCGGACCGCGCCGGACGTGGAAGAATAGGCCGCTGTCGTCCGCCGCTCGGCGTGCGCCCCTGCCACAGGGGGACACGACGCCCGCCCCCGCGGGTACGACACCACCATCACCTCCCGAGAGTTCCGCCGATGACCTGTGGCATGGGCGAGGAAGCAGACGATCATGTCCCACCTGCTCGACACCGTCGACAGCGCGTCGCTGCGCAGCGACATCCCGGCCTTCCGCCCGGGTGACACCGTCAACGTCCACGTGCGCGTCATCGAGGGCAACCGCTCCCGTGTGCAGCAGTTCAAGGGCGTCGTCATCCGCCGTCAGGGCTCCGGTGTCCGCGAGACCTTCACGGTCCGCAAGGTCTCCTTCTCGGTCGGCGTCGAGCGCACCTTCCCGGTGCACACCCCGATCGTCGAGAAGATCGAGCTCGTCACCCGCGGTGACGTGCGCCGTGCCAAGCTGTACTACCTCCGTGACCTGCGCGGCAAGGCCGCGAAGATCAAGGAGAAGCGCGACAACTGAGCCGCTCGGCTCCCGCTCGCACGGCTTCCCGGCCGGCGCCGTAGGCGTCCGGCAGGGACCGGGTGACGGGTGTCACGGCCGCATGCGCCCGCGGGTTCTCATCGGTGCCGGATACCATCGGGCACCGATGGACACCGCAGCCCAGCGATCGGAACGCGACCGTTCCCCCCACCGACCGGCCACCGGACCCGTTCCGGAGCCGGAGGACCCGGGGGAGCGGTCGCGTTCCGTTTCCCCCGAACCCGTCGACCCCCCGGGCGTTCCCGCCGCAGAGGCCGAGGGGACAGGACCCGGCGACCGCCGCCCACCGCTCGCCGAGTGGCTGCCCGGCGGCCGGCTCACCCTCGCCGTGCTGATCCTGTTGGCCCTCCTGCTGCTGGTCACCACCTTCGTCCTGAAGCCCTTCGCGATCCCCAGCTCCTCCATGGAGCCCGGATTGCGCTCCGGGGACCGCGTCCTCGTCAACAAGTTGGCCTACCTGGGCTCGGAGCCGCAGCGCGGGGACGTGGTCGTCTTCGACGGCACCGGGTACTTCGGCGACGCCGACTACATCAAGCGGGTCATCGGCACCGGGGGCGACCGCGTGGTCTGCTGCGACCGGACGGGTCGGATCGAGGTCAACGGCCGGGCCGTGGACGAGCCCTACCTCCGTCCCGGCGACCGCCCCTCCCGGGTCCCCTTCGACG
The DNA here is from genome assembly GCF_040296045.1 of Streptomyces sp. NPDC002490. NCBI lineage: Bacteria > Bacillati > Actinomycetota > Actinomycetes > Kitasatosporales > Streptomycetaceae > Streptomyces > Streptomyces sp. NPDC002490. The sequence goes on along the minus strand of NZ_JBEOWM010000068.1, from coordinate 15,406 downwards.
TGGTCGTGCCGCCCGAGCGGCTCTTCCTGCTCGGTGACCACCGCTCGGCCTCCAGCGACTCCCGCGACCACCTCGGGCGCCCCGGTGGCGGCATGGTCCCGCAGGACGCGGTGATCGGGCGGGCCGAGTGGATCACCTGGCCGTTCGGCCGGCTCACCGGAATCGACCGCCCGGACGGTTTCGCCCGGGTGCCCGCCCCGGCCGGCGACGGCCATGGGTAGACGGGGCCGCCCCCGCCGCGGCCCGGGCGGCGACCCCCCGATACCCACCGGGCCGGGGGCATCCGGCCCCGGCCGCGCCGAGCGGCGCCGGCTCGCCCGCAAGGTGCAGCGCCGTCGCCGTCGCTCCGCCCTCCGGGAGATACCGCTGCTGCTGGGGGCGGCGGCGTTGATCGCCCTGGTCCTGAAGACCTTCCTGGTCCAGGCGTTCGTCATCCCGTCCGGTTCCATGGAGCAGACCATCCGGATCGGGGACCGGGTGCTGGTCGACAAACTGACGCCCTGGTTCGGCGGCACCCCCGAACGCGGGGACGTCGTCGTGTTCGAGGACCCCGGGGGCTGGTTGGCCGACGAGGCGCCGCCCCCGGACGACGACCCGGTCGTCGTCAAACAGGTCAAACGGGCCCTCGGCTGGATCGGACTGCTGCCCTCCAGCGACCAACAGGACCTGATCAAGCGGGTGGTCGCCATCGGAGGGGACACGGTGGTGTGCTGCGACGCGGACGGTCGGATCACCGTCAACGGCGCACCGCTCGACGAGCCCTATGTGAAGCCGGGGAACAAACCCTCCGAAATGACGTTCGAAGTGAAGGTTCCGCCGGGACGCCTGTGGGTCATGGGCGACCACCGCGCCAACTCCGCGGACTCCCGCTACCACCGTGCCGGCCCCGGCGACGGCACGATCCCGCAGGAGAGCGTGGTGGGCCGCGCCCTGGTCATCGCCTGGCCGGTCGGCAACTGGCGACGCCTGGCCGAGCCGGGCGCCTTCGCCTCGGTGCCCGATCCGCCCGCGGCCTCCGGCGGCGACCGGGCCGGCGGCGGCACGGTGCCCGTGCAGCCCGCGTCGCATAGGGTGTCCACCGCGGATCACAACGGAATGATCCCCCTCCCGACCCCTGCGGAACTCCCGCTCGTTATGGGAGTGATGGGCCTGCACCACGGATGGGGCGGGCACCGCTACGGACTGAGGAGTGGATGTGGGGGATGTGGCGGTCGGCGCACGTTCCGGTCACGGGGGCCCCGAGGAGCGCCCCGAGCGCTCGGGCGGACTCCCGCCGGCGGGCGCCCCGGGAGCTGAACCCACGGCGCAGCAGGACGGCGGGCCCGAGGGCGAGGAACTGACGGAAGGGACCGGAGGGCGCCGCGGCGGTCCGAAGAAGCAGCGTTCCTTCTGGAAGGAACTGCCCCTGCTCATCGGCATCGCCCTGGTGCTGGCACTGGTGATCAAGACCTTCCTGGTGCAGGCGTTCTCCATCCCCTCGGCGTCCATGCAGAACACCCTCCAGGAGGGCGACCGGGTCCTGGTGGACAAGCTGACGCCGTGGTTCGGTTCCGAACCGGAGCGCGGCGAGGTCATCGTCTTCCACGACCCCGCAGGCTGGCTGGACGGCGAGCCCATCCCGCAGGCCAACTTCCTCCAGACCTGGCTGGGCAGGATCGGCCTGATGCCCTCCGTCGAGGAGAAGGACCTGATCAAGCGGGTCATCGGCGTCGCCGGCGACACCGTCGAGTGCAAGGGCACCGGCCCCCTCCTGCTCAACGGAAAGCCCCTGGACGAGCCCTACGTCTTCCCCGGCAACACCCCGTGCAGCGTGGACGAGGGCGGCGGCCAGTTCAAGAAGAAGGTGCCCGAGGGCAAGGTGTGGGTCATGGGCGACCACCGTCAGGACTCCCTCGACTCCCGCTACCACCAGCAGGACAAGAACCAGGGCTTCGTCCCGGTCAAGGAGGTCGTCGGTCGCGCCGTGGTGATCGCCTGGCCCCCCAGCCGCTGGTCCACGCTCCCCGTCCCCGAGACCTTCGACCAGCCCCATCTGAGCGCCGCCCTCGGCGCGGCCCCCGGCGCGCTGGGTCTCGCCGGTGCGCTGCCGATCGTGCTCTGGCGCCGCAGGGCGGCTGCCCGACGCTCCGCCGTCGGATCTCAGGCAGCGGCCCGACGGTCCGCCGTCTGAGTTCCGCTCGATCTCGGGCCCCGGTCACGGCAGTCGCCGTGGCCGGGGCCCGAGGCACGCGGGCCCACGGGCGGCTAGGGTGCCGTCCAGTCGGGCCGACCCGGGGGGCCTGCCGCATCGGTGCGCCAGGACACGGGAGCGGTGCGAACGGCGATCGGGGGCGACCGTGCACGGTGGGGAGCGGACGAGGGGCGACAGCGGTCGGACGGCCCGGGACGTCCCGCGCCCGCCCAGGGCCCCCGGCGCCCTGATCTCCGGCGCGGCAGTGGCCCTCGGCAGCGTGCTGTTCCTCGGCGCGGCCGTCTGGGGCGCCGTGGTCTACCGGCCCTACACCGTGCCCACCCCCTCCATGGCGCCGACCGTCGAGGCCGGGGACCGCCTGCTCGCCCAGCGCATCGACGGGGACCGGGTCCGCCGCGGGGACGTCGTCGTCTTCTCCCACCCCGACTGGAGCGACCTGCCGCTGGTCAAACGGGTCGTCGCGGTCAGCGGCGACACGGTCGCCTGCTGTGCGGACGGCCGGCTCACCGTCAACGGAACCGCCCTGGACGAGCCCTACCTTCCCGCCGGCCGTCCGGCCGCGGTCACTTCCCTCCCGTCCACCGTCGTGCCCGCGGGCCGGTTGTTCCTGCTGGGGGACGCCCGGGGCGGCTCCCTGGACTCGGCCGCCCGGCTGCGGGACGGGGACGGCGGCACGGTGCCGGGCGACGCGGTGGTGGCGCGGGTCGACGCGGTCGTCTGGCCGCCCGCGACGCTGGCCCGCCCGGCCGCCTTCGCCGCGCTGCCCGGCGGGGTCTCCGCACCCGGACCGCTGCGCCCACTGACGGCGTCCGCGTTGGTGGGCGCGGTCCTGGTGTTCGGGGGCGCCGCCCACGGCCCGCTCGCCCGCCGGCTCGCGGCCCGTCGCACGGGGTGACTCCGGCGGCTGGGCGACGGAGCTATACGGTGGTCCCACCGGCAGGGAGGGCGGGAACGCGGATGGGCGGAGCACCGAGGGACGCGCGGACCACCGACGAGCCCGTGGAGCCCGGGGCGGGGCCCCGGTGGGTGGCCCGGGTGGTGCTGCTCGATCCGCAGGACCGGGTGCTGCTGCTGCACGGCCACGAGCCCGACGATCCGGCCGAGCGCTGGTGGTTCACCCCCGGCGGGGGCGTGGAGGGCGAGGAGAGCCTGGAGCGGGCCGCGCTGCGGGAACTGGCCGAGGAGACGGGCATCACGGAGGTGGCCCTGGGGCCCCTGCTGTGGCGCCGGGCCTGCTCGTTCCCCTTCGCCGGCCGCCGCTGGGACCAGGACGAGTGGTACTACCTCGCCCGCACCGCCCAGCAGGCGACCGGGGGGACGGGACTCACCGAACTGGAACGCCGCAGCGTCTCGGGATCACGTTGGTGGACGTGCCGGGAACTGGCCGGTACGCATGAGACGGTGTACCCGACCAAACTCGCCGGGCTGCTGCGCAGGCTGCTCGACGAAGGCCCCCCGGCCGAGCCCGAGGTCCTGGACACCGAAATCGTCTAGGGCCCCGTGGGGCTGGCGCACAATGGGGGGACGCACGGCTGAAGGGGAACATGCCATGAGCGCCGAGGACCTCGAGAAGTACGAGACCGAGATGGAGCTGAAGCTCTACCGGGAGTACCGCGACGTCGTCGGGCTGTTCACGTACGTGATCGAGACCGAGCGGCGCTTCTACCTCACCAACGACTACGAGATGCAGGTGCACTCGGTCCAGGGCGAGGTGTTCTTCGAGGTGACCATGGCGGACGCCTGGGTGTGGGACATGTACCGCCCGGCCCGCTTCGTGAAGCAGGTCCGGGTCCTGACCTTCAAGGACGTCAACATCGAGGAGCTCAACAAGAGCGACCTGGAGCTGCCGGGCAGCTGACCCGGGGCGCCCCCGCCGCAGCCGCCCCGGGAACGGCCGACGCCCGGCCCGCTGCTCCCTCCGCGAAACCCACTCGATCGAGTGACGCGGTTGTCCACAGGCACCGGGTTGTCCACCAAGATCCACGAGATGGCCGTCGCTGCCTCACCGTGGGTCGCGGAGGTGGTGCCGACATGAACGCACGGGGCGCGCTCGGCAGGTACGGGGAGGACGTCGCCGCCCGGCGGCTGACGGAGGAGGGCTGGACGGTCCTGGCGCGCAACTGGCGCTGCGGCCGGGTCGGGGAACTCGACATCGTGGCCAGGGACGGGGACGTCCTGGTGGTCTGCGAGGTGAAGACCCGACGGGAGCACTCCTTCCAGCAACCGTTGGCGGGGGTGACGCCCGAGAAGGCGGAGCGGTTGCGGGAGCTCGCCGACCGCTGGCTCCAGACGCACGGGGGCGTCCCGCCGGGCGGGGTGCGCATCGACGTGTTCGGGGTGCTGTTGCCCCGCCGCGGCGCGCCCCGGGTGGAGCACGTGCGGGGAGCGGTCTGATGGGCTTCGCGCGGACGTGCTCGGTGGCGCTGGTGGGCGTCGAAGGGGTCGTGGTCGAGGTCCAGGCCGATCTGGAACCGGGCGTCGCGTCCTTCGCCCTGGTGGGCCTCCCGGACAAGAGCCTGGTCGAGAGCCGGGACCGGGTGCGGGCGGCGGTCTCCAACTCGGGCGCTCCCTGGCCCCAGCGGAAGCTGACGGTCGGGCTCAGCCCGGCCTCGGTGCCCAAAGCAGGCTCGGGCTTCGACCTCGCGGTGGCGAGCGCCGTGCTGGGCGCGGCGGAGTGCATCGATCCGCGGGTCCTGGCGGACCTGGTGATGGTCGGCGAGCTGGGCCTCGACGGTCGGGTGCGCCCGGTGCGGGGCGTCCTGCCGGCGGTGCTGGCGGCGGCGGACGCCGGGTACCGGCAAGTGGTCGTCCCGGAGTGCTCCGCCGCCGAGGCGTCCCTGGTGCCCGGCGTCGCGGTCCTCGGGGTGCGCAGCCTGCGCCAACTCATCGCGGTCCTCACCGACGCACCGGTGCCGGAGGAGGAGCCGGACGACCCGGGCCGTCCGGAGCCGGCGCTCGCCGGGCTCCTGCTGCCCGGGGAGGGCTTCGTCGGCGGACTCACGGCCCGGCCCGGTCACCGGGAGCACCAGCCCGACCTGGCCGATGTGGTCGGTCAGCGCACGGCGCGCACCGCGATGGAGATCGCCGCGGCCGGGGGACACCACGTCTACCTCCAGGGCCCGCCGGGTGCGGGCAAGACGATGCTGGCCGAACGGCTGCCCACCCTGCTGCCCCCGCTCACCCGCGCCGAGTCGCTGGAGGTCACCGCGATCCACTCGGTGGCCGGTGCGCTGCCCGCGGACCGTCCGCTGGTCGAGCACCCGCCCTACTGCGCCCCGCACCACTCCTCCACCATGCAGGCCCTGGTCGGCGGCGGGCGGGGCACCGCCCGACCGGGGGCGGTTTCCCTCGCTCATCGTGGAGTCCTCTTTCTGGATGAGTGCGCCGAGTTCGGCGGGCACGTCCTCGACGCCCTGCGGCAACCGCTGGAGTCCGGCCGGGTGGTCATCGCCCGTAGTGCGGGGGCGGTCCGCATGCCGGCGACGTTCACCATGGTGCTCGCCGCCAACCCCTGTCCCTGCGGACGGTTCGGCCAGCGGGGCGCCGGCTGCGAGTGCCCCTCGTCCGTCGTCCGGCGCTACCAGGCCCGGTTGTCCGGGCCGCTGCTGGACCGGGTCGACCTGCGGGTCCGGGTCGAGGCGGTGACCCGGGCCGAACTCGCCGCCGTGGGGGAACGCGGCGAGTCCACCCGGACGGTCGCCGAGCGGGTGCGCGGGGCCAGGGAGCGGGCCGCCGCCCGGTACGCGGACACCCCCTGGCGGACCAACGGGCAGGTTCCCGGCCATGAGCTGCGCACCCGGTGGCGGGCCGGGCCGGGTGCCCTGGACGAGGCCGAGCAGCGGTTGGAGCAGGGGCTGCTCACCGCCCGCGGCCTCGACCGGGTGCTCCGGGTCGCTTGGACCGTGGCCGACCTCGCGGGCCACGACCGGCCGGACGCCGCCGACGCGGCGCTCGCGCTCCAGCTGCGCACCGGCACCGCGGTCGGCCGCCCCCGCGTCCTCGGGGGCCGGTGATGACGGCGGACGCCGAGCGACGGGCGCGGGCGGCCCTGACCCGGGCGATCGAACCGGGCGACGAGGTCGGCGGCGGTTGGCTGCGGCGGTACGGAGCGGTGGAGGTCGCCCGCCGGCTCGCCGGCACCGGCGACCCCCTGCCCGGGGTCTCGGCCCGGCGCTGGACCGGGTTGCGGTCCCGGGCCGAACGGATGTCCCCCGAGGCGGACCTGGCCCTGGCCCGGGGGGCGGGCATCCGCTTCCTGTGCCCCGGCGACCCGGAATGGCCCGCCCAACTCGACGACCTCGGGGACGCCCGCCCGATCGGCCTCTGGGTGCGCGGTACGCCGGACCTCCGGCTGTGGGCCCTGCGTTCGGTGGCCGTGGTGGGTGCCCGGGCCTGCACCGAGTACGGCGCGCACGTCGCCGCGGGGCTCGCCGCCGACCTCGCGGTCCGGGGCTGGATCGTCGTCTCCGGCGGGGCGTACGGCATCGACGGCGCCGCCCACCGGGGGACCCTCGGCCGCGGCGGCGCCACCGTGGCGGTGTTGGCCTGCGGCCTCGACCGGACCTACCCGCCGGGACACCGCGCCCTGCTCGATCGGATCGCCGAACAGGGTTTGCTGGTGGGCGAGTTGCCGCCGGGCGACCATCCCACCGCCCGTCGTTTCGTCCTGCGCAACCGGGTGATCGCCGCGCTCACCCGGGGCACCGTCGTCGTCGAGGCCGCCGTCCGCAGCGGGGCCCTGGCCACCGCCCGCCGCGCCGGACGGCTCGGCCGGGCGGTGATGGGCGTACCGGGCCCGGTGACGAGCGCGCTGTCCGAAGGCGTCCACGAACTCCTGCGGGACCAGGCCGTTCTGGTCAACGACGCGGCCGAGGTGATCGAACTCGTCGGTGCCATGGGCGAACTCGCGCCCCCGCGGCGCGGTCACGTGGTGCCCAGGGACCTGCTGGCCTCCGCCGCGGAGCAGGTCCTCGCCGTCCTGCCGGCCCGGGGCGCCCGCCATCCGCGGGACATCGCCCGGGCCGCGGCGACCACCGAGGACGAGGCGATCGGCCGGTTGTACGAGCTTCACTCCCTGGGGTTCGTCGAACGACACGGCGACGGCTGGCAGTTGACACGCCGAATGCGGGACGGTCCCGATCGCGCCCGGCACGGAGCGTGAGGGCCGGGCCGGGGATCACCCACAGGCGTGCCGTGACCATGTGTATCAAGGACGGAGGAGGAAGACCGAGCGTCACCCAGAGCAACGCTCGCGCCCCGCTCGGGCCACCAACGGAACGTATCTGCGCACAGATGATCCCAGAGCCTTCGCACACCGCGACACTCCAGTCACGCTACGCTCACAAGGATTCCCACCCAGTTCACGGCAGAACGGCACAAGGCGACGAATGCCCCAGCACACTTCTGGGTCCGACCGGGCAGCTGCTCCCCCCGCTGCCCACGGGAGCGTGCGGCCTCCCGCCCCTTCGACGCTCGACGAGTTGTGGAGGTCGTACAAGGAGACGGGGGACGACCGGCTGCGCGAGCAGCTGATCCTGCACTACTCGCCGCTGGTCAAGTACGTCGCCGGCCGGGTGAGCGTGGGGTTGCCGTCCAACGTGGAGCAGGCGGACTTCGTGTCCTCCGGGGTCTTCGGGCTGATCGACGCGATCGAGAAGTTCGACATCGAACGGTCGATCAAGTTCGAGACCTATGCGATCACCCGCATCCGTGGCGCGATGATCGACGAGTTGCGCGCCCTGGACTGGATCCCCCGGTCGGTCCGGCAGAAGTTCCGCAACGTGGAACGCGCCTACGCCGCCCTGGAGGCCCAACTCCGGCGCACCCCCACCGAAGGCGAGGTGGCCGCCGAGATGGGCATCCCCCTAGAGGAACTGCACGGCGTCTTCAGCCAGTTGTCCCTCGCCAACGTGGTCGCCCTGGAGGAACTGCTGCACGTCGGCGGCGAGGGCGGCGGCAGCCTCAGCTTCATGGACACCCTGGAGGACACCGCAGCCGACAACCCGGTCGAGATCGCCGAGGACCGCGAGCTGCGCCGCTTCCTCGCCCGTGCCATCAACACCTTGCCCGACCGCGAGAAGACGGTCGTCACCCTCTACTACTACGAGGGCCTCACCCTGGCCGAGATCGGTCTGGTGCTCGGAGTCACCGAGAGCAGGGTCAGCCAGATCCACACCAAGTCCGTCCTCCAGCTCCGCGCCAAATTGGCCGGATTCGGTCGCTGACCGCGCCCCCGTCCCCGCCCGCCGCCACCCGGCCCCCGAGGGTCTCGGCGACGTGCCGAAGGGGGACACGGACTCCCCTGTCGGCCGGGGCGTCCGTAGAGTGGAGGGGTGCCAAGGATTCGAGCGGCCTCCGTGGCCGAGCACCGTTCGATGCAGCGTGCCGCCCTGCTGGACGCCGCGCGGTCCCTGCTGTCCGAAGGGGGAACGGAAGCCCTGTCCTTCCCCGCCCTCGCCGAGCGCACCGGACTCGCCCGGTCCTCGGTGTACGAGTACTTCAAGTCGCGCGCGGCCGTGGTCGAGGAACTGTGCGCGGTGGACTTCCCGGTCTGGGCCGCCGAGGTCGAGGGCGCGATGGCGCTCGCCGAGGGCCCCGAGGGCAAGATCGAGGCGTATGTGCGCCGCCAACTCGACCTGGTCGGGGACCGGCGGCACCGCGCCGTCGTCGCGATCTCCGCGAGCGAGCTCGACGACGGGGCGCGGGAGAAGATCCGCGCCGCCCACGGCGGGCTGGTGACGATGCTCGCCGAAGCCCTGCGCGACACGGGCCACGACCAGCCGCGGCTCGCGGCGATGCTCCTCCAGGGCATCGTCGACGCGGCGGCCCGCCGGGTCGAGTTCGGCGCGGTGGAGGACCCCGTCGAGATCGCGGACGCCGCGGTCGCCATGGCCCTGCGCGGCATCCGGGGCTGACCCCCTCCGCCGCCCGGGCCCGTCCCGGGCGGCGCTGCCGGTCACCCCGCGGCCCGGGAGGCGACGGGCACCGCCGGAGCCAGGGGCAGCAGCCGCGGCGCGGCCCCGCGCAGCAGGTGCGGCGCGAGGATCGACAGCGGGTCGAGGTAGCTCCGCTCCCGGCGCAGCCCCCAGTGCAGGCACGGATCGGTGCAGTGCGAACCGGTCGGCTCCAGCCGCCCGAGGACGTCCCCGGGCGCCACGCGATCGCCGCGCCGCACCTCGGGCCGCACCGGTTCGTGGGTGAGGCGCAGCGGCGGGGTGCCCGTGCCGCTCAGCTCCACGACGACCACGCCCCGGCCCCCGACCGGCCCGGCGTGCACCACCCGACCCGGCGCCACGGCCCGCACCGCCGCCCCCGCCGCCGCGGAGAGGTCCACTCCGCGATGGCCCGCCGCGTACGGGGTGGGCGGCGGCTCCCAGCCCCGCACGACCCGGGGGCGCGGCGCCAGCGGCCACGCCACCGCCACCACGGGCGCCCCGGCCGCCGCCGGGCTCCCGGCGGGCCCGTCCCCGGAACCCGCCGCCCGCCCGTCGTCGGTCGGGCCCGCCGACCCCGGGGCGTCCGTGGTGCCGGCGAGGCCGAAGGCCCCGCTCCGCGGCGGGGGCGGCGGTCCCGTGACCACTCCCGCCCCGACCGGGACGAGCAGGACCGCCAGTGCCGACGCGGCGAGCGCTCCCCTCCCGATCCGCCCCGCCCGAGCCGTGAACCGCGGCCGTGCCCCCCGATCACCGCTCCGTCGCCCGCACCGACGCATGCCCCTACCCCCGATCCGCCGTGCCCGACACGCCCGTGCCGCGTGCTCCGCGGGCCCGCCGCCCGAACAGGGCACCCGTGCCGAAGGAGGCGTCGGGCCGCCCCTCCACGGTGCCGGTTCGACACGTTCCGTGGGGCGACGGCGGACGATCTGTGGACAACCCGCCGGTTGTGGACAGGGGCGTCACCCGGAAGGTTCAGGGTCCCGTACACTTTCTGTGGCGACCCGGGTCACCGGGTCGACTTCGCACGCCCCGACATCCGCCCCCGCAGTGTGGCGGTGTCCGCGCCCCTCGGTCCTTCGTGGCACGGCGCACCGGGGCGTCAGGCGCGATCGCCGTCCGGCGGACGCGACAACCGAGTACCAAGGAGAACACGGCCATGGCCGTCGTCACGATGCGGGAGCTGCTGGAGAGCGGCGTCCACTTCGGTCACCAGACCCGTCGCTGGAACCCGAAGATGAAGCGCTTCATCTTCACCGAGCGCAACGGCATCTACATCATCGACCTGCTCCAGTCGCTGTCGTACATCGACCGCGCCTTCGAGTTCGTCAAGGAGACCGTCGCCCACGGCGGCACGGTCATGTTCGTCGGCACCAAGAAGCAGGCGCAGGAGGCCATCGCCGAGCAGGCCACCCGCGTCGGCATGCCCTTCGTCAACCAGCGCTGGCTGGGCGGCATGCTCACCAACTTCTCGACCGTCTACAAGCGTCTGCAGCGGCTCAAGGAGCTGGAGCAGATCGACTTCGAGGACGTCGCCGCGTCCGGTCTGACCAAGAAGGAACTCCTCGTGCTCTCGCGCGAGAAGGCCAAGCTGGAGAAGACCCTCGGCGGTATCCGCGAGATGCAGAAGGTGCCCAGCGCCGTCTGGATCGTGGACACCAAGAAGGAGCACATCGCCGTCGGCGAGGCCCGCAAGCTGAACATCCCGGTCGTGGCGATCCTGGACACCAACTGCGACCCCGACGAGGTCGACTACAAGATCCCGGGCAACGACGACGCGATCCGCTCCGTCACGCTGCTCACCCGTGTGATCGCCGATGCCGTCGCCGAGGGCCTCATCGCCCGCTCCGGCGTCGCCACCGGTGACTCGAAGCCGGGCGACAAGGCCGCCGGCGAGCCGCTCGCCGAGTGGGAGCGCGACCTGCTCGAGGGCGAGAAGAAGGCCGACGAGGCCGCTCCGGCCGAGGCCCCCGCCGCCGAGCCGGCCGCGGAGACCCCCGTCGCCGAGGCGCCGGCCGCGGAGGCCCCCGCCACCGAGGCGCCGGCCGCCGAGGCCCCCGCCGCCGAGCAGGGCTGACCCACCCGGCCGAGGATCTGAAGGGCGCACGGCGGGGCGGGAGGGCACACCTCCGCCCCGCCGTCACCCGCCCTCCGGATCCGGACCCGCGCGGCGGTCCCGGCCCCTCGGCCGTCGACCGTCCGCAGGTCCTCGATCTCCCAGACTTCGAGAAAGATTTCAGACTCATGGCGAACTACACCGCCGCCGACGTCAAGAAGCTCCGCGAGCTCACCGGCGCCGGCATGATGGACTGCAAGAAGGCTCTCGACGAGGCCGACGGCAACGTCGAGAAGGCCGTGGAGCTGCTCCGCGTCAAGGGCCAGAAGGGCGTCGCCAAGCGTGAGGGCCGCTCCGCCGAGAACGGCGCCGTGGTCTCCGTCATCGCCGACGACAACACCTCCGGGGTCATCCTGGAGCTGAAGTGCGAGACGGACTTCGTCGCCAAGGGCGAGAAGTTCCAGGCCGTCGCCAACGCGCTGGCCGCGCACGTCGCCGCCACCTCGCCGGCCGACATCGCGGCCCTGCTGGCCTCCGAGATCGAGCCCGGCAAGACCGTGCAGGCGTACGTGGACGAGGCCAACGCCAACCTCGGCGAGAAGATCGTCCTCGACCGCTTCGCGCAGTTCTCCGGCGCCTACGTCACCGCGTACATGCACCGCACCATGCCCGACCTGCCCCCGCAGATCGGCGTCCTGGTCGAGCTGGACGCCCCGAACGCCGAGGTCGCCAAGGGCATCGCGCAGCACATCGCCGCCTTCGCGCCGAAGTACCTCGCCCGCGAGGACGTCCCGGCCGAGGTCGTCGAGGCCGAGCGCCGCGTCGCCGAGGAGACCACCCGCAACGAGGGCAAGCCCGAGGCGGCCATCCCGAAGATCGTCGAGGGTCGCGTCAACGGCTTCTACAAGGAGGCCACCCTCCTGGGGCAGTCGTACGCGCTCGACGCCAAGAAGTCCGTCCAGCAGGTCCTGAACGAGGCCGGTGTCACCCTGAAGCGCTTCTCGCGCATCAAGGTCGGCATCTGAGTCCCTACCGCGATCGCCCGTAGACCCCGCTAGGGTCTACGGGGTCGCCCGCGTACGAACCGCGTACGCGACGGAGGACCGCAGATCTGACGAGGAGGCCATTGCCGCGCACGGGTTGCCACCACACCCACCGGCAATGGCCTTCTTCGCATGTGCACCACGAGGAGAACCCATGACCACCCAGGCCGGGACCGGCGAGAAGGACGCGAAGAGCGCGAGAAGCGACGGCGGCACGGCCGCCGGGCGGTTCATGTTGAAGCTTTCCGGCGAGGCGTTCGCCGGCGGCGGGGGGCTGGGCGTCGACCCCGACGTGGTGCACAAGATCGCCCGGGAGATCGCCGCGGTCGTCCGTGACGGCTTCCAGATCGCCGTCGTCATCGGCGGCGGCAACTTCTTCCGGGGCGCGGAACTCCAGCAGCGCGGGATGGACCGTGCCCGTTCGGACTACATGGGCATGCTGGGCACCGTGATGAACTGCCTCGCCCTCCAGGACTTCCTGGAGAAGGAGGGCATCGACTCCCGGGTGCAGACCGCCATCACCATGGCGCAGGTGGCCGAGCCGTACATCCCGCTGCGGGCCGTGCGCCACCTGGAGAAGGGCCGGGTCGTCATCTTCGGCGCCGGCATGGGCATGCCGTACTTCTCCACCGACACCACGGCCGCCCAGCGGGCCCTGGAGATCGACGCCGAGGCCCTGCTCATGGGGAAGAACGGCGTGGACGGGGTCTACGACTCCGACCCGAAGGCCAACGCGGACGCGGTGAAGTTCGACTCCCTCGGCTACGGCGAGGTCATCACCCGGGACCTGAAGGTCGCCGACGCCACCGCGATCACCCTGTGCCGCGACAACCGGCTGCCCATCCTCGTGTTCGAGTTGCTCGCGGAGGGCAATATCGCACGCGCGGTCAAGGGTGAGAAGATCGGCACCCTGGTCGGCGAGCAGCACGCCGGAGCCTGACCGCCCCCGAGCCGACCCCCGGTCCGTGCCCACCGAGGGCGCTGCCACCGGGTTCCCCTCGGGGGGCGAGTGGCACGGACAGGGGATGGACAAAGCCCTGACGGTCGGACACCGTGCAGGGGACAGACGCGACGCGGCCGGCCCCACCACCGGAGCTGGGCCTACTCAAGACACGCAGGAGCAAGTGGTGATCGAAGAGACCCTCCTCGAAGCCGAGGAGAAGATGGAGAAGGCCGTCGTGGTCGCCAAGGAGGACTTCGCCGCGATCCGCACCGGCCGTGCGCACCCGGCGATGTTCAACAAGATCGTGGCGGACTACTACGGCGCGATGACGCCGATCAACCAGCTCGCCTCGTTCTCCGTGCCCGAACCGCGCATGGCCATCGTGACCCCGTTCGACAAGAGCGCGCTGCGCAACATCGAGCAGGCGATCCGGGACTCGGACCTCGGCGTCAACCCGAGCAACGACGGCAACATCATCCGGGTGACCTTCCCGGAGCTGACCGAGGAGCGCCGCCGCGACTACATCAAGGTCGCCAAGGGCAAGGCGGAGGACTCCAAGATCTCGATCCGCTCCGTGCGCCGCAAGGCCAAGGAAGCGATCGACAAGCTCGTCAAGGACGGCGAGGTCGGCGAGGACGAGGGCCGCCGCGCCGAGAAGGAGCTGGACGACACCACCTCCAAGTACGTCGCCCAGGTGGACGAGCTGCTGAAGCACAAGGAAGCCGAGCTGCTCGAAGTCTGATGAACGACTCTTCCTGGGGAGCGTCCTCGCGGGCCGGGCACGCGGGACCGGGGCTCCCGACCGATCAGCGACCCGGCCACGGGCCGTCCCAGGACCACGGGTCCGGCCAGGGGTACGGCAGCGGTGTCGTCCCGCCGCGGGCCGCACCCGCGGGACCCGTCGTCGCGGACGCCCGGGGAGCGGCCCTGCTGCCCCCCGAGGCGCCCGCCGCCCGCCGCCCCGCCCCGGTCTCCGGCCCGCCGTCCCCCGTCGGTGGCGGTCGAGCGGCGGCGCCGGCCGTCCCTGCGTACGATGCGCATGACCTCGTGCGGTCGGGGCGGACCCAGCCCATGCCGGTCGTGCCCGTCGACGACGCGGGGTCACAGGGCCGGGGCACCGCTTCGCCGGGCGGCGTCCCGCAGGAACCCGGTGCCGACCGGGGCCAGCACCGGACGGCGCCGCGGATGCCACAGGAGCCCATGCCCAACGCCCCCCAGACGCCCCCCGCCCCGCAGAAGAAGAGCGCGGGACGGGACCTGGGCGCCGCCATAGGGGTCGGGCTGGGGCTCGGTGCGGTGATCGCCGCCTCGCTGTTCGTGGTGAAGGCCGTGTTCGTCGGGGTCCTCGTCGTCGCGGTCGTCGTCGGCCTGTGGGAGCTGACCAGCCGGCTGAAGGAACGCAAGGGCATCGACGCCCCGCTCGTTCCGCTCGTGGTCGGAGGCGCCGCGATGGTCGTCGCCGGGTACGCGGGCGGTGCCCGGGGAGCCTGGGCGGCTACCGCGCTCACCGCGCTCGCGGTCCTGGTGTGGCGGATGGCCCGTCCTCCGGACGGCTACCTCAGGGACGTGACGGCGGGGGTCTTCGCGACCTTCTACGTCCCGTTCCTGGCGACGTTCGTGGCGCTGCTGCTCACCGCGGACGACGGTGCCTGGCGGGTGCTGACCTTCCTGGTGCTGACAGTCGTCAGCGACACCGGCGCCTACGCGGTCGGCTGGCGCTTCGGCACGCACAAGCTCGCACCGCGGATCAGCCCGGGAAAGACCCGCGAGGGGCTCTTCGGGGCGATCGGCTTCGCGATGGTCGCGGGTGCGCTGTGCATGGAGTTCCTGATCGACGGCGGCTCCTGGTGGCAGGGACTGCTGCTGGGCCTCGCGGTGGCGGTCAGCGCCACCCTGGGCGACCTCGGCGAGTCCATGATCAAGCGGGACCTCGGCATCAAGGACATGGGCACCCTGCTGCCCGGTCACGGCGGCATCATGGACCGGCTGGACTCGCTGCTGCCCACCGCCCCGGTGGTGTGGCTGCTGCTGGTGGTGTTCGTCGGATCGGGCTGATGCCCGGGTGCACAGCATCCGACCTGCGGGAACGAAGTGAAGGGCCCGCCGTCCTCCTTGGGTTCTATCGGTCCTCGCAACACCCGCGATCTGTGGGAGTTGCGAGGACCGTGGCTGTTGGACGCGATGATCTTGCGGGGTTGCGGGAGCGTTTTCTTGCGCGGCTGGATGCCGTGGGGAGCGTGA
>NZ_JBEOWM010000067.1:0-29489 GCF_040296045.1 Streptomyces sp. NPDC002490 | reverse complement strand
GAGCGGGAGCAGGGCGTCGGTGCTCTGGACCCTGACGAAGTCGGCCGCAGCCCGCAAGCGGGACGCGTCCTTGGGAGCGTTCGTCGTCATCGCGGCGCCGCGGCGCCCAGCCGTCCCCGTCCGGCCTGGACCGGGACCTCATCACGCGGACCACGGTGCGGATGCTGGACGCCCAGGGGCCGGCGAAGTTCTCGATGCGCCGGCTGGCCGCCGAACTGAACGTCACCGCGATGTCCGTCTACTGGTACGTCGACACCAAGGACGACCTGCTGGAACTGGCCCTGGACGCGGCCACCGGCGAACTGCGCCTGCCCGCCCTGCCACAGGACCCCGCGGCCCGCCGCGCCCAGTGGCGCGAACTGCTGCGGGCCACCGCCCGCGAGTACCGGGCGCTGCTGGTGCGCCACCCGTGGCTGTCGGCGCTGGCCGGGCACTTCCTCAACGTCGGGCCGAACTCCCTGGAGTTCTCCCGCACGGTGCAGGAGATCGTGCGCTCCACGGGGCTGCCCGCGCAGGGGCAGACGGGGGCGATCGCCGCGGTCTTCCAGTTCGTGTACGGCTTCGGGACCGTCGAGGGCCACTACATCCAGCGGTGCGCCGAAGCGGGCCGCACCCAGGACGAGTACCACCGCGAGGCCATGGGGGCGATCTCCGACGAACCGGGGATGGCCGTCCTGTGGGACTCGGCGGCCGAGCTGATGGAGGCGCGCGGCGGGGACACCGTCGAGGAGATGCGGGAGCGGGACTTCTCCTTCGCCCTGGAGCTGATCGTCGCCGGCATCGAGGCCATGATCGAACGGCACGCCCGGGACGCCGGTACGGGCTGACCAGCGGTCCGCGGTCAGCCCCGGCGGCCCCGCAGCGGCACCTCCCGGATGAACAGCGCGAGCAGCAGCGCCGCGGCGGCCAGCGGGGCGGAGACCAGGAACACGTCCCCGATCCCGTGCCCGTACGCCCCCTCCAGCACCGTGCGCACCGGTCCGGACAGCGCGTCGAGGTCGGGCAGGGCGCCGTCGCCGGCGCCCGGGGCGGGGGCGGTGCCGAGCGCGGCGAACCCCTCGCGCACGTGGTGGTCGACCCGCAGGGAGAGGAGCGCGCCGAGCGCCGAGACGCCGACCGCGCCGCCCAGCGAGCGGAAGAACGTCACCACCGAACTGGCCGCCCCGAGGTCCTCGGGCCCCACCTGGTTCTGGGTGCAGAGCACCAGGTTCTGCATCATCATGCCGATGCCCAGCCCGGTGAGGGCCATGGACAGGGCGATGTACGCGTACGGGGTGTCCTGCCGCAGCCCGCCCAGCAGGCCCAGCCCGGCGGTCAGCAGCACCCCGCCGGCGAGCAGCCACGCCTTCCACTTCCCGGTGCGGGTGATGATCAGCCCGGACGCCGTCGAGGAGACGAACAGTCCGGCGATCAGGGGGATCGTCAGCAGCCCGGACGAGGTGGGGGACTGCCCGCGCGCCAGCTGGAAGTACTGGCTGAAGAAGACCGAGCCGGTGAACATCGCGACGCCGATGAAGAGGGAGGCGAGCGAGGCGAGGGTGATCGTCCGGTTCCGGAACAGCCGCAGCGGGATGACGGGGTCGGCGGCCCGGCGCTCCACCAGGACGAAGGCCGTGCCGAGCAGCAGCGCCCCGCCGACCATCAGCGCGGTCTGCCAGGACGACCAGGGGAAGGCGTCGCCGGCGAAGGTGACCCAGACCAGCAGCAGGCAGACGGCGGCGGTGACGAGGAACGCGCCGGTCCAGTCGATGCGGACGTTCCGCTTGCGCACCACGGGCAGCCGCAGGGTCTTCTGGAGCAGCACCATCGCGAGCACCGCGAACGGCACCCCGACGTAGAAGCACCAGCGCCAGCCGAGCCACTCCGTGTCGGTGATCACCCCGCCGAGCAGGGGTCCGCCGACGGTCGCCACGGCGAAGTTGGCGCCGAGGTAACCGCTGTACCGGCCCCGCTCACGGGGCGAGATCATCGCGGCGATCACGATCTGGGCGAGCGCGGAGAGCCCGCCGACGCCGATGCCCTGGACCACCCGGCAGGCGATGAGGGTGCCGGTGTTCTGGGCGAGTCCGGCGACGATCGAGCCGGCCGCGTAGATGACCAGGGATATCTGGATCAGCAGCTTCTTGGAGAACAGGTCGGCGAGCTTGCCCCACAGCGGGGTGCTGGCGGTCATGGCGAGCAGGGCCGCGGTGACCACCCAGGTGTAGGCGCTCTGGCCGCCGCCGAGGTCACCGATGATCTCGGGCAGGGCGTTGGTGACGATGGTGGACGACAGGATCGCCACGAACATGCCGAGCATCAGACCCGACAGGGCCTCCATGATCTGCCGGTGGCTCATGGCGGGAGCGGTGTCGTGGTGCTCCGCACGGGCGCCGGCGCCTTCGCGCACCCCGGTCGGTGTGGTGGTCATGCGCGGGTCCGTTCCTGTTCTCGGCCGCCGTTCGCGGTCGGTGCGCCGGTGGTCCGTGGTCCGTCGAACTCGGCGCGGAGCCGGGCCAGCAGGGTGGTGAGTTGGGTGATCTCGTCCTCGGACCAGTCGCCGAGCCGGCGGGCGAGGTCCCGGGTGCAGCGGGCGCGGAGGTCGGCGAGCTGCGCCTCGCCCGAGGAGGTGAGGCGCAGCAGGCGGGACCGTCCGTCGAGGGGGTCGGGCGAGCGGGCGACCCAGCCGCGGTCGGTGACGTGGGTGACGTGCCGACTGCTCACCGAGGGGTCCACCGCCAGCAGTTCGGCGAGCCGGCCGCTGCGCAGTTCCCCCTCGCGGGCCAGGACGTGCAGCACGGCCGCCGCCCCGGCGGGGCAGTCGGCGGGGAGCAGCCGGGCGAGCCCCCGGTTCACCGCGCCCACGGCGTTGAGTTGCCGGACCAGTTCGGCATAGGCGGACCGCGCGGCCATGACCCTCCCTCGTTTTGTTGCTTAGAGCAACCATAGAGGTTAATTGGTTGCCGCAGGCAATGTAAGGGGGGAGGGGTGGCTAAAAACCTGGCAAACCTCCCGGGGCGGGCCGGGGAACGCAGGCGGTGGGGGTGGCGCGCGCCGCAATCCGTGGACGAGAAGGGAAGGAGGGGGCGGAAGGGGCGGGCGGGGCCGGTGCGGCTCGATGCGGGAGGCCGGGGCGGCCGGGGGCCGACCCCGCTCTTGGGACGGCTCCGCCGATTCGGCTAGTGTCCTGCCCCATGGCACAGAACCCCCAAGCCCCGCACGGTCCTCAGGGCGGCAACGACCCCGCGGGCAGCACCCAGATGTTCCGCGCCTTCGTCGACGAAGGCGGCACCTCCCGGAGTGCGGCCCGGGCGGCGGCCTCCTCGTCCTCCGGTCCGCGGGTCGGTCTGATCCTCGGTGTCCTCGTCGGCGTCGTGGTCCTGGTGGGCGTCGCCTGGCTGGCGCTGGGCTGAGCGTCCGCGCGCGGACGCACGACTGACGGGCCCTCGAAGCATCCCTTCGAGGGCCCGGTCGGCGTGCGCGGGTGGTCCGGGGCCGGGTGCGTTCCCCGGGCCGGGCGGTGTCCTTCGGACGCCGGTTCAGTCGGCGATCAGCAGTCCGTCGCGCAGCTGGGCGAGGGTGCGGGTGAGCAGTCGGGAGACGTGCATCTGGGAGATGCCGACCTCCTCGCCGATCTGCGACTGGGTCATGTTCGCGAAGAACCGCAGCATGATGATCCGCCGTTCGCGCGGCGGGAGCTTGGCGAGCAGCGGCTTCAGGGACTCGCGGTACTCGACGCCCTCCAGGGCGGTGTCCTCGTAGCCCAGGCGGTCCGCGAGGGAGCCCTCGCCGCCGTCGTCCTCGGGGGCGGGGGAGTCCAGTGACGAGGCCGTGTAGGCGTTGCCCACGGCCAGTCCGTCGACCACGTCCTCCTCGGACACCCCGAGCACCGCGGCGAGTTCGGGGACGGTGGGCGAGCGGTCGAGCTTCTGGGACAGCTCGTCGCTGGCCTTGGTGAGGGCCAGCCGCAGCTCCTGGAGCCGGCGGGGCACCCGCACCGACCAGGAGGTGTCCCGGAAGAAGCGCTTGATCTCCCCGACCACGGTCGGCATCGCGAACGTCGGGAACTCCACGCCGCGTTCGCAGTCGAAGCGGTCGATCGCCTTGATCAGGCCGATGGTGCCGACCTGGACGATGTCCTCCATCGGCTCGTTGCGGCTGCGGAAGCGGGCCGCGGCGTACCGCACCAGCGGGAGGTTCAGCTCGATCAGGGTGTCGCGGACGTAGGCGCGTTCGGGGCTGTTCTCGTCCAGCGCGGCGAGCCGCAGGAACAGGGACCGGGACAGGGTCCGGGTGTCGATGGCAACCGGAGCGGCCGGCACCTCCGGGGGCTCGACGAGCGTGACGGACCCGGGGGCGACGGGGGATTGCGAGGTCTCGGAGCCGTGGAGCTCGGCGGGCGCGGATTCGCTCTTCGTGAGCGTGAGCACCTTCGAGCTGCCCTGTTCTGCGGACATGCCACCCCCTTGAGGTCGCTGACGGTCGGCGGCCGGCCGTTCCCGAAGGAACGTAGCCTCCACCTGAATACCGGAGCCTGGGGTCCGGCAAACGCGCTGCCGGAAGAATGTCACATGTCGGCAACACGCTGTAGTGACTTGTCGACATCCTGTCGCGAGCCACTCGGGGGTTTCGTGCCGATTTGATGGTATGTGCGGCCTGTTGGGCGCGGACCGGCGCACGGAGGGTGCAACCCGATCCGGCTACGCCTCGATCCTGTTTGCGGATCGTAGTCGCGCGAAGCTCCGGGCCAGCAACCGGGACACGTGCATCTGGGAGACGCCCAGCTCCGCGCTGATCTGCGACTGGGTCAGATTGCTGTAGTAGCGCAGCAGCAGGATGCGCTGTTCCCGCTCGGGGAGTTGGACGAGCAAGTGCCGGACCAGGTCGCGGTGTTCGACCCCGTCCAGGGCCGGGTCCTCGTAGCCGAGGCGGTCCAGCAGCCCGGGCAGTCCGTCGCCCTCCTGGGCGGCCTCCAGCGAGGTCGCGTGGTACGAGCGGCCGGCCTCGATGCAGGCGAGCACCTCGTCCTCGGTGATCCGCAGCCGCTCGGCGATCTCGGCGGTGGTGGGCGAGCGCCCGAAGCTGGTGGTCAGGTCCTCCGTCGCCCCGTTGACCTGCACCCACAGTTCGTGCAGCCGGCGCGGCACGTGGACGGTGCGCACGTTGTCGCGGAAGTACCGTTTGATCTCGCCCACCACGGTGGGCATCGCGAAGGTCGGGAACTGCACGCCCCGGTCCGGGTCGAAGCGGTCGATCGCGTTGATCAGGCCGATGGTGCCGACCTGGACGACGTCCTCCATCGGCTCGTTGCGGCTACGGAACCGGCCCGCCGCGTACCGCACCAGCGGCAGGTTGGCCTCGATCAGCGCGCAGCGCACCCGGGTGTGCTCGGGGGTGCCCGGTTCCAGGTGCCGGAGCTGCCCGAACAGGACCTGGGTGAGGGCCCGGGTGTCGGCGCCCCGGCGCGGGGGCGCGGGAGCCTCGGAGGGCGGCTCGTCCGGTGCGGGCGCGTGGGGCACGGCGGGTGCGGAGCCGGCCGGCGGGGCAGGCTCCGGGGGGGTCCGGGAGGGGGTCCGGAGCCCCCCGGGGGCACAGGGGGCGTTCCGGAGTTCATGGGGCGCGTGGGTGCGGGTGGAGGGCGCAATCTGGTGTGCATGGGGCGCGAGGGGGTGTGCATGGGGCGCAAGGTGTGCGACTGCTGTGCCGGATGGGGCGGGGGAGGCCGTGGGGTCGGACTGCTCCCCCTGCTCCTCCTGCCCCCCGGTCCGTTCGGCGGGGCCGCGGGGGGCGCCGGAACCGGCGCCCGGGGTGTTCCGGGGTGGAGCCTGGCGAGGCGCAGTACTGGCCGGCACGGTCAACGCCACCCCTTCGTCGCGCTGGTCCCCCCGGGCTTCCCACGGTGGGTCACCATCCTGCAAAAGCGGTCATAGCATCACAAGACATGTGCACTGTGTGCAAGCACCCTAAAACGCCGTGTTGGGCGACATGTTTCCCCAGGGAAAAGCCCTCCACGGTGGCCGTGGAGGGCGGGAGTGTCGCCGCTCGGTGCGCGGGGACCGGCAGGCGGTGGCGGGACCGGGAGGTCCGCGGCCCGGAGGGGCTCAGAACGGGTAGTCGACCAGGACCCAGGTCGCGAACTCGCGCCACCGGGCCGCCGCGGCCTGGTGGGCGGGGTGGTCGATGTACCGCTGGAGCGCGTCCGTGTCGGCCACCGACGAGTTGATCGCGAAGTCGTAGGCGATGGGCCGGTCGGTGACGTTCCAGGCGCACTCCCACGAGGCCAGCTCCGGGATCTGGCCGCCCAGCGCGCGGAACGCCTCGACCCCGGCGACCACGCGCGGGTCGTCGCGCCGCACGCCGTCGTTGAGCTTGAACAGGACGAGGTGACGGATCACGGGAACTCCTCGGCGGAACGGAACGCCGGCCCCGCGGGGCCGGGCGGAGGTGCGGCTACTCGCCGCCGTTGGCGACCCAGGTCATGAAGTCGCCGATGGCCTGGGCGGCGTTCGAGATGCCTTCGAAGCCTATCTGCACGTAATCCGCAGCCTGGGCCGGGTCCGTGATGATCACGTAGAGCAAGAAGACGACGACGACGTACAAAGCGATCTTTTTCGCGTGCACCACGGTGGTGCCCTCCCCTGTCGTCCAGCCTGGCACGTCCCCCGTCACCGGCGGTGCAGTGTAACCCGGGACCAACGGCCCTCCCATGGAGGCCCTTTGTCCATCGTGCGGCGGCCGGCGCTGCGGCAGGCTGTTACCTGAGCCCGGCGGGGTCTGGCAGGAACCCGCGAGGGGCTCAGGGACGAGCCCCTCTGCGGGGCCCGGAGCGCACCGTGTGTCCCCTGGTGACGGTCCGGGCTTGGGGAGCGTCCTCATGGGAGGGGCGGCGAACCCCCGTCGCCGTCCCTCCCGCCAACGACCGGCCCCGTGACGCCTTCGTGGGGGAAGGCGTCACGGGGCTCATCCGTTCCCGGGGGACGGCAGCCGGGGCGGCTACCGGAGGGTGCGGAGGAAGACGTCCGTCCTGCCGTTGGTGTCGCCGGGCACGAGGTCGTCGGCCGCGGAGGTGAAGACCACCTGACGTCCGCCCGTGCTGACGGCGTCGATCCCGGCCGAGGCGGGCCGGTCGGTGACGATCTCGTCGGTGCCCGTCTCCAGGTCGCGCAGGGCGAGCGGGGCCGGTCCCGTCGTGCCGGACGGGGTGTGGAGCAGGTAGCGGCCGGTGGGGTCGATGGCCACGCCCTGCACGCCGGGGACCAACAGGGCGGTGCCCGAGGCGGTGTCGTGGACGTGGGTGTCGGGGCCCGAGAGGTAGACGACCTTGCTGCCGTCGTCACTGAGTTGGACCAGCGACGCGGCCTTGGCCGGACCCTCGATCGGGCCGGCGACGGCGTTGCTCGTCCGCTGCCACAGGAAGACGTCCCGTTCCCCGCCGTCCTGGTAGGCGAGGACGCCGGCGTCGGCGCTGACGGACGGTCGGGTGGGTGCGGTGTTGTGGACGACGTCGATGGTCCGCAGGGCTCCGCCGAGGGCGGCGTCGCGGATCTCGATGCGCTGGTTGGTCTCCGGGCGCCGGAAGCCGACGCCGAACGCCTGGTGCTCCTGGCCCGTGCCCATCGCCGCCTCGCAGGTGTGGATCGAGCAGGTGTAGGCCGTCCACCACCCCCTGTCCAGGTGCGATTGGTAGAGGGCCATGTGGTCGAACCGGTATCCCAGGTGGGCGACGATCTGCCCGTCGCTGCTGAGCATCCCCGGCCCCGCCGGGCCCCAGTCGAACTTCCTGTTCTGTCCGGTCGCCGACTCGCGGACGAACACCGCCTCGTTCCTCCCCCCGCCGCCGGGGGTGAGGTTGTCGGCGTACGACGAGAAGACGATGCGGTGGCCGGCCGGTGCGATCGAGGCGGCGGAGGAGTCGCCGTTGGCCTGGGTGCCGTCGGCCGCGACGCTGACCCGCTCGACGCCGGTCCGGCGGTTGTCCCCCGCGTCCGCCGGCGCGGCCGATGCCGCGCCGGGCGGCAAGGCCGTGA
This sequence comes from Streptomyces sp. NPDC002490, assembly GCF_040296045.1. Classification (NCBI taxonomy): domain Bacteria; kingdom Bacillati; phylum Actinomycetota; class Actinomycetes; order Kitasatosporales; family Streptomycetaceae; genus Streptomyces; species Streptomyces sp. NPDC002490. The sequence goes on along the minus strand of NZ_JBEOWM010000067.1, from coordinate 21,483 downwards.
GCGAACAGACGACGGCGATGCCCAGTGCGGCTCGCACCCGTGTGGTGGTGCCCCGGTTCGTGTTCCCTCTCATGTTCCCCCCAGGGGGTCTCCTCCGCCGGTACCGCACCGGCGGAGGAGCAGCATGCAACCGCGCCCTCGGTGCCCGGTCAACGCCCGCGCACCGCGGGCCCCGTGGGGAGGCCCGGTTTCGGTCAGGGGCGAGCGGTACCCCCGCGCCCCGGGGCCGTGCCCGCTGCCCGGTGCGCACCGGCTCCACCTGCGGTTCCTCGGGGGAGCCGGAGGGGGCGGGCGTCTCCGTCCCGCCGGGCCCCGCACGCCGGGCCCGTGCGGACGCACCGAACGTCGACCGAACCGGCTGCGGGACGCGGCGGGGGCTGCGGTCGGGCGAGGTGAGGGTGTCGTAGTACAGCGTGTGCTGCGTGATCCTCGGATCCTCGCGCAGCAGATGCTCGGTCTCGGTCCGTGAGTACACCGCCCGGCCCGGGTCAAGGAGCGTCCGGGCAAGCCATCCGTCGAATCCGTCGTCGGGGTGCGGGCGGGCGGCCACCGGACGGTAGCCGGGTGCCCCGCCGAGAACGGCGTGCACCTTCAGCGCGGTCAGCTGGTCTTCGATCTGCCAGAAGTCCCGGCTGGCCCGGTAGTCGAAGGGGCCGAGGCGCACGTCGACGACGGCCCGGCCGCGCAGCGGTTTCGTCCCTGAGAGCAGCTCGTGCATGACGCTCGTCGCGGAGCCGCACGGGATCAGGCGCGGGCCCGGTCCGGCCCCGGGCCGGGCGCCGCGCTGACGCTCGTCGTAGAGCTGCTGGAGCAGCCCTGGGATCTCGGGTGAGTGCTGGAGCAGATACGGCAGCTCGTCGATCACCAGCAGGGGGTGTGGTGAACGGGCTGCCACTCCCGGTCCCGGTCCACCACATCGTCCGGCTTGGTCGGCAGATTGCTCTTCACCGGGCCTCCAGCACATCCACTCCGTCGTGCTGGGATTCATCGGGCCTGCCCCAGGCATGGCGCAGAGGGATCGACGGGGATGGGGCGACCGGACATGCCTCGTGCCAGGCCCGGCAAGGAGGAGGATGGAGGAGGCGCGAGGGCCACCGTGCTGGCACATCACCACGCAGAACACCCCCTGATTGCGTTTCCGCAGATCAGAGGGTGTGAGAGCGGTAGCGGAGGGATTTGAACCCTCGGTGACGGGTTACGCCACACTCGCTTTCGAGGCGAGCTCCTTCGGCCGCTCGGACACGCTACCGGGAGAGACCTTACCCCAAGGTCGGGCGTGCGCCGAAATCCGGTTGCCGCCCGGTCCGGGGCGGTGGGGCGGGGGTCAGCGGCCGGTGCGGAAGAAGTCGGTGAGCAGTCGGCCGCACTCCTCGGCGAGGACGCCGGCGACGACCTCCGGGCGGTGGTTGAGCCGGCGGTCGCGGACCACGTCCCAGAGGGAGCCGGCGGCGCCGGCCTTCTCGTCGCGGGCGCCGTAGACCACGCGGTCCAGACGGGACTGGACGAGGGCGCCCGCGCACATCGTGCAGGGCTCCAGGGTGACCACCAGGGTGCAGTCGGCGAGGCGCCAGTCGCCGAGCGCGGTGGCCGCCCGCCGGATGGCGACGATCTCCGCGTGGCCCGTGGGGTCGCCGGTGGCCTCCCGGTCGTTGTGGCCGGTGGCGAGGGTGTCGCCCCGCGGGCCCAGCACCACGGCGCCCACCGGGACGTCGCCCCCGGCGAGTGCCGCCCGTGCCTGCTCCAGGGCCGTCCTCATGGCCCCCTCCCAGGGGCCGCGCACCGCATCGCTCACGGTGGCCAACCTACCGGCGCCCGGCGGCACCGGCGCCCGCCACCGGGCCGGTGCCGCCGGGCCGCGAGGTCAGCGCACCGCTTCGAGGAGCTCCGAGGCCCCGAGGGCCTCGGCGATCCCGCCCAGGGCGTCGCCCGGGTCGAGCGCGCGCAGTTCCCGGTCGGAGACGCCGAGGTCGTCGAGGAGGTTCGCGTCCCCGAGGGGTCCGGTGGCCACCGCCTCCTCGGCGTCGGTCCCGGCCCCGGACTCCTCTCCTCCGGAGGTCGAGCCCTCCGGCTCACCGTCCTCCGTGCCGTCGAGATCGAGGGAGTCGAGGTCGTCGTCGTCGCCGTACTCCCGTCCGATCAGTTCGTTCGTCAGGATCTCCCCGTACGAGCTGCGGGACGCGGCGACGGCGTCCGAGACGTACAGGCGGGGGTCGTCCTCACCGTCGACCCGGACGACCCCGAACCACGCGTCCTCCTGTTCGAGGAGGACGAGGACCGTGTCGTCGTCCTGCGAGGCTTCGCGGGCCAGGTCGGTCAGGTCCGACAGGGACTCCACATCGTCCAGTTCCGTGTCGCTCGCTTCCCACCCGTCTTCGGTGCGCGCGAGCAGTGCGGCGAAGTACACCGTGACTCTCCCACTGGTCTGAGGCGTGCCGCTTGGGGTTCCCCCCGGCGGAGGTTGCGGGTGGGGCCAACGGTACGCGTGCCCCGCCCAGTCGGAATCGTGGCAGAAACCGGAGCGGGAGGAGGGGTCTTCGGCTCGCTGCGTGCGCGTCGCGTGCTCCGCCCGGGGTGCGCGCCACCTCGGGCGACCGCCGCCGCGACCCTCCGCGCGCCCTTCGCGAGCCGGTTCCCGCCCGGGCGGGAAGCGGGCCCCGGGCCCTCGGGGCGTCCCGGGCGGGGCGGCGGGGCGAGGCCCTCCGGACCCCGGGAACGTGTTCGGCGTCACGTTCGTGTCGGCCGCGGCGGTGCGGGGGATCAGCCCCGGAACGTCCGCATGCGCATCGCTTGTCGCATCCGTGCCGCGCGCGCCCGACGGGGCCGAACCCGGCGGCGCAGTTCCCTCGCCTCGACGAGTTCGCGGAGGAACTGGGCGCGGCGCCGGCGGCGTTCGGCGTCGACGGGCGGGGTCCCGGCGTTCTCCGCACCACTGCGGGATCGTTTCGGCATGACGTCTCACTCCCCGGCGGTCCGCGGGCGGTCCGCCGGTTGCTCGGGGACGGTGTGGGACGCGCCTTCCCCCGATCGGCGGTTTCGATGCCGGAATCGGCCGCTTCGGCCCCGGTTACTGTGGGGGGATGCGTCTCCACGTCGTCGACCACCCCTTGGTCGCCCACAAGCTCACCACCCTGCGCGACCGCCGCACGGACACCCCGACCTTCCGGCGGCTCGCCGACGAACTGGTCACCCTGCTCGCCTACGAGGCGACCCGCGACGTGCGGACCGAACGGGTGAGCATCGAGACGCCGGTCTGCCCGACCACGGGGGTGAAGCTCTCCCACCCCCGTCCGCTGGTGGTGCCCATCCTGCGGGCCGGGCTCGGGATGCTGGACGGCATGGTGCGCCTGCTGCCCACCGCCGAGGTGGGCTTCCTGGGCATGATCCGCGACGAGGAGACCCTCCAGGCGTCCACGTACGCCACCCGGATGCCGGAGGACCTCTCCGGCCGTCAGGTGTACGTCCTGGACCCGATGCTGGCGACCGGCGGCACGCTCGTGGCCGCCATCCGGGAGCTGATCCGCCGCGGCGCCGACGACGTCACGGCCGTGGTGCTGCTGGCCGCGCCGGAGGGCGTGGCGGTGATGGAGCGGGAACTCGCGGGGACGCCGGTCACCGTCGTCACGGCCTCGGTGGACGAGCGCCTCAACGAGGTGGGCTACATCGTGCCGGGCCTCGGTGACGCCGGCGACCGGATGTACGGCACCGCCGAGTAGTCCCGGGCGCCCCTGCGCCGCGGGGCCGCCGTCCGGCGGGCCCGCGGGCGGGTCAGCGGCGGCAGTCCGCCGACCGGTCGGCGGACGGTGCGGGGCTCGGCGCCGGGTCGGCCAGCGCGGCGAGGGTGCGGGTGGCGGCGGCCTCGGGGGCCAGCTTGCCGAAGGCCGTGCCGATGATCAGGTCGACCTCGGCGGAGGCCCGGCCGTCGGTGCGCTGCTGGGCCCCGGCGAGCTGGGCGGCGAGCACCGGCAGCGCGGTCTTCGCGGTGGACTTCCCGCCGAGGAGCAGCGCCGGACCGGGCACCTTCTTGTCGTACTGCCGGGTGGCGTTGCCCACCTCGCCGATGGCGAAGCCGCGTTTGCGCAGCTCGTCGGCGGTCTTCTTGGCGAGGCCGCTGCGCGGGGTCGCGTTGAGGACGTTGACCTTGATCGCGGCGGGCTTCGGGAGGACGACCGCGCGGGGCTTCGCCGGGGCCGGCTCCTTCCGGGCGGCGTCGTCCGCGCAGCCGGAGGCGGCACTGGCCCGGTCCCCGCCGCCGGTGAAGACGTCCACGAGCTGGAGGGTGCCCCAGCCGATCACGCCCGCGGCGGTGAGGGAGGCGACGCAGGCCAGGACGACCCTGCCGCGGCGGGGCCCCCGTCGCATCCGCGGGTACTTGCCCCCGGTGATGCGGTACTCGCCGCCCATGCCGGGGGGTGTGAGCATGCTCATGTGCGCAGCGTAGTGCCGTGCGCCGGCAATGCCTACTAAACGATCATCCGAGGGTGAACCCCGTGACCCGAAAGGGGCAAGGACGCGGCGCCGCCGTGACCCGGGGCCACGGCGGGTGCGGCTCAGTCGAGTTCGAGGACGCGGGCGTGCAGGACCTGTCGTTGTTGGAGTGCGGCCCGGACCGCCCGGTGCAGCCCGTCCTCCAGGTACAGATCGCCCCGCCACTTCACCACGTGGGCGAAGAGGTCCCCGTAGAAGGTCGAGTCCTCGGCGAGGAGCGTCTCCAGGTCGAGTTGGCCCTTGGTCGTCACGAGCTGATCGAGGCGGACCGGGCGTGGCGCGACGTCCGCCCACTGCCGGGTGCTCTCCCGGCCGTGGTCGGGGTACGGCCGGCCGTTTCCGATGCGCTTGAAGATCACACGGAAAGCCTACCGGTCAAGCCTCTCCGGGCGCAGCCACGGCGGGCCGGTGCGAAGCTGGTGCATAGCGCACATCGAGGGATCAATGCGGCGGCGTTCGCGGCGTCGGACCGGGAAACAGGGGCCTGAACGATGAGTGAGAGCCAGTCGGACGCGGCGCCGCCCCCCGGATCCGGACCCCCTCCCGCCGACGGGACGCTGCCCGCGCCGGCCCGGGAGATCGCCGCCGGGTACGCCTTCGCCGGCCCGGCGCTGGACCTCGGGGCGCTGGTGTGGGACGGGACCTGCCGCCCGGACGCCCCGGTGCGGCTGCCGCTGACGGTGCTCAACCGGCACGGGCTGGTCGCGGGGGCCACCGGCACCGGCAAGACCAAGACGCTGCAACTGATCGCGGAGCAGCTCTCCGCGCAGGGCGTGCCGGTGTTCCTCGCGGACGTGAAGGGCGACCTGTCCGGGATCTCGGCGCCGGGGGAGCCGGGCGAGCGGGTGGGCGCCCGGGCCGCCGAGGTGGGGCAGGCGTGGGAGCCGGGCGGCTGTCCCACCGAGTTCTACGCACTGGGCGGGCTCGGGCACGGGGTGCCGCTGCGGGCCACCGTCACCAGTTTCGGACCGGTGCTGCTGGCGAAGGTGCTCCAGCTGAACCGGACCCAGGAGCAGTCGCTCGGGCTGGTGTTCCACTACGCGGACGGCAAGGGGCTGGAACTGGTCGACCTGAAGGACCTGCGGGCGGTGGTGGCCTTCCTCGTCTCCGAGGAGGGGAAGGGGGAGCTGACGTCGATCGGCGGGCTGTCGAGCGCCACCGCCGGGGTGATCCTGCGGGCGCTCACCGCCTTCGAGCAGCAGGGGGCCGGGGTGTTCTTCGGGGAGCCGGAGTTCGACACCGGCGAGTTCCTGCGGGTCTCGGCGGAGGGGCTCGGGACGGTGTCGCTGCTGGAGCTGCCGGCGGTGCAGGACCGGCCGCAGCTCTTCTCCACCTTCCTGATGTGGTTGCTCGCCGACCTGTACCACGACCTGCCGGAGGTGGGCGACCTCGACCGGCCCAAGCTGGTGTTCTTCTTCGACGAGGCGCACCTGTTGTTCACCGGGGCGTCCACGGCGTTCCTGGAGGCGATCACGCAGACGGTGCGGCTGATTCGCTCCAAAGGGGTAGGGGTGTTCTTCGTGACCCAGACGCCGAAGGACGTGCCCGCCGAGGTGCTCGGGCAGCTCGGCAACCGGGTGCAGCACGCACTGCGGGCGTTCACCCCGGAGGACCAGAAGGCGCTGCGGGCGACCGTGCGGACCTTTCCCCGCTCCCCGTACGACCTGGAGGAGTTGCTGACCTCCCTGGGCACCGGCGAGGCCGTGGTGACGGTGCTCGGCGAGAGCGGGGCGCCCACTCCGGTGGCGGCGACCCGGCTGCGGGCCCCCGAGTCGCTGATGGGCCCGGTGCCGGCGGACGCCTTGGACGCGGCGGTGCGCGGTTCGGCGCTGTACGGGCGGTACGCGCAGGCCGTGGACCGGGAGTCGGCGTACGAGAAGCTGAACGCCCGGGCGCCCGCGCCGGCGCCCGAACCGGTTCGTGAGCCGGCGCCCGCGCCCGACGACCCGGCGGGCACCGGGACGGGACGGGAGCGGGCGGAGCCCTCGTTGGTGGACCAGGTGGTGGGCAGCGGGGTGTTCAGGTCCCTGACCCGGTCGCTGGGGACGCAGTTGGGGCGGGAGATCAGCCGTTCGTTGTTCGGGACCGCCCGGCGGCGGTGAGCGGGCCTCTCGCTCCGTCCTCGGATTCACCCGGTCCGGGTGCGGGGGTGAGGAGCGCCCGGCCGCGGCGGGGCCGAGCGCTCTCGGGGACGGGGCTCGTGGTCAGGACCGGTCGAACTGACCGTGACGGGCTGCCGTGACGAACGTGCTGAACTCCTCGTTCGTGAACCTCAGTATGGGCCCGCTGGGCCTCTTGCTGTCGCGCATCGCCATCACCTCGGTGAGGACGGCGATCTCGACGCACTGTCCGTTGCCGCTGCTGTAGCTGCTCGTGCGCCACTCGGCGCGGGTGAGGTCTGTGTTCTCCATGTCATGTACCTCCGTTCAGCTGATCTCTCTAACCAACGTGGCGATCAGGCTGGCCGATTCATCGGGACTCAGGGCCAAGGCTCGTAGGTGGTCGAAGATGTGGTCGTATCGCCGGATGTCCTCGTCGGCTTCCAGGAAGAGATCACCGGCCATGCTGTCGATGTAGACGAGGGCGGGATCTCCCGGATCAGGGAAGTCCATCAGGACGAAGCTCCCAGGCATCCCCGCGTGTGCCCCGGCGCTGAACGGAATGACTTGGAGAGTCACGTATGGCTCGGCGGCGATCTCGGCGAGATGGTGCAACTGCTCGGCCATGATCTTGGGGCTGCCGATCACCCTTCTGAGGGCGGCTTCGTCCAAGATCGCCCATAGCTCAAGCGGAGTGGCCTTGGCGAAGACGGTCTGTCGTTCGACACGCGCCTGTACCCGTTGGCCCACCTCCTTGACGGTGGCTGTCGGGAGTACGCCCCGCACAACTGCCTGGGCGTAGTCCCTGGTCTGTAGCAGACCCGGGATGAAGAGCGACTCGTAGTTACGAACGGTTCGGGCCTCAGCCTCGAAGCTGATGTAGCCAACGTACTCGTCGGGCAGATCGGCGTGATATGGGCGTAGCCACCCCTGCTCGCTCGCCTGTGTGGAAAGCGTCAAGATCGCTTCGCGCTTCGCATCGTCCACGCCGTAGGCATCAAGCAATGCCATCAAGGTTCGGCGCTGCGGACGCCCCTTGGCAGCCTCAAGTCGATACAGAGTCGCTTCGTTCACGCTGGTGCGCGTCGCCACGTCTTCCCTGGTCAGACCGCTTTCGCTGCGAAGTCTGCGCATCTCTCGCGCCAACCGGCGAAGACGAGCTGTCGGCATCTGGGCCATGTGCCCCGTCCCTTCATTTGCACTGCTCGTCGGAGCGAGTGTGGCCGACAGGCGTTCCTGTCAGCAAGCCAGACAGCAAATGCAATGTATGCATTCACAGTCTTGCGTCTTCAGGGCATGCAGAGGCATATTAGGCGAACGCAAGCATGGTGTTCTTCGTCACGATCGGAGATGCAGGCGTCAGGCTGCGCGCTGCCCTGGAAGTGGCGCGTCGCCCTCGTTCGCTGTCGCCCGCTCCGAACCTGCCTTTGGGACGAGTCACTCTGCTGTGCGGGCAGATCAAGAACGGCTGCCCTGGCGGGGTGCCGACAGCGACCGCCGTCCGGGCAGTCCTCCACGCAGGGAGGGCTGAGCATGGAGCCACTGATCTACGGCTACTTACGTCGCCTGCCGGGAACGGGCGACGCGGACGAGGCCCGCCTGATAGGGGGACTGTCCGCTCTCGCGGAAGCCGAGGGGTTCGCGCTCGGCCCCCTGTCCGTCGAGGTCGAGCCGCGGGGCGTCGCCGCCTTTCGCGGCCTGATCGATCGGTGTCTGCGGGACGACGTCCAGAGCGTGGTTGTTCCGTCCCCCGATCACCTCAACACCCTGCCGTTGCTTGCGTGTCTCGTGGCTGAACTGCTCAAGGACGAGATCAGCGGCCAGGTCTGGATCGTCACCGCCGGATCCGAGGAGCCGTCATGTCCGCCCACGATGCCGAGGGGCGTGCGATGACTGCCCCGGCCGATCTCGAATCGCCGTACGCCAACAGCATCACCCTGGTTGCCGTGCCCACGGCCGTACCGGTCGCGCGGATGTTCGTCCGCGCTCTGCTCGAACACTGGGGCGTGGCAGAAGTCGCGGACGAAGTGATGCTGGTGACTTCCGAGTTGGTGGGCAACGCCGTCAAGGCGGTGGGGTTCGCCGACCGCGCGCCGATGACGTGGGAGATCACGGCACGGCACGTCATCGGGGTGCAGCTGCGGATTGTCGATGCCCACCTGTACGCCGAGGTCTGGGACGGTTCCGCTGCTCTGCCGAGACGGCAGGCGGTATCGCTCGACACCGAGGGCGGGCGAGGTCTGATCCTGGTGGAGAACGTCTGCGAGGGATGGGACGTCTTCCGCCCCGATGTCGGCGGCAAGGTGGTGTGGGCACGGTTGCCGCTCGGTAGGAAGGTGGTGCCGACCGTGGCGAAGTTCGTTCTGCCCCATCGGGTGCCGGGTGCGACCAGTCCGCCGAACGAGGCGGTGAAGGGGTTGGCGACCGCGGCCCTGCTGCAACGGGTGTTTGACGGACTGCGGGCGGCACGGTGAACCCCGTGCCCGACCGGGCAGTGGCAGGGGGGCTCCGCCCCCACGGATGACACCGCAGGTCCGTTCGAGACGCGGCGCCCCGTGACCTTGCCGTCGGTCGCGGGGCGCCGCGTGTGCGGGGCCGGGCCCCGGGCCGCATGATCGGAGCATGGACGTGAACCTTCACCTCGCGCAGGAGCCGGCGGCGGACGCCTTGCTGAGCCGTAGCCCGCTGGCCGCGCTCGTGGGGATGCTGCTGGACCAGCAGGTGCCGATGGAGTGGGCCTTCGCCGGGCCGCACACGATCGCGCAGCGGATGGGGCGGGAGGACCTGGACGCGCACGAGATCGCCGAGCAGGACCCGGAGGCGTTCGCCGAGCTGCTGGCGCGCAAGCCCGCGGTGCACCGCTATCCGGGGTCGATGGCGGGGCGGGTGCAGAACCTGTGCCGGTACCTGGTGGAGCAGTACGACGGGCGGGCCGAGGCGGTGTGGGAGGACGCGGGCAGCGGACGGGAACTGGCGAAGAGGCTGGGCGAGCTGCCGGGGTTCGGCAAGCAGAAGGCGCAGATCTTCCTGGCGCTGCTGGGCAAGCAGTTGGGGGTGCGGCCGACGGGGTGGCGGGAGGCGGCCGGGGAGTACGGGGCCGAGGGGAGCTACCGGTCGGCGGCCGACATCACCGGGCCCGAGTCCTTGGCCCGGGTGCGGGCCCACAAGCAGGAGGCGAAGGCGGCGGCCAAGCGGGCCAAGGGCGGTTGAAGGCACGGCGTGCGTAAGGGGCGGAACCGGGCTGAGAGCCGCCACAGCCCGGGTCCGCCGATTGGCGCACGGTCACTGGGAAAGGACCGTGCGACCACCCCCTTGCTTACGCCGGACGCCAGTACCCGAGGGCCTTGACGCGCGGTTTGGGCACCGAGAGTTCCTTGCGCAGGTACGTCGCGAGGGACCGTGTGGTGACGGTGTCGCAGGCGACCCAGACGTAGTACTCGTCGGTGCTCCGGTGGCTGCGGAGGAGGTCCGGGAGGGTGGACCGGATCTCCTCCACCAGTCCGGCGCCCTGGTCGCGGCGCAGGACGGTGCGGAGCTGGTGCCGGGCGGGGTCGAGCCGCATCGGCAGCCGTTCGTCGAGCGGGTGCGAGGTCTCGTACCAGATGGTGGCGGAGGCTTCGCCCAGCTCGTCGAGGAGCGAGTTGATCGCGGGCAGGGACGCGGGGTCCCCGATCACGTAGAGGTGTGTGGGGGCGGGCTCGGGGCGGGTGAACTCGGTGCCGTGCACGGTCGCCTCGATGGTGTCGCCCGGGCGGGCGGCGCGTGCCCAGTCGCTGGCCGGCCCCGGGTGGAGGACGAACTCCAGGTCGAAGGTGCCCTTCTCGGGGTCCGGGTCGACCAGGGTGTAGCCGCGCTGGTGCGGCTTGCCGGCCCGCTCGAACCAGAGCCGCACCCACATGGTGGGGTGGGTCCCGGTCGCGGCGAGCATGCCCCCGTCGCTGAGGCGGATGCGGCGCAGCCGGTCGTTGACCGCCTCGGTGTCGGTCACGGTGAAGGTGAAGTCCTTGCCGCGCAGCAGCTTGAGGACGGCGCCCTCCCAACCGTGTCCCATCACCGCGCTCCTCGCGTCGTCAGGTGCCCCCGGGGTGACTCGTAACCCCGGGGGCGTTGAAGTTAGGTTAGCCTAACCTCACGTGATCTGGCGAGTCCGGACCTGGATCCGGGTGTCGGGCCCGGTCGACGCCGCCCCGGCCGGTCAGGAACCGTGGACGTACCTCCGCAAGTGGCGGGCGGTCAGGGACCGTTCCGCGCCCGGGTGGCCGTCGGCGCTTCCGACGAGTTCGGCCGGGGTGCCGGTGAACACCACCTGGCCGCCGTCGTGGCCGCCGCCCGGACCGATGTCGATGATCCAGTCGGCGTGGGCCATCACCGCGAGGTGGTGCTCGATGACGATGACCGAGTTGCCGTCGTCCACCAGCCGGTCCAACAGGGCGAGCAGCTTGTCCACGTCGGCCAGGTGCAGCCCGGTGGTGGGCTCGTCCAGGATGTACGTCGAGGACTTCTCCGCCATGTGGATGGCCAGCTTCAGGCGTTGGCGCTCGCCGCCGGAGAGGGTGTTCAGCGGCTGCCCGAGCCGCAGGTAGCCGAGCCCGACGTCGTTCAGTCGGGACAGGATGCGGTGCGCCGGGCCGGTGGGGAAGAAGGCGTGCGCCTCGGCGGCCGACATGCCGAGCACCTCGCTGATGTTCTTGCCGTCCAGCCGGTACTCCAGCACCTCGGGCGTGTACCGCCGGCCCTCGCACTGCTCGCACACGGAGGCCACGCCGGCCATCATCGCCAGGTCGGTGTAGACCAGGCCGACGCCGTTGCACCCGGGGCAGGCGCCCGCCGAGTTGGCGCTGAACAGGGCCGGCTTGACGCCGTTGGCCTTGGCGAAGGCGGTGCGGATCGGGCTCAACAGGCCCGTGTAGGTGGCTGGGTTGGAGCGGCGCGAGCCGCGGATGGGCGCCTGGTCGGCGACCACCACCCCGTCCCGGTGCGCGAGGTGGCCGTGGATCAGGGAGCTCTTGCCGGAGCCGGCGACCCCGGTGACCACGGTGAGCACGCCGAGCGGCACGTCCACCGAGACGTCCTTGAGGTTGTGCAGGGTGGCGTGCTCGACGGACAACTGCCCGGTGGGCTTGCGGACCTCGGTGCGCAGCGCGGCCCGGTGGCCCAGGTGGCGGCCGGTGAGGGTGTCCGAGGCGCGGAGCCCGGCCACGTCGCCGGAGTACTGGAGCAGCCCGCCGTCCGATCCGGCGCCGGGGCCGAGGTCCACCACGTGGTCGGCCATCTCGATGACCTCGGGCTTGTGCTCCACCACCAGCACCGTGTTGCCCTTGTCGCGCAGGCGCAGCAGGAGGCCGTTCATCCGCTGGATGTCGTGCGGGTGGAGTCCGGTGGTGGGCTCGTCGAAGACGTAGGTGACGTCGCTGAGCGCGGAGCCGAGGTGGCGGACCATCTTCACCCGTTGGGCCTCGCCGCCGGAGAGGGTGCCGGAGGTGCGGTCCAGGCTGAGGTAGCCGAGGCCGATCTCCACCAGCGAGTCGAGCAGGTGGACCAGGCCGGCCAGTGCCGGGGCGACCGAGGGGGCGTCGACTCCGCGCAGGAAGGCGACCAGGTCACTGATCTGGAGGGCGGCGCACTCGGCGATGTTGCGGCCGTCGATCCGTGACTCCAGCACGGCCCGGTTGAGTCGGGCGCCGGCGCAGTCGGGGCAGGTGGCGAAGACGACGGCGCGGTCCACGTAGGCCCGGACGTGCGGCTGCATCGACTCGCGGTCCTTGGAGAGGAAGGAGCGCTGGATGCGGGGGACCAGGCCCTCGTAGGTGAGGTTGCTGGTGCCGATCTTCACCTTGGTGGTCGGCTTGTGCAGCAGGTCGTGCAGTTCGGTCTCGGTGAACTCCGCGACCTTCTTCGCCGGGTCGTAGAAGCCGGACTCGGCCAGTACCCTCCACGACCAGGAGTCGACGGCGTACCCCGGGACCAGCACGGCGCCCTCGTCGAGCGAGAGGGAGCGGTCCACCACCTGGTCCACGTCGATCTCGGAGACCTGGCCGAGGCCCTCGCAGGCGGGGCACATGCCTTCGGCGGTGTTGAAGCTGAAGGCGTGGGCCGGGCCGGCGGGCGGGGTGCCGATCCGGCTGAAGACGATCCGCAGCAGGGTGTACGCGTCGGTCGCGGTGCCCACCGTGGAACGGGAGTTGGCGCCCATCCGCTCCTGGTCGACGACGATCGCCGCGCTCAGGCCGCGCAGCGCGTCCACGTCGGGGCGGTTGGGCGGCGGCATGAACGACTGGACGAAGCTGGCGTACGTCTCGTTGATCAGCCGTTGGGACTCCGCGGCCACGGTGCCGAAGACCAGGGAGGACTTGCCGGAGCCGGAGACGCCGGTGAACACGGTCAGCCGGCGCTTGGGTATGTCGACGTCGACGCCGCGCAGGTTGTTCTCGCGGGCGCCGCGGACCTCGATGTGGTGGTGGCCGTCGGCCGCGGTGTGCCGCGCGGCGTCGGGGGGCGTGCCGCCCGGGGTGGTGGTGCGGTGCTGGTGGTCGGCCTCGGCCGGCATGACTCTCCTCGGGCGCCTGGCGGCGGTGTGCTGGGCCGCCTGCGGGTGGTGTCGGCGGCCCAGGGTACAGGAAACTGAATACGCTGTACGCAAATGATGTTGGCGGGCCCCGGGCCGTTCCCGCCGGTCGGCGGGCGTCACCCGGACGGCGCCCAACGGGTCGCCGGCCGGCCGCCCCCGGCGGAACGTGGGGACGTCGTGTCCTTCCCCAGACCAACCGGACGGTGCGAGGTGGCCGAGTGAGCGCGATGGACGTACCGGAGGACGCCCCCCGCCCGGCGGCGCGGCAGGAATCCCGGGCCGCGGCGGCCGGCGGCGCCGCCAACCCCACCCTCACCTGGGTCACCCTGGCCCTGATGACCACCGCTTCGGTGGCCAGTCTGCGGGCCGCCCCCACCATGGCCGTCTACGGCCTGGCCTGTGTGTTCCTCTACCTGGTGCCGGCGGTCGTGTTCCTGCTGCCGACCTCCCTGGTCTCCGCCGAACTCGCCTCCGGCTGGAGCGGCGGCGTCTACCGCTGGGTCAGCGAGGGGCTCTCCAAGCCGCTGGGCTTCCTCGCCGTCTGGTGCCAGTTCGCCATGACGATCTTCTACTACCCCAGCCTGCTCGCCTTCGTCGCCAGCACCATCGCCTACATCATCGATCCGGCGCTCGCCGCCAACGGCGTCTACACCGCCATCGTGATCATGGTCCTGTACTGGACGGGCGTGTGGGTCTCCTCCCGGGGCACCAAGACCCTGGCCGGACTCTCCTCCTGGGGCCTGATCATCGGCACCCTGGTGCCCGGCACCCTGCTGGTGGTCCTCGGGCTGGTCTTCCTCGGCCAGGGCAACCCGTCCGCCGCGCCGATGGACGCCGCCAACCTCTTCCCCCAGTGGACGGGCCTCGCCAGCCTCGTCCTCATCGTCAACAACTTCCTCAGCTACTCCGGCATGGAGATGAACGCCGTCCACGTCTCCTCGCTGAAGGACCCGCCGCGCGAGTTCCCCAAGTCGATGTTCCTCGCCATGGGACTGGTGCTGCTGATCTTCATCCTGCCCGCGCTGGCCATCAGCTGGGTGGTCCCCGCCGACCAACTCAGCCTCACCGCCGGCGTGATGCAGGCGTTCGACGCCTTCTTCTCGTACTTCCACATCGGCTGGCTCACCCCGATCGCGGCCGTCGCGCTCATCGCCGCCTCCCTCGGCGGCATGCTCACCTGGCTCGCCGGTCCCTCCAAGGGCCTGCTGCTGATCTCCCGCGAGGAGGGCTACCTGCCGCCCTTCCTCCAGAAGCTCAACCAGCACGGCATCCAGCAGAACATCCTGGTCACCCAGGGCGTCGTGACCACCGCCATCGCCCTGATGTACGCACTGATCCCCAACGTCTCCAGCGTCTACTGGATCTTCTCGGTGATCACCACCCAGGTGTACCTGATCGTCTACCTGCTGATGTTCGTCGCCGCGGTACGGCTGCGCAGGACCCAGCCCGACCACCCGCGCGGCTACCGCGCGCCCGCCCTGCCGCTGCTGTGCGCGGTCGGACTGCTCGCCTCCCTCGCCGCCCTCGCCATCGGCTTCGTGCCCTCCTCCCAGTTCGGCGGCGGCAGCGTGTGGGCCTACGTCGGCATCGTCGCCGGCGGCCTGGTCGTCCTCGGCCTGCTGATCCCGTTCGCCTTCCTCAAGCTCCGCAAACCCAGTTGGCGCACCCACGTCGGCGAGGACGCCGCCGCGGAGGGGGAGGGGAGGACCGCATGAGCCCCACCCGCTTCGCCGACCAGCACAAGTGGATCTACATCGGCGCGATCCTGCTGCTCGTCGCCCTGGTCGTCATCGGCATCGTCCAGTACGAGACCGTGCGCACCACCAACGAGGCCCAGAAGAAGGCCGAGCAACTCGCCGACATGCTGGAGGCGGACGGCTTCCGGCGCCCCGACCCCGAAGCCGTCGCCCGCACCCTCGGCACCGACGGTGGGCCCGTCTGCCAGGACCCCGACGCCGCCCTCAAGTCCGCGCTGTGGAAGGTCAACCTCTCCAACGGCGCCACCGGCCCCGGCCAGCGCCCGGTGATCTCCGACCGGCAGGTCGTCGAGGCCGAGGCGATCGTCCTCGGCGTCTACTGCCCCGACCAGCTGAAGCAGATCCAGGACCGCATCGACGACCTCAAGACCTCCGACACCGTCAGGCGGTGACCCGATGACCGACCACCCCACCCCCGACCCGGACGGGCTGGGCGCGGCCGTCGCCGCCCTGATGGACCGGGCCCGCACCGACCTCGCCGACCTGGTCGCCATCCCCTCCGTCGCCGACCCCCGCCAGTACCCGCCCGAGGAGTGCGCCCGGGCCGCCCGCTGGGTCGCCGACGCCTTCGCCGCGGTCGGACTGCGCGACGTCCACCTCGCCGAGACCCCGGACGGCAGCCACGCCGTCATCGGCCACCGACCGCCCCCGCCCGGCGCCCCCACCGTCCTGCTCTACTGCCACTACGACGTGCAACCCCCGCTCGGCGAGGACGCCTGGCACTCCCCGCCGTTCACCCTCACCGAACGCGAGGGCCGCTGGTACGGGCGGGGCACCGCCGACTGCAAGGGCAACATCGTCATGCACCTCACCGCGCTGCGCGCGCTCGGCGAGGACGGCATCCCGGTGGGGCTGAAGTTCGTCGCCGAGGGCTCCGAGGAACAGGGCACCGGCGGGCTGGAGCAGTACGTCGCCCAGCACCCCGAGGAACTCCTCGCCGACGCCCTGCTGGTCTGCGACACCGGCAACGCCGCGGTCGGCGTCCCCACCGCCACCACCTCGCTGCGCGGGCTCGCCAACGTGGTGGTCACCGTGACCACCCTCGCCGGCGAGATCCACTCCGGCATGTTCGGCGGCCCCGCCCCCGACGCCCTCGCCGCCCTGGTGCAGGCCCTCGCCTCGCTGCGCGACCCGGACGGCGGCACCCGGATCGACGGACTCCCCGCGGACGGCACCTGGGACGGCGTCGGCTACGAGGAGGAGCAGTTCCGCCGCGACGCCGGAGTCCTCGACGGGGTGCGGCTCACCGGCACCGGCACCGTCGCCGACCGGCTCTGGGCCCGGCCCGCGGTCACCGTCCTCGGCATCGACTGCCCGCCCGTCGTCGGGTCCTCCGCCGCCGTCCCCGCGACCGCCCGCGCCCGGGTCAGCCTGCGGGTCCCGCCCGGCACCCACCCGGACACCGCCCGCGACGCGCTCACCGCCCACCTGGAGCGGGCCGTGCCCTGGGGCGCCCGGGTCGCCGTCGAGGCCGAGAGCGGCGGCTCCCCCTTCCGCGCCGCCACCGACGGCCCCGCCTACGCGGCCCTGGACCGGGCCATGACCGAGGTTTACGGCCGGCCCATGGAGTTCCTCGGCCAGGGCGGCTCCATCCCGCTCTGCAACGTCTTCGCCGAGACCTACCCCCGGGCCGAGATCATCCTCATGGGCGTCGAGGAACCCCGCTGCCTGATCCACGCGCCCAACGAGAGCGTGGACCCCTCCGAGATCCGCCACATGGCCGAGGTGGAGGCCCGCTTCCTGCGCCACTACGCGACGGCGGCCCGGGCACCGCGGGCGTGACCCGGCCGCCGCCCACCGGCCACCGCGTCGCCGACCCGGTGCGGCGCTGGACCGCGATCGGAAGCGCGGTGACCCTGCTGGTCACGGCCTACTTCCTGGTCCCCGAGCAGGCGTTCGGCCCGGAACGTCCGGTGCTGAGCTGGACGGTGTTCGCGCTGGGGCTCGCCCTGATCGCGCTGCTGATCCTGCGCCACATCCGGGACGTGCTGCTGGAGCGCGAGGGCACCCATCCGGCGTTCGCCATCATCGTCCTGATGTGCGCCACGGTGCTGGTCTTCGCCGTCGCCTACCGGGCGCTGGCCCGGGACCCCGGCGAGTTCGACGGACTCGCCACCCGGGTGGACGCCCTGTACTTCACCGTCGTCACCCTGGCCACGGTCGGCTTCGGCGACATCACCGCGCGGGGCCAGTCCGCCCGGGTGGTGGTGATCCTCCAGATCGTCTACACCTTCGTCTTCCTCACCGCGGCGGCCACCGCGGTGACGACCCGGATCCGCTCCCGGGTCACGTCCCGCTCGGCCGGGCGCCGTGCCGGTCGGCGAGCTCGCTGATCCGGGCGGCCAGGGCGGTGTCCTTCGCGGTGATCGCCCCGCCCGCGTCATGGGTGCTCAACGCGAAGCCGACGGTGGCGTACAGGATGCTGACCGCGGCGTGGTGGTCGGCCCGGTCCTCGACCGCCGCCACCGCCGCGTACAGGGCGGGCAGGTCGCTGCGCTCGACGGCGTAGGACGCGGTCAGCTCGCCGTCCCGGACCGACCAGCCCGGCAGTCCGGCCAGGGCCTCGTCCAGTTCGGCGGGGGTGAGGGGTGCGGTGGGGGGCACGGGGCGACTCCTGGGGCGTGGGTGCGGTGCTGTGGCCCGTTGTACACCGTGGGGCGGTCGGGGGCGTCCGATTCGTACGGGCAGGGGCGCGGTGGGGCCGGGCGGCGGCGTTCCGCGTCACGGTGCGGGGGAGGTGGCTTCCTCGGGGGTGTGGGAGGGGTGGTACGGCCTGCCGCCGGGGCGGTGGAGGATGAGGCGGGCCTGCTGCTTCTCGGACAGGGCCTCGGCGGTTTCCAGGTCGCAGAAGGACGCGGCCCAGTTTCCGGCGGTGACGAGCTTGCGATTCGTGGATTCGTCAGTGAGGAGGGCGCGGAGGTGTTCGTCGCGTTCGGTTCCGTTGCGGTAGATCCACAGGATGACGTTGGAGCCCTTGTTCGCTTTCAAGCATTGCAGGTCCTTGGGGGCGCTGGTGCACAGGAGGAACCCGTCCCTCTCCTTCCGTTCGGTGCAGGGGGCGATCTCGTTCAGTTGGTCGGCGACGGTTTCGAGCGTGGTCCGGCGGGGGGTGTCGGGGATGTCGGGGAGGGGGATCAGCTTGGGCAGGGCGACGGCGTTCAGGGCCTTGGCGACTTTGCGGGCGTGGGACATGGTGTCGGAGGGGAGGAGGCGGATGTACCAGTTGCCGGCGGCGACGGT
This sequence comes from Streptomyces sp. NPDC002490, assembly GCF_040296045.1. Classification (NCBI taxonomy): domain Bacteria; kingdom Bacillati; phylum Actinomycetota; class Actinomycetes; order Kitasatosporales; family Streptomycetaceae; genus Streptomyces; species Streptomyces sp. NPDC002490. Next base: position 3,334 of record NZ_JBEOWM010000067.1, on the reverse strand, counting down.
CACCTTGCTGAAGGGTGCGGTCCGGCCCGATGCGAGGAGGCGGCCCATTTCGCCTTCGGTGATGAAGTTCCGGTCGAAGACGGTGATCTGGGCCTGGACCGTGGTGCCTTGGTTCTCGAAGGCGCATTCGAGGGCGCTGCGGGTGGTGGATTCTTCCAGTCCTCGGCGTAGGAAGCGGCAGTCCACTCCGCCCTTTTCCATTGCTTCGCGGACCTGGTCGGCGGTCTGGTAGCGGGGTTCGTCCGGTACGTTCGCGGGGAGTGGTTCCAGGGGGGCCGAGGAGTTGTTGCGCTCGGGTAGGCAACCGGTGAGCAGCAGGGCCAGGCAGGCGGCCACTGTGGTCGTGGTCCTCTTCACGTTTCTCAGTCTCCAGGAGGTCGGGGAGCCGGACCGGGGCTCGGCGAGGGGGTTCCCGGCTCGGGTTCGCCGGTGCCGGACCCCGTCGTCGGGCCTTCCGTGGCGTAGATCGGGGCCAGGGCGACATGGTGTCCGGCGGGTGTCTGCGACTCCAACTGCTCCATGGCCCGGGTTCGTTCCCCGTCGGTGAGGTCGTGCCAGGCCATCGCGTCGTCCAGATGGGGTTCGATCCGGTCCCAGTTGCGGCCCCGGGCCTGGATGGAGTGGCCGCGGTAGTCGGAGTCGTCGCCGAACTGCTCGTTCTTCTCCCGTACGTCGGAGGAGTCGGCCGCGTACAGGGTGAACAGTTGCTTGTCCGTCGTGGCGCCGTGCTCATCCTCTTGCAACATGGCCAAGTAGTGGGCGGAGAGCCGCACGTCCAGCTGTGGGTTCGACTCTATCTCCGCGGCCAGTTCGGCGTCGGTGGCGTCGTTCAGGGTCCGCCCGTCCGTCAGGCGAAAACGGTTCGGGTACTCGTCCAGGACCCTCCGCGCCGTGGCGGGCTTGATGTGGGTGATGCCCAGGGACTTGTCGGGCTTCAGGGTCTGTGAGGCGGCCCAGTTGAGGAAGCGCCCCGCCTCCGTCACCGGGCCGCTGAGCCCGGGACTGTGGTTCTGGTACCACTGCTGCTCCTGCCAGAGGACGGCGAGCAGCAGCTTGCGGCTGATCCCGGTCTCCGCCGAGGCGGTCTTCACCGAGTCGAGCACGTGGCGGGGGACGTTGATGGGGTGGATGTCGGTTTCCAGCCCGTGGCTCAACCGGAGCGCCACGGCGAGCGGACCCCCGTCCAGTGCTTCCCTGACCAGCTTCGGATCACGCAGCAGGATCATTCCCTCCACTGTCCGCAGCGCGCGGGCCGCGTCGGCGTCCGCTTCGTTGGCCTTGTACAGGGCGTCCGCGATGACCTCGTGGGCCTGGGTCAACAGCGCCTTCTCCGGTGCGTCCCCCTCCACCAGGTCATCCTGCGAGAACTGGACCCGCCCGCTCTCGTCCACCACCAGCCCGTTGCGGCGTGCGTAGTCGAGGCCCCCGCGCAGGTCGCGCTGCGCGTTCTCGACGGCGTTCGCCAACTCGTCGTAGGCCCTCGCCATGGCGCGCAGGGCCAGGGCCGCCGCCTCGTAGTCGTCGGCGTGTTCCACGAACCGTTCGCGGGCGGCCCGGCCCGCCTCGCCCACCCAGCACTGCTTCAAGGTGGCGGCGACCTCGTTGCGGGCGTGGTCGCCCAACTCGTCGCACTGCCGCGCCGCTGCCAGGACGTCGTCGGCGGCGTCCCGCCACTGCTGGGGGCGGGCCTCGTCCAGGTCGCTGACGGAGACGGCCATCAGGCGCCCTCCAGCCAGGCGGCGGACCGCTTCAATTCCGCTGCGACGGAGACGTCGTCGCTGATCTGCTCGTCCATGCCCCGGGTCAAGGACTTCGCGGCACCGTCGACGAGGTCGCCGAGTTCGCGGAGCCGACGTTGCCACATGCCCACGCACGAGTCGCTGGCCGCCCCGGCGTCCCAGCCGCGGTGGGTCCGGCCGGCGGCTTCCGCGTCGTCGAGCTTCGACTTGCCGCGGGCCTGGCCCTGAGCGGTCCGCAGGGCGGACGCCTTGGCCCGTACCGGTGCCGGGGCCAAACCGAGGTCCGGCTCCGGGCCGCCGGCCGGCGGCCCGGTCCCCGCGGACGCGAGTCGAGTGCGGTCCGCCTGCTTGCGCAGTGCGTCCTGTTTGAGCTGGTCCCATTCCGCTGCGAACGACAACGTGCCCCCCTTGATCGCACGGCGTGTCCTGCCCTGTGTTTCACCGTATCCAAGGCCGGCAGTTCGTCGCAGCCATGAGCGAAGGGGGCTCCGCCGGTGGGGGGCGGGGTCAGATCACCGGCGGGCGGCCCAGCCGGGTCATCCGGGCGACGGTCCGCCACCGCATCGGGCGGCGGGGCCCGCCGGAGGTGCGGACGCCCTCCCAGAAGCCGCCGGCCCAGGCCCGCAGGCCGGGCGCCGAGCGGGTGCGGGCCACGGTGAGCAGCGTCCAGGTGCCGAGGTAGGCGGGGACCAGGGGGGCGGGTAGGTTGCGCTTGGCCAGCCAGACGCGGTTGCGGGCGGTCATCCGGTAGTAGACGGCGTGCCGGGCCGGGGAGGTCTTGGGGTGCTGGAGGAGCACCGCGGGCTCGTAGACGATGCGCCAGCCGCCGTCCAGGGCGCGCCAGGCCAGGTCGGTCTCCTCGTGGGCGAAGAAGAACTCCTCCGGCCAGTCGCCGACCCGGTCCAGCATCCGCATGGACAACGAGTGGCCGCCGCCGAGGAAGGTGGTGACCTCGCCGCCGCGCATCGGGTCGGAGGCGCGCAGCCGGGGCACGTGGCGGCGCGCGGTCTCGCCGTGCTCGTCGGCGATGCGGAACGCGACGACGCCGAGGCGGTCGTCGGCCGCGTGCAGCGCGGCCAACCGGCTGAGCACGTCGGTCTCGACGAGCAGCCCGTCGTCGTCGAGGTCCACGACCACGTCGACGTCGCCGAACCGGCGCAGCTCCGCGATCGCGACGTTGCGTCCGCCGGTGACGCCGAGGTTCTCCTCCAGTTCCACGCCGTGCACGTGCGCGGGGAGCTCCGGGAGCGGGGCGCCGTTGCCCACCACGACCACCCGGGTCGGCGCGAGGTCCTGGCGGGCCACCGAGTCCAGCAGGGCGCGCAGCTCCACGGGGCGGTTGCCCATGGTGAGGATCGCGATGCCCATGCGCGGGTGACCCATTGGTGAACTCCGTCCGTACGCCGCCTTGCCGGAGGCCGAGCCTACCCGCGGGCGGTCCGGCGACCGGCAGGGCGGGGCACGGTACGGGGCGCGGGGTCAGCGGACCGCCCCGGCCAGGGGGCGTTCGGGGTCCCGCTCGGGGCCTCGGGCGGGGCGGGCGGCGGTGACCGCGCTCCCGGCGCGGTAGGGCCCGCGCCGGGAGCGCGGTCACC
>NZ_JBEOWM010000066.1:0-30224 GCF_040296045.1 Streptomyces sp. NPDC002490 | reverse complement strand
CCCGTGCACGACGAAGTCGATGGCCAGTTCGCGGGTCTTGGGGTCCCAGGCCCGTACCGAGTAGGTGCGGGTCACGGGCCACTGGGTGCGGGGGACCCGCCCCCACGGGCACTTCCGTGCATCCCAGCCACCACCGACGAACCCCACCGGCCCCCACCACCAGCCGGCCCCGCCCGCCGAACCCCAGCACCCCGCAACGGAGATACCGTCGCCCGGTGAAACGTCAGCGCACCGACGCACCCGACGACCCGACGGACCCCAGCACCCCGGACCCCGACCACCCCACCCACTGCGACCGCTGCGGCACCACCGAGGGCGACCCGCACACCTGGACCTGCTCCGTCGAGAACCACAGCCGCCGCTACTTCTGCGTCCGCTGCGCCCGGGACAACCTCCGCTCCATCGAAGGCCGCCTCGACTCGCCCTGGTGGTGAACCGCCCACCCCGCGATCACCCGACGCCGCCCCCCTCCCCACCCGGCAGGAACCCCGGCAACCACTCCTCCAACTCCGCACGCAGCGGCACCCGGGCACCCAACTGGCACAACACGCCGATGGTGCTCAACGACACCCGGTGGATCAACAAGTACTCCGGCGGGAGGTTCAACCGCTTGCCCAACTGATAGGCAGGAGAACGAGGGTCCGCGATCCGCATCGCCTGTGCACGCATCCACTCCCGAGTGAAGGTGAACTCCTCCACCTCGGCAGCCTCGATGATCGGCAACAGGTAGTCGAGCACCGCATGCGGATCGAGGTCCACCCCCTCCTTCACGAAACCCGTCTCGCACAGCGCCGCGTACACGGCCTCCGCCTCACCGTCCAACGTCCGCCGCAAGGACTCACCGATCGTCACCGGCAACCCCCCGGGCAACCGATCCACCGTGCCGAAGTCCAACACCCCCAGCCGCCACCCCCCGTCCCCGTCCGGCAACAGCCGGAAGTTCCCCGGATGCGGATCCGCGTGCAACAAGCCCGTACGCGCCGGACCCGAGAACAGGAACCGGGCCAACAACTGCCCCGCCCGATCCCGCTGCTCCACCGTCCCCTCGTCGATCACCCGAGCCAGCGGCACGCCCTCGACCCACTCCGTCACCAACACCTGCTCGCACTGGTGCACCACCGCCGGCACCAGGATGTCCGGATCACCCGCGAACTCCTCCGCGTGCACCCGCTGCGCATGCGCCTCCAGGCCGTAGTCGAGTTCCTCGGCCACCCGGTCCCGCAACGCGGCGACCAACGGTTTCACCTCGATGCCCGGCAACAACGGGCCCAACAACCGCGCGAAACGTCCCACCTGGGCGAGATCGGACAACAGGGCCTCGCCCGCGCCCGGGTACTGGACCTTCACCGCGACCTCGCGACCGTCCCGCCAGACCGCACGGTGCACCTGACCTATCGAGGCCGCAGCCGAGGGCTTGTCCTCGAACTCCGCGAACAGCTCGCGCCAGTCCTCGCCCAACCGCTCGGCCAACACCCCGTGCACCGTACGGGTGGGCATCGGCGGAGCGGCCTCCTGAAGCTTCGTCAACGCGGCCCGGTACGGCCCCGCCACCTCCTCGGGCAGCGCCGACTCGAAGACGGACAGGGCCTGCCCGAACTTCATCGCCCCGCCCTTCAACTCGCCCAACACCTTGAACAACTGGTCGGCCGTCCGCTCCTGCAACTCCCGCCCCACCAGCTCCGCGGACTTTCCGCCGATGCGTTTGCCGAGCCCCCAGGTCGCGCGCCCCGCGATGCCGAGCGGCAACGCGGCCAACTTCGCGGTTCGGGTGACCGCCTTCCGAGGAAGATCAGACATGCGCCCCTCCAAGTCCCTGACCGCCGTGCCGCGTACGGCGGTGACGGAAACATTCTGTCGTGCCCCGCGAGCTCATTCGGAGCGGTACCGGACATCGGCGCCACGACCGGCCGCCCCGCACGGGCACCCCGGATGAGGACGCAACGGACGAGCACACCAGGCCAACCGGGGGAGCGCGGCCTCCCACCGGACACCGGCGCTCGCCGGAACCGTCCCGTCCAACAGGGCCAGGGCGTGCCCGGCCGCGAACCCGGCGACCGCGGTGGCCAGTGTCACCTCGCAGGGCGCCACCCCGGGCCGGTTCCCCGAGCGCCACTGCGTCAGCAGCCGCGGCCACACCGGATCCTCGTCGGTACGGGAACGGAACAGACACTCGGCACAGGCCGTACGCCCCGGGAGCACCAGGGGGCCCACGACCGCCGTGCCCTCGACCACCCCCGCGTACAACTGCGGCACACCGGCCGCCATCAGGTCCTCCACCGCGGCCGGATCGGGGGCGTACGCCTCCAGACCGCCACGCGGCGCCAACACCGCGAGGGCCAGACGGGGCTCCGCCGCCGAGACCTCGGACGGACCGGCCGGGCGCTCCGCGGCGGGCCCGCCGGCGGAGCCGGTGGAAGGGGTGGAGCCGGTGGAAGGGGCGGAAGGGGCGGAACGAAGCGAGCGCCGTGCGCGCGGCGCGCGATCCGGCGCGGCCTCGTGCACCAGACGGCGCACCGAACGGTCGCGCCGTTCCCCCACCGCATCGGGACGGTGCCCGCCCGGGGCCACCTCCCACGGTTCCACCCGACCGCCGTCCCGCACCTCGACCGCCCCCACGCCGGCCGCCGCCAACAACGACGCGATCACCGCCCCCGTCCGGCCCGCGCCCCGCACGTGGACGCGGGCCCCGGCACGTGCCGCCAGGGCACCCAGCGCCCCACCCGGCTCCCGGGCGGTCACCGTGAGCGAGGCGTGATCGGCGCGGAGGCGGTCCACGGCACGGGTACGCCGGCGCAGCGCCTCGACCTCGGGGCCGCCCGCCGTCGAGTCGTCCAGCAGCCCGGCCCCGGCGAGCCGCTCGACCACGGCGTCCGCCCGCGCACCGGACAACCCCACCCGCCCGGCCTCCTCCCGCAGGAGCGCCCGGCCCCGGGTGCCGTCGAGGAGCTTCAGGAAGGCGGAGGTCGCGGCATCCAGCGGCCCGAGCGTCACGGCGTGCGCCGGAGTGACACCGAACTGAACGGTGTGAAGATCGCGCCACGCACGCCGGAGCGCTGGCTTCAGCAGCGGATGAGCGGGGGAGACCGCGGCGGAGGGACGACGGGACGTTGCGCAGGACCGCGTGGTGGACAAGCCGACTCCTAGCACGGTGGCGGGCGGACGGACAGACGATGGAACGGGAACGGGAACGGGCGGAGGCGGGGGAAGGAGGAAGACGGGCCGGGGTGACGGGGGGGCGACCCGGTAGGGCGGGGACGGCGTTCCGGGGGCCCCTCCCCCCACCCCCCCGCCCCCGCCCCACCCCTCCTCGTGTGGTCCGGGCCTTGGGCGCGCGGTGGTGCGCGGCCGGACCGGTCGGGTCGACGCGGTCGGTTGGGCCCGGACCGTACTCCGTCACCGGCGGAGACCCCCGTGCTCCGCCGGTGACGTCGTTGGTTCGATGATGGCGGAGTCGGTCGGGGGATGCGGAAAGTTATCCACAGGGGGGCTGATTCTTCATACCGGCTCGGCTTTGCGGGGGTGTGTCGACGCGGAACGGATCGGCGGTCGGGACTTCTCACAGGTGCAGCGGGTAACGTCGTAGCGTGCCAGCGGATCCACTGCACAGTGCCGGACCGTCCCAGCGCCCCTCGACGAATGCGTCGTCCGGTGGGGTGCGGACGAGTGCGGTCGAGGTGCGCCGCAGTGCGCGGCGGCGTCGTACGGTCTCCGCCTACCGCGAGGGCGATCGCACCGTGGTGCTGATCCCCGCCCGGATGTCGGAGGCCGAGGAGCGGCGGTGGGTGGGCGTGATGCTGGACAAGCTCGCCGCGCAGGAGAGCCGGCAGCTGCTGGGGGACGCGGAGCTCGTCCAGCGTGCGGAGCGTCTGTCGGCCCAGTTCTTCGGGGGGCGGGCGCTGCCGTCCTCGGTGCGTTGGGTGACGAACCAGAACACCCGCTGGGGCTCCTGCACCCCTTCGGAGGGCAGCATCCGGTTGTCGCACCGCCTCCAGGGGATGCCCGAGTACGTGGTGGACTACGTCCTGGTCCACGAGCTCGCACATCTGTTGGTGCCGGGGCACGGGCCGGAGTTCTGGCGGTTGCTGGAGGCGTATCCGAAGACGGAACGGGCGCGGGGGTACCTGGAGGGGGTGGTGGCCGCGGACCGGCTGCCGTACCGCCCGGTGCCGTCCGGGGGCTGAGGCGTTCCGCTCTCGGGGCGGGCGGGCGGGCGGGCGGGTAGGTCGGCTCCGGGTGTCCGGCGGGTCCTCGGCGGGCGGTCGGGGATGCGCCGGTGGTGGGGGTTGGGGCGGGTGGGGGTTGTGTACCGGGTCTGTACCGGAACGCTCCGGTGTCGGCATCAGCGGTTAGCCTGGCCGACGTACTCGTATCCGGGATGGGGGACGGTCGCAGCGCATGGCCAGGGAATTCCAGCGGGGCCACAAGGCCAGGATCGGTGATCTCACCGCGGGGACCGATCTCTACGTCGGGGTGCAGATCGCGGCGCCCGGGCTGACCTTCGACATCAGCTGTTTCGGGTTGGACGCGGACGACCGGTTGTCGGACGACCGGTACTTCGTCTTCTTCAACCAGCCCAAGAGCCCGGAGGAGTCGATCCAGCTCCTGGGCCCGCAGGCCGGGGACACGGAGTCGTTCCGGGTCACCTTGGAGCGGATTCCGCCGGCCGTGCGCCGGCTGACGTTCACGGCCACCGTCGACGGCGTCGGGCAGATGTCGCAGATCGCTCCCGGCTACCTGCGCATCGTCGCGGGCGGTCAGGAGGTGGCGCGGTATCCGTTCGACGGTGCGGAGTTCACGACCGAGCGCGCGGTGATGCTCGGGGACCTGTACCTGAAGGACGTGTGGCGTTTCGCCGCCGTGGGGCAGGGCTTCGACGGCGGTTTGGACGCGTTGCTGCGCAACTTCGGTGGTGAGGTCGCCGAGGAGGAGCCCGCCGCTCCGGAGCCCGTGCCGGGTTTCGCGCCCCCGGTGAAGGAGGCGGCGCCCGTGCCGGGTTTCGCGCCTCCCGCTGAGGTGCCGGCGCCCGGGTTCGCTCCTCCGGCGCACCAGGCGCCTCCCGTGGTTCCCGGCCCGCCGGCCGCCGCCCCGCCGCCGCAGCCGGCGCCCCCGCTTCCGCCGGTGCACGGTGCGCCGACGGTGGCAGCGCCGCTGCCCGCGCCGTCGGCGCCGCCGCCCCCGGGGTACGGCCAGCCGGCCGCGCCACCGGCTCCGGTGCCCGTCGCCCCGCCGCCGCCCGGTTACGGCGTCCCGCCCGGGGCGCCGACCCCGCCGCCGGGTCACGGCACCGGCCCGTCGGCCGCCCCGCCGCCTCCCGGCGGGTCGGCGGCGCCGACGGCGGGCCAGGCGTCCGGCTCGTTCCCGGCGGCGTCCTTCGCCGTGGGGTCGACGACAGCCCAGCCGCCGGTCCCGGAGGGCGTGGCCGCCGGGCTCCAGCGGTTCAACGAGTTGGCGACCGGTCAGCGGTGGACGATGCAGAACGAGAAGCTGGTCCGGGTGGACCTCGCCACCGGCGGCGGTCCGGTGCTGGCCCGGCAGGGCAGCATGGTGCTGTACCAGGGGAAGGTGGACTTCGGCTACAAGAGCGCCGGGTTCGTGGGCCGGGTCGTCGGCAACGGGACGGGCCAGGAGATGCAGCTGATGCGCTGCACCGGCAAGGGGCAGGTCTTCTTCGCCGAGGAGGCGTCCCACCTGCACACCGTGGAGTTGCAGGGGGACGCGGTCTGCGTCTCCGCCGAGAACGTCCTCGCCTTCGACGAGGCGCTGCACTACGAGGTCCGTCGCATCGAGGGCCACGGCATCCCGGGCGGGGCGCTGTTCACCCTCCAGTTCCAGGGCACCGGCACCCTCGTCGTCAAGACGCACGGTGCTCCGGTGGTGCTGCCGGTCACCCCGAGCACGTTCGCGGACTGCAATGCGCTGGTGGCCTGGTCCGCGGGTGCCCAGGTGATCGTCACCAGTCAGGTCCGGCTGCGGGCGAACCGTTCCGCCGGGTCCACCGGCGAGGGCGTGAACCTCCAGTTCCGGGGCGCGCCCGGCAACTTCATCGTCGTCCAGCCCCACGAGGTCTGAGGGAGCCCGTCATGAACCAGTACTCTCCGGGCTTCGCCCCGGTCCCCGGCCCCGGTGGCCCCGGCTTCCCCGGGGGTCCCGGCGTGCCCGGCGCCCCCGGTGCCGTTCCGGCCCCCGCGGGCGTCCGCATGGAGAACCACGGCAAGCACCTGGTCAAGGTGGCCCTGCGCAGCGGGCAGGACGTGTACGCGCGTGCGGGTTCGATGGTCGCCTACGACGGTTACGTCCAGTACGACGGCAGCCCGCCGGCGCTGCGCCAGCAGGCCCGCGAGTGGGCGAGCGGGGAGGGCGCGCCGCTGATGCGGTGCTTCGGCGACGGGCTGCTGTACCTCGCCGACTACGGGGCCGACGCCGTGGTCCTCAATCTGGGCGGGGACGCGATCTCCGTCAACGGGAGCAACCTCCTCGCCTTCGACGCGCACCTCCAGTGGGGCGTCGAGAAGGTCAAGGGGTTGACCCGGTTCGCCGGTCAAGGCATGTGGAACGTGACGGTCGGCGGCCAGGGCTGGGTGGCGCTCACCTCGCGCGGCACCCCGATCGTGGTGGAGTGCGGTCGGGGCGAGGACGAGACCTACGTCGACCCCGATGCGCTGCTGGCCTGGTCCCCGAACCTGAAGGTGAAGGGCAAGCGGAGTTTCAAGGCCGGTGCGCTGGTCGGTCGGGGCAGCGGCGAGGCGTTCCAGATGGCGTTCTCCGGGCAGGGCATCGTCGTGGTGCAGCCCAGCGAGGACAGCACCGACCGACTCCGTATCCGGGGCTGAGGGGAAGCGAAGACCATGCAGAGCCCGCTTTTCGCCTATGCGGACAACCAGACCGCGGAGCGGTTCTCCCTCCAGAACCCGCAGTTGCTGCGGGTGGTCCTCCAGGGCCGGGACGACGTGCTCGCCCGCAAGGGGGCGATGGTCGCCTACCAGGGGACGATCGAGTTCGACGCCGAGTACCAGAGCGGTCAGGAGCGCCGTCGACGCCGGGAGACCGGCGAGGGGCTGGAGCTGATGCGCTGCCAGGGGGACGGGGTCGTGTACTTCGCGAACCTCGCGCAGTACGTCCATCTGGTGGACGTGGACAGGGACGGTCTCACGGTCGACAGCTCGTACGTCCTGGCGTTGGATTCCTCGTTGAACCACCAGGTCATCGAGGTGGACAGCCAGTACGGCATCTCGGGGACCGGGAAGTACCAGTTGAACATCACCGGCCGGGGCAAGGTGGCCCTGATGACCTCCGGCGAGCCGCTGCTGCTCCGGGTGGGCCCGGAGTCCACCTCGGTGAACGTCGACGCGGATGCGGTGGTGGCCTGGTCCACGGCCCTGCGCGTGCAGATGCAGGCGCAGACCCAGTCGGCCACGGTGTGGCGCCGGCGGGGCAACACCGGTGAGGGGTGGGAGCTCGGCTTCCAGGGCCGGGGACAGGTCCTGGTCCAGCCGAGCGAACTGCTGCCGCCGCAGAACGCGCGGATCGGTTCGGGGGCGGCCGCCCAGTTCGGCATGGGGGCCGGTGGCGCCCGTGGCCACAACCGCGGCAACGACTGGAGCTGACCGCCCCGCCGTGGTGCGGACGGCCCGATCCGGCCGTCCGCGGAACCGGGTTGCCGGTGCCCGGGGGACCGTGGGAGCCTCGGGTCCGCCCCGTGGTGCGTCGTGCCCGGCGCTCCGGGGCCGTTCTCCGCTTCCGGTGAAAGGTCCGGTGGTCGTCGTGCTCGGCACGGTTCCCGGCATGGTCCTCGGCGACTGCTCCGCTCGCGCTTCGACGCGGGAGCGGTAGCCCCTTCCGACCCGGGTGCTCCCCGTGCCGCGCCGCGGTGCGGGGCGTCCTGCCGCCTTCCTGTCGCTCCTCGTCGAAGTGCTCTTCGTGCCCCCGCACGTTCGCTCACGAGGAGTACGCGATGTCCACGATCCGTTGGACCGAGACCGACACCCCCCGTTCCGCCCGTTGGCACTCCGAGAACGGGACCCCGCCGCCCCGCCGGGTCCTCGTCGTGGACGAGGGCCTGAACGCCGCCACCGCGCACCGGCTGGCCTGTGAGGGGACCGCCCTGTTGTGGCGCGGGGACTTCCCCCGCGCACGGCGGCTCCTGGAGGCCCTGGGCCGCCGGGTCGACCGGAAGCCCGCCCGGTGGGGCGAGGACGAACCGGCCGCCTCCTTCCACCTGCACCGTCGGACCCGCGGCCACCGGGCCCGGGTGCTCGGCAAGCTGCTGGTGCCGGTGGACGCCGATGCGGGCGGCCACCGACTGGACGTGCCCAGGGCCCCCGACGTGCGCCGGGCGTGCGCCGAGGCGTACGGCCCGCCGTCCGGGCCGGTGGTGGTCGCCCTCGCCGAACTGCTGGGCGTGCTCGGGGCGCACCAGTGGCGGACGAAGGGCGTGCACGTGCCGGCCCTCGGGGCCCGCATCCACCCGCACTACGGGGTGTTCTCCCCGGTCCGGGGCGAGTACGTGGACCTGGTCGCCCGGGCGCCGCTGCCGGTGTCGGCGGGCCGCGGCACCGCCTACGACCTGGGGACGGGGACGGGCGTCCTGGCGGCGGTCTTGGCGCGCCGCGGGTTCGACCGGGTGGTGGCCACGGACATCAGTCCGCGGGCGCTGGACTGTGCCCGGGACAACGCGCGCCGGCTGCACCTCGCCGACCGCGTCGACGTCCTCGGACCCGGGCTCTTCCCCGACGGCCGGGCCGACCTGGTGGTGTGCAATCCGCCGTGGGTGCCGGCCCGACCGACCTCCGCGTTGGAACGCGGCGTCTACGATCCCGGCGGCGGCATGCTCCACGAGTTCCTGGCCCGGCTCGCCGCGCACCTCGTCCCCGGCGGGGAGGGCTGGCTGGTCCTGTCGGACCTCGCCGAGCACCTCGGGCTCAGGACGCGGGCCGACCTGCTGGCCCGGGTCGCGGCGGCGGGGCTGCGCGTGGTGGACCGGATCGACACCCGGCCACGGCACTCCCGGGCCCGGGACACCGCCGACCCCCTGCACCCGGCGCGGGCCGCGGAGGTGACCTCGCTGTGGCGGCTCGCGGTCGACCGGGGCGGCGCCCCCGGCCCGGTCCACCGGTCCGGCCGTTGACCGCGGGCCGGGGCGACGGTCATCGTCCCGTCACACTCCCCGCGCGCCACGGTCACCTGCGCCTGTGAGCATCCTGCCGTCCCCGGCACCCCCGCCGGGGGCGGAAGAGAGGCCATTGCGTGTCTGCCGTCCTCACCCCGCCCGGCCGGGACCTGCCGCGCCCCCGTCCCACGACGCACGGCCCCGCGGCGCCCGTCCGGCTGGCGCCCGTCACCGCGGCCCAGTACCGCGCGTTCCTCGCCTCCCGCGCCGGCGACGCGCTGGGCGCAGGCTTCCTCCAGTGTCCGTCCTGGGCGCACGTCAAGCAGCAGTGGCGGCCCCTGCTGTTGGGCTGGGGCCCGGACCCGGCCGCCGGGCTGCTGCACGGGGTGGCGCTCGCCCTGCTGCGCCAGTTCCCCGGCACCCGCAAACACTTCGCCTACCTGCCCGAAGGGCCGGTGGTCGACTGGTCCGACCCCGACGTCGACGCCTGGCTCACCCCGCTCCTGGAGCACCTGCGGCAGGCCGGTGCCTTCGCCGTGCGGATCGGGCCCTCGCCCGCCCACCGCCGGTGGAGCGCCCCCAGCCTGAAGGCGCGCACCGGGCCCGGGGCCCGCCTCGGGGACGTCCTCGACTGCGAGGTCGACCCCTTGGGCACCGCGGTCGCCGAGCGGCTGCGGGCCCGTGGCTGGCACCGCTGCGGCGAGACGGGGCCCGGCTCCCGGTCCGCCGGGGCGGGCGGCGACGGGGACGCGCAACCCCGGCACGTGTTCCGGTTGCCGCTCGCCGGACGCACCCCCGAACAACTGTGGGCGGGCCTCAACCAGGAGTGGCGGCGCAACGTGCGCCGCGCCCAGAAGTCCGGGGTGGAGGTCGTCGTCGGCAGTGCGGCCGAACTCCCCGAGTTCCACCGGCTGCTGGGCCTGACCGAACGCCGGGACGGGTTCCGCCTCGGCCGGGGCCTCGACTACTACGAGCGGCAGTACGCGGCGCTCAACGCCGAGGAGCCCGGCCGGATGCGGCTGTACCTGGCCCGGCACGCGGGGGAGGTCCTCGCCGCGCACACCCTGGTGACCGTGGGCCGCCGGGTCTGGTACCAGACGGGGGCGTCCGCCGACCACCGGCGCGAGGTACGGCCCTCGCACGCCCTCCAGTGGCGGATGATCCTCGACGCGCACGCCCTGGGCGCCGGGGCGTACGACATGCGCGGGGTGCCCGCGACGCTCGACCCCGAGGAACGGTCCTTCGGGCTGCTGCGGTGGAAGCTCGGCACCGGAGGCGAAGTCGTCGAGACGCTCGGGGAGTGGGAGCGTCCGCTGCCGGGCACCGCCAACCACGCCCTGTACCGGGCCTTCCAGACGTACCTGGCCCGACGGTGAGCGCCGTCCCGCTCCGCGTCCCGGACGGCCCGCCCACCCGGGAACCCTCCCGCCAGGAGCGCGCCGAGTCCCCGCGCCGGCGGGTGGACCGTCGGCGCGCCCCCTCCGTGGCGCGGAGCGGGGCGATCATGGCCGCCGGGTCCCTGGTCTCCCGCGCCACCGGCTTCCTGCGCTCCGCGATCGTCGCCGCGGCCCTCGGCGTGGGGCTCGCCGCGGACGGGTACGCGGTCGCCAACGCGGTGCCCACCGTCGTCTACACCCTGCTGATCGGCGGCGCCCTCAACGCCGTCTTCGTCCCCGAACTGGTCCGCGCCGCCAAGGAGCACCCCGACGGGGGCGCGGCCTGGACGGACCGGCTGCTCACGCTCTGCCTGCTGGCGCTGCTGGCCCTGACGGCGATCGCGGTGTGGGCGGCCCCCGCGATCGTGAGCGCGTACACCGGGTACGAGGGGGAGCAGGCCGAACTGACCGTGGCCTTCGCCCGCTCCTGCCTGCCGCAGATCCTCTTCCTCGGCGTGTTCACCCTGCTGGGCCAGGTGCTCAACGCCCGCGGCCGGTTCGGCGCCATGATGTGGACGCCGGTCCTCAACAACGTCGTGGTGATCGCCGTGTTCGCCCTGTACCTCGCGGTCGGCGCGGGCGGCACCCTCACCGCGGGGGAGCGGGCGCTGCTCGGCTGGGGGACCACCGCCGGCATCGCCGTCCAGGCCCTCGCCCTGGTGCCGGCGCTGCGCGCCGCCCGGTTCCGCTGGCGCCCCCGCTTCGACTGGCGCGGAGGCGGCCTGGCCCGCCCGCTGCGCTCCGCGGGGTGGCTGGTGCTGCTCGTCCTCACCAACCAGGCCGCCTACTGGGTGGTGACCCGGCTCGCCACCACCGCCGGTGAACGGGCCGCGGCCCTCGGCAGCGACGGCGGCCTCGGGTTCAGCGCCTACAACAACGCCTACCTGCTGTGGGCGGTGCCGCACGGCATCGTCACGGTGTCGCTGGTCACCGCGCTCGTCCCGCGGATGAGCCGGGCCGCCGCCGAGGACGACCCGGCGGCCGTGCGCCGGGACGTGTCCGGGGCGCTGCGCACCTGCGCCGCCGCGATCGTGCCCGCCGCCTGCGCCCTGTTCGCGCTCGCCGAGCCGATCATGGCCCTGGTCTTCCAGTACGGGCGCACCGACGCCGGGGACACCGCCGCGATGGCGCTCACCCTGATGGCGTTCGCCCCCGGGCTGGTCGCCTTCTCCGGACAGTACGTGCTCGCCCGCGCCTTCTACGCCCTCTCGGACACCCGCACCCCGTTCCTGCTGAACCTGGTGATCGCCGCCCTCAACGCGGGACTGGCCGTGCTCGCCCACCTGGTGCTGCCCGCCCGGTACGCGGTCACCGGCATGGCCGGCGGGTACTCGCTCGCCCTCCTCGTCGGCTGGGTCCTCACCGGCTGGGTGCTGCACCGCAGGTTGACCCCGGCGTCGGCCGGCCGGCGGCGCCGGCGCTCGCGCCGGTCCGCACGGCGCTCGACGTGGCGGTCCACCACCCTCGGCGCGCATCTGCGGCTGTTGCTCGCCGCCGGACCGGCCACCGCCCTCGGGCACGCCGCGGTCACCGCCCTCGCCCCGTACGGGCACCCGGCCGCCGCCGGCGGGGGAGCCGTCGCCGTCGTCCTCGTCTTCGCGCTGCTGGCCCGCCCGCTGCGACTCACCGAACTCGACCGGCTGCTGGGGGCCGCCACCCGGCGGCTGCGCCGTTGACCCGCTCCCCGACCCCCACGACCGCACCCACCCGTGCGAACACCTGAACGCATCCCGTCGAACGACTGGAATAATCCGCCCATGCCGCGCGTGCTCCTCATCGAAGACGACCCCTCCGTCCGGGAAGGCGTCGAACTCGGCCTGAGCCGCCGCGGCCACCAGGTGCACACCGCCGCCACCGGGGAGGAAGGACTGGCCGCCGTCGGGTCGTTCCGCCCCGACCTGCTGCTCCTGGACCTGATGCTGCCCGGCGTCAACGGAGTCGAGGTGTGCCGCCGGGTCCGTGAGGACAGCCAACTGCCGATCATCATGCTCACCGCCCGCGGCGACGACTTCGACGTGGTCATCGGCCTGGAAGCGGGCGCCGACGACTACATCGTCAAACCCGCCCGCACCGAGGTCATCGAGGCCCGCATCCGCGCCGTGCTGCGCCGCATGGAACCGCCCGGCAGCGGCCGGCACCCCGTCGAAACGCACGGCGAACTCGCCCTGGACCGGGCGGGGCTCACCGTCACCAAGGCGGGCCGCACCCTCGACCTCGCCCCGTCGGAACTGCGGCTGCTGCTCCACCTGAGCGCCGCGCCCGAACAGGTCTTCAGCCGCCAGCAACTCCTCGAACACGTCTGGGAGCACAGCTACCACGGGGACGCCCGCCTGGTCGACGCCTGCGTCCGACGGCTGCGCAACAAGATCGAGGACGTGCCGGGCAGCCCCCGCTACATCCAGACCCTGCGCGGCTTCGGCTACCGCTTCGGCCCGCTGTGATCCGCCGCCCCCGTACCGCCCCGGCACCGCAGCCCCCCGGCCCCCGGACCCCGCAGCCCGACGCCGAACCGGCCCCCGCCCGGCGCCGGCGCCGGATCGCGCCCTTCGGGCTGCGCACCCGACTCGTGCTGGCGTTCCTGCTGGTCGCCGCCGTCAGCGCCGGCACCACCGCCACCCTCACCTACCGCGAGGCCCGCAACTCCGTCCTCAGCGCCGCCCAGGACACCGCCGTCGCCTCCTTCCGCGACCAGGTCGAGCAACTGGCCGTGCAACTGCCGCTCACCCGCCAGAAGCTGGAGGACGACCTCCGCCGGATCGCCCGCAAGGGCAAACCCCGGGCCTGGGTGGTCTTCGCCGAGTACGGGACCCTGCGCGTCTCCTCCGGCACCAGCCCCACCTCCACCGTCGTCACCGACCGGCTCCGGCGCGCCGCCTCCTCGCCCGACCGGCCCCGCGGCACCTTTGAACGGGTGGTCAAGGACGGCCTGCCCTACCTCACCATCGGCGTGCCGACCGTGTTCAAGGTCGGCCCCGACGGGGTGCTCCCCACCCGGCTGGTGCTGTACGCGGTGCTGCCCATGGCGGAGGAACAGGCCCAGACCGAGGCCCTGGTCAGCGCCGCCCGCGCGGGCGCCATGCCGGGGCTGGCCATCGCCCTGGTGCCCGCCCTGCTCGCGGCCCGCAGCGTGCTGCGCCCGGTGCGCGGACTGCGCCGCGCCGCCCGCTCCATGGGCAGCGGCCGGCTCGACACCCGCATCCCGGTCCGCGGCAGCGACGAACTCGCCGACCTCGCCCGCACCTTCAACGAGTCCGCCGGCCAACTGGAGCGCTCGGTGACCGAACTGCGGCGCGCCGAGGAACGCGCCCGCCGCTTCGCCTCCGACGTCTCCCACGAGCTGCGCACCCCGCTCGCCGGGATGCTCGCCGTCACCGAGGTCCTGGACGAGGACGCCGCCCGCCTGCCGCCCGACACCGCCCGCGCGGTCCGACTGATCAGCGCCGAGACCGGCAAACTGGCCGTGCTCGTCGAGGACCTGATGGAGATGTCCCGCTTCGACGCCCGCGCCGCCGCCCTGCACACCGACGAGGTCGACGTCGCCGAGACGATCCGGCGCACCCTGGACGGCCGCCACTGGACCGGCGGCCACCCCGAGCGGGTCCGCACCGACCTCCCCGAAGGCGTCCGCGCCCGCCTCGACCCCCGCCGCTTCGACGTGGTCGTCGCCAACCTCGTCGGCAACGCCCTGCGGCACGGCGCCGCCCCCGTCACCGTCCGGGTCCGCACGACCACCGCAGCGGACGGCACCCCCCTGCTCGTCACCGAGGTCGCCGACAGCGGTCCCGGCATCCGCCCCGAGGCGCTGCCGCACGTCTTCGACCGCTTCTACAAGGCCGACGCCGCCCGGGTCCGCTCCACCGGCAGCGGACTGGGGCTCGCCATCACCCAGGAGAACGTCCTCCTGCACGGCGGCACCGTCCGCGCCGCCAACCGCCCGGACGGCGCCGGCGCCGTCTTCACCGTGGAACTGCCCCTGCACACCGCGCCGGGCGCCCGGTGAGCGCCCGGCGCCGCGGCCGGGCCGGCCGTGCCTGGGCGGGCGGAGCGGGCCTGTTGGCCCTCGTGGGCTGCGGGGTGCAGGCCACCGACGTCATCGAGGCCGGTGGACCCGCCACCGTCTACGTCGCCCCGGGCCAGGACAACTGGCTGCTGCTGTTCTTCCGGGGCCCGAACGGCGAGCTGGTTCCGGTGGCCCGCGCCACCACCGACTGGGGGGTGGGACCGACCGGCCCCCAAGCGGAGCGGAAACGGGCCATCGGCGCGGTCCTGGACCTGCTGCGGGGACCCACCGAGGAGGAGCGGGCGGCAGGACTGCGCACCGCCCTGCCCCGGCCCGGCTCCGGCGCCGTGAACGCCGCCCCCGGCCGGGGGGACGTCACCGAGGTGTACCTCTCCCTCCCCCTGGAGACGCTCGACGACACCGCCGTCGAGCAACTGATCTGCACGGTCGCCTACGCCGAGCACCCGACCGGCGTCGGCCGGGTGGCCCTGCGCGGCCCGGACGTCGCCCTCGCCGCCGCCCCCTGCGGCATCGACGTCAACCGCGACGAGGTGCCCCGGCCGCGCTCCACCACCCTGCCCCGGCGCGATGCGAAAGCCGTGCCCACCCAGCCCGAGCCTCCCACGGAAGACGGCCAAGACGGCCCGAGCTGGCCGGCACCGCCCCCGCCCACCTGGGGTGCGACCGACACCGGCGGCTGAACCGGGCCGCCCGGCCCGCGGGTCACAGCAGTGCGCGGGTGCCCTCCAACAGGCGCACCACCGAAGCGTCCGCGACCTTCGCCACCTCGTCGTAGCCGAACCAGCGCAGGTCCAGCGACTCGTCGCTGATCGCCTCCACCGCCCCGGCCGGCGCCAACGCGGCGTACTGCACGTCTAGGTGCCAGGCGCACGGAGTCTCGTGCCGGTCCAGCCGGACCGGCCCCCCGCGCAGCAGCCGCAGCCCGGGGATGCCCGACTCCTCGGTGGCCTCGCGCAGCGCCGCGTCGGCCAGGGTCTCGTCGTCCCGCTCGCAGTGGCCCCCCATCTGGAGCCACTTGTGGATCTTGCCGTGCAGGGTCAGCAGCACCCGATCCCGCTCCGGGTCGACGACCAGGGCACTGGCCGTGAGGTGCCCGCTGCGGCACGACTTCCACATCCCGTCCGCATGGGCCGCCAGGTGCGCGAGGTAGAGGCCCCGCAGTTCGTCCTGGTCCCCGTACCCGTCCAGCACGGAGACCGCGTCGTCGTACAGGCTCACTTGCTGTCGTCGCCGCCCCGGTCGCCGTCCTCGCCGTCCCGGTCGCCCTCGTCGGGGGCGGTGCCCCGCCCGCTGGCCGCTTCGCCGAGCAACTTGTCCAACTCGGAGAAGTCGAGCTGCTCGCGGTGGACGAAACCGTCCGGGTCGTCCAGGTCGGAGGCGGTGGGCAGCATGTCCGGGTGGGCCCACAGGGCGTCCCGGCCGTCCGTGCCGCGGGCGTCGCTGAGCGAGGCCCACAGCCGGGAGGCGTCGCGCAGCCGCCGCGGACGCAGCTCCAGCCCGATCAGGGTGGCGAAGGTCTGCTCCGCCGGCCCGCCCGAGGCCCGCCGCCGGCGCAGCGTCTCGCGCAACGCGTCCGCGGAGCCCAGCCGGGGCTTGGCGGCCTCGTGGACCACCGCGTCCACCCACCCCTCGACCAGCGCCAGGGCCGTCTCCAGCCGGGCCAGGGCGGCCTTCTGCGCGGGGGTGTCCTCCGGCTGGAACATGCCCTGCTGGAGGGCGTCCTGGAGCTGCTGCGGGTTGGACGGGTCGAGCTGGCCGACCATGTCCTCCAGCTTGGAGGTGTCGACCTTGATGCCGCGGGCGTAGCCCTCGACCGCGCCGAACAGGTGCGAGCGCAGCCACGGCACGTGGGCGAAGAGCCGCTGGTGGGCGGCCTCCCGCAGGGCCAGGTAGAGCCGCACCTCCTCCTCGGGGACGCTCAGGTCCTTGCCGAAGGCGGCCACGTTCAACGGGAGCAGCGCCGACTTCCCGGTGGGGCCGAGGGGGAGCCCGATGTCGGAGGAGCCGACGACCTCGCCGGCGAGGACGCCGACGGCCTGGCCCATCTGCGTGCCGAACATGGCGCCGCCCATGGACCGCATCACCCCGATCAGCGGGCCGGCCATGGCCTGCATCTCCTCGGGCAGCACCTGGCCCATCGCCGCGCCCACCCGCTCGGCGACCGGATCGACCAGTTCCCGCCAGACCGGGAGGGTGGCCTCGACCCACTCGGCGCGGCTCCACGCCACCGCCGAGCCCGAGCCGGAGGGCAGCGAGGTGACCCCGTCCAGCCACAGATCGGCCAGCCGGACCGTTTCCTCCACCCAGGCCCGGTCGGTCGGGCCCACACTGGCGTCCTTGGTGCCGTCCGGGGTGCCCTGGGAGACCGTCTGGCGGGCGATCTGCTGGGCCATGTCCCAGTTCACCGGGCCGCCCTCGTAGGAGAGCATCTGCCCGATCTGCTGGAACGCGGCGCCCAGGTCGTTGGGGTTCATCGACCCGAACATCGCGGCGAACGGGTTGTCGCCGCCCGGCCCGCCGAAGCCGGGCAGCCCGAAACCGAACGGATTGGCAGGCCCCTGACCACCACCGCTCTGGTCCTTCTCCTTGCCGTCGCCGTTCTCCGGCTCCTCCGGCGGAAGGCCGAATCCGAATGGGGTGTCACTCACGGGATTCCTCGGCTCGTCGGGCCGCCGGTCTCCCCGACGGCGATGCGCTGCGTCACCACCCAGCGTAGACACCCCGGGCCGATCGGGCCTCGGTGCTCCGCCGACTCCCGGCCTGCGGCAGGATGGGTGCCACCTGGTACGTACGCGTCACAGGCCGTACGTACTGAAGACAACCGCTGGAGACGCCCGGTGAGTTCCCCAGATCAGCAGGTTCGCGCAGCGCGAAACCACACGGCCGGCCCGCCGCGCGGGCCCGTCGTCGCCGTGACCGGCGCGGCGGGCGGAATCGGTGCGCTGCTCGTCGAGCGGCTCCTCGACAGCGAGGAGGTGGGGCGGGTCGTCGCCATCGACGAGCGGCGCGGCGCCGGCGAGGACGCCCAGTGGCACGTCCTGGACGTCCGGGACCCGGCCATCGCGGAGAAGCTGCGCGGCGCCGACGTGGTGGTGCACCTGGCGCTCGACCTCGACCTGGAGACCGACGCCGCCGCCCGCAGCGCCTACAACGTGCGCGGCACCCAGACCGTGCTCACCGCGGCCGCCGCCGTCGGGGTGCGCCGGGTCGTGCTGTGCACCTCCGCGATGGTGTACGGGGCGCTCGCCGACAACGAGCTGCCGCTCGCGGAGGACGCGGAGCTGCGGGCCACCGCGGAGGCCACCGGCGTCGGCGACCTGCTGGAGATCGAGCGCCTCGCCCGTCGGGCGCCCCGGGCGCACCCCGGGCTCAACGTCACCGTGGTGCGTCCCGCGGTGCTGGTCGGCGGCACCGACACGGCGCTCACCCGCTACTTCGAGTCGCCGCGGCTGCTGGTGGTCGCCGGCTCCCGGCCGGCCTGGCAGTTCTGCCACGTCGAGGACCTGTGCGGGGCGCTGGAGTACGCGGTGCTGGAGAAGGTGGAGGGCGAGGTCGCCGTCGGGTGCGAGGGGTGGCTGGAGCAGGAGGAGGTCGAGGAGCTGAGCGGCATCCGCCGCATGGAGCTGCCGTCCGCCGTCGCGCTCGGCGCCGCGGCCCGACTGCACCGCATCGGTCTCACCCCGTCACCGGCCGGGGACCTCGCGTACACGATGTACCCGTGGGTGGTCAGCGGCAGCCGGCTGCACGCCGCCGGGTGGCGCCCGCAGTGGACCAACGAGGAGGTCCTCGCGGAGCTGCTGGCGGAGGTCGCCGGACGGCACACCGTCGCCGGTCGCCGGCTCGGCCGCAAGGACGCGACGGCCGCGGGCGCCGCGGGCGCCACGGTGGCGCTGCTCGGCACCGCGGCGCTGGTCCGCCGGGCCCGCAAGGCCCGACGGCGCATCTGACCCGCGGCCCCGCACCCGGCGGCCCCGCGCGGTCGATCGGGCAGGGCCGTCCGCGCGGGCTGCCCGGCGCCCCGGCCCCTAGGGTGGACGCATGCGGATGGACGAGACGAGCGGCGACCGATCCGGGGCCGAGGCCGTGCGACTGGTCGCGGTGCGTGACGAACCGCTCTCCCTGGACGAGGTGTTCGCCGCGGTGGGCGACCCGTCCGCCGGCGGCACCGCGCTGTTCGTGGGCACGGTCAGGGACCACGACGGCGGTCGGGACGAGCCACGGGTCACGGGCCTCGGCTACCACGCGCACCCCACGGCCCCGGCCGAGCTGCGCCGGGTGGCGGAGAAGGTGGCCGCGGACTTCCCGGTCCGCGGCCTCGCCGTGCTGCACCGGGTGGGAGACCTCCGGGTGGGCGACCTCGCAGTGGTCGTCGCGGTGTCCTGTCCGCACCGGGCGGAGGCGTTCGACGCCTGCCGCCGGCTCGTCGACGACCTGAAGCGGGAGGTGCCCCTGTGGAAGCACCAACGCTTCTCGGACGGCACCGAGGAGTGGGTGGGCGCCTGCTGACCCCGCGCGCCCCCGCACCCGGCCCGCGCGCCGTCCGCCACGCCTCCGCCCCCGGGCGGGGGCGCCGCCCCCTTCCCGGGTTCCCGCTTGCGTAACCCGCCCCCCGGCGTGAGCGTTGTCACTGCGGATGGTTAATCTGCTGATCGGTCAGTTACGGGTATCCATCCGGTTGGGAGGTCGGCATGGCGGCGCTCGCCTGGTTGCTGATTCCGCTCCTCGCCGCGCTCGGCGCGGGGCTGTGGGGCGGTTGGGCCACGAGGACCAAACGGACCGGCGACGGTCCCGAACTGGCCGGGTACGAGCGGTTCCGCGCCGCGATGGAGCGGACCCACTCCGACGCCCCCTGAGCCGACCCGCGCCGCCGACCCGTCCGGGCGACCGGGCGGTGCGATCACCGCCGGGTCCCGTACTGTCGTTCCATGCCACGCCGCACCACGACGATGCTCGCTTCCACCGTGCTGCTGATCGCTCTGCTGTGCGCGGGAGTGTTCATCAAGACGCCGTACTCGGAGATGTCCCCGGGACCCACCGTGAACACGCTCGGCGAGCACGACGGCGAACCGGTGCTCCAGATCTCCGGCCGCAAGACGTACCCCACCACCGGCCACCTCAACATGACCACGGTCCGCGTCACCAGCGCCGACTACCGGATGAACCTGGTGGAGGCGGTCTACGGCTGGCTGGCCCACGACAACATCGTCGTCCCGCACGACACGCTCTACCCGGACGGCAAGACGGAGGAGCAGTCCAACCAGGAGAACGCCGAGGAGTTCAGCCAGTCCCAGGAGAGCGCGAAGGTCGCCGCCCTGCGGGAGCTGGACATCCCGGTGCGGTCCTGGGTGATCGTCTCCTCGGTGGTCAAGGGCAGCCCCGCCCAGGGCCGGTTGCACGCCGGGGACGTGATCCGGAGCGTGGACGGCCGCCCCGTGGAGGAGCCCTCCGACGTCGCCGAACTGGTCACCCGGCACGAACCCGGCGAGAAGGTCGTGTTCACCGTGGTCCCGGCCAAGGACGCCGCAGCGGCGGAGAAGGCGGGCAAGGAACCCACCCGCACCGAGGACGTCACCGTGACCACCCGGAAGTCCGAGGACGGCGGGCGGGCCGTGGTCGGCATCGAGGCGGGCACCGACCACACCTTCCCGTTCAGCATCGACATCAAGCTCGCCGACGTCGGCGGCCCGAGCGCCGGGCTGATGTTCGCCCTCGGCATCGTCGACAAGCTGACCCCCGAGAACATCACCGGCGGCCGGTTCGTCGCCGGCACCGGCACCATCGACGACGACGGCAAGGTCGGGCCGATCGGCGGCGTGGAGATGAAGACGGTCGGCGCCCGGGAACAGGGCGCCGAGTACTTCCTCACCCCGAAGGACAACTGCGAGAGCGCCGCCGAGGACGTGCCGGACGGACTGACCCTGGTCGAGGTCGACACCATCGACGACGCGATGAGCTCCCTGGCCGACATCCGCGCCGGCCGCACCGACCAGCTCCCGACCTGCGCCAAGGGCTGACCGACCGCCGTTCCCGGGCGGGCCGCGGCCCGCCCGGGAACGGCGGACCCCTACTCGGCGAACGTCGCCGTCAACGCGTCCGCCAGACCCGGCACCAGGTCGGCCCCGGTCAGCACGTCCGTCGCCGAATCCTTCGTGCGCAGTCGCAACGCCGACTCACGGCTCCCGTCCCGCAGCACCGCCACCGTCATCCGCACCTCCTCGCGGTCCGGGTGCCGGGCCACCCACCCGGCCAGCTCCGCCCCGTCCAGGTCCGCGGGGACGGACGCCTCGGCGGACGGCGGCAGCATCAGCCGCTCCACCGAGAGCGCGCACCCCACCACCGCGTCCGGCCAGGCGATGGTGCCCAGGAACTCGTCCAGCGCGGTTCCGGCCGGCACCTCGTCCTGCTCGATCGGGGTCAGCGAGCCCGTGGCGGCGGGATCCTCGGTGTCGGCGAGGCCGAGACGGGCGGCGAGGGTGGGCTCCTGGGACCGCAGCCGATCCGTGTCGACCAGCGCGAACAGCCGGGCGGGCTGGTCCCAGCCCAGCCCGGAGACGTACTCGTCGATCTCCAGCACGGCCCGCGTCAGCGGGCCGGCGGCCATCGGGGTGCCTGAAGTGGCGGTGTTGGACATGGTCAACCTTGTTCCGTTCGAAGATGCCGCCGGCCGACGGGCCGGGGAAGAAGCGGAGCCCTCGCGCAGGGGGCCCGGGACGGGCGGTCGCCGTCAGGGCGACCGGTCGTCCCCACCCGCCGGCCCGAGGGCGACCTCCAGCAGGTGGATGATCTCGGAGTTGACGGACCGCCGATCGGTCCGGGCCCTCTCGACGAGGCGCTCATGCAGGTCAGCGGGCAGGCGGAGGGAGATCCGCTTCTCAGATTCCACGCCAGGATGATGCCACGGCGACATCGAAGGGGCACTCCGGGGATGTCACGCCCGCCCGGTGCGCCGGAGACGGCCGTCCGTGACCGGGGCGCGATGGCCGTCCAGGGCCTCCGGTCACCCCGGCCACCGGGGGCGCCCGT
Organism: Streptomyces sp. NPDC002490; assembly: GCF_040296045.1. Lineage (NCBI taxonomy): Bacteria > Bacillati > Actinomycetota > Actinomycetes > Kitasatosporales > Streptomycetaceae > Streptomyces > Streptomyces sp. NPDC002490. The sequence continues at coordinate 8,638 of NZ_JBEOWM010000066.1, read as the reverse complement.
GCGGAACGGGGACCGAGCACGCGCGCAAGACCTCCGGGAGCGCCGCTCCCGGAGACGGCCCGAGGGCAAAATCCTGCCTCGTTGGCCCCCCGGAACCGGGAACCGAGTAAAGCATCAGTAAGTTGCATAGGTGAGGCTCCGGCGTTCGCGGGAGCCCGGAGGCAGAACTACAGCGACTTCGAGGTGCGCACCTTGGCTTTCCAGATGCCGGACCGCGGCGGAGGCCCGACCGGGCCACGGATCAGAGTGGGTCGACCCTCCCGACGGGTCCGCACCCTGCTCATGACACTGGGCATCCTGGCCGTGCTGGCCATGGTGTTCATCATGTTCGCGGGGTTCTGGACGGACTGGTTGTGGTACCGGTCGGTGGACTACTCGTCGGTGTTCACCACGACCCTGTGGACCAAGGTCGGGCTGTTCCTGGTCTTCGGGCTGCTGATGGCGGCCTCGGTCGGGGTCAACGTGTGGTTGGCGCACCGGCTGCGCCCGCCGCTCAGCGCCATGTCGCTGGAGCAGCAGAACCTCGACCGCTACCGGATGGGGATCGCCCCGTACAAGAAGTGGATCCTGATCGGGGTCGCCGCGGTCGTCGGACTGATCGCGGGCGCGTCCGCCGCGGGCCAGTGGCGCACCTGGCTCCAGTGGGTGAACGGCGTCCCGTTCGGCAAGAAGGACCCCCAGTTCGGCCTGGACGTGTCGTTCTTCACCTTCGACCTGCCCTGGTACCGCTTCCTGCTCGGCTTCGGCTTCGCCGCGGTGGTGCTCTCGCTGATCGCCGCCGCGCTGACCCACTACCTGTACGGCGGGCTGCGGGTCACCAGCCCCGGCGGGCGGGCCACGGCCGCCGCCACCGGGCACCTGTCGGTGCTGCTGGGCGTCTTCGTCACGTTGAAGGCGATCGCCTACTGGCTGGACCGTTACGGCCTGGCGGTGAAGTCCAGCGACTTCAAGTCCACCGACAACTGGACCGGCCTGCGCTACGTCGACGCCAACGCCTACCTGCCGGCGAAGACCATCCTGTTCTTCATCGCGATCATCTGCGCGGTGCTGTTCTTCGCCACGCTGTGGCGGCGCACCTGGCAGCTCCCGATGATCGGCTTCGGCCTGATGGTGCTGTCGGCGGTCCTGATCGGCGGCCTGTACCCGGCGATCGTGCAGAAGTTCCAGGTCCAGCCGAACGAGCAGGCCAAGGAGGCGCCGTACGTCCAGAAGAACCTGGAGGCGACGACCGACGCCTACGGGATCGCGGACGCCGAGGTCACGGACTACCCGGGCAAGAGCGAGGAGACCGACAGCGCGAAGCTGCGCGCCGACGCCGACAAGGCGGCCAGCATGCGCATGATCGATCCCAACGTCGTCTCGCCCACGTTCCAGCAGCTCCAGCAGATGCGGAACTACTACGGCTTCCCGGCCAACCTCGACGTCGACCGCTACAAGGGCGCCGACGGCAAGGAGCAGGACACCGTCATCGGCCTGCGCGAGTTGGACCTGAGCGGCATCCCCAAGCACAACTGGATCAACGACCACTTCCGTTACACCCACGGGTACGGAGTGGTCGCCGCCAAGGGCACCGAGGCCACCGCCCAGGGCTCCCCGGTCTTCACCGAGTCGGACCTGCCCTCCAAGGGCGACCTGGTCCCCGGCGACTACGAGCAGCGGATCTACTTCGGCGAGAAGACGACGCAGTACTCGATCGTCGGCGGCCCGCAGAAGGAGATCGACTACTCCGACGACACCGGTGAGAAGACCACCACCTACAAGGGCGGCGGCGGGGTCAACCTGTCCAACCCGCTGAACCGCGCCGCGTACGCGGTGGCCTTCGGCGAGCCGCAGATCCTGTACTCGGGCGCCATCGGCGAGGGTTCGAAGATCCTCTACAACCGGGTGCCCAAGGAGCGCGTCGAGGCGGTCGCCCCCTGGCTGACCATCGACGGCGACGCCTACCCGGCGATCGTGGACGGTCGCGTCCAGTGGATCGTCGACGCGTACACCACCACCAACGGCTACCCGTACGCGTCCCGCACCACGCTGGGGGACACCACGGCGGACTCGCTGACCGAGCGCAACAACCAGCGTGCGGTGGTGGCCCAGCAGAACCAGGTCAACTACATCCGCAACTCGGTCAAGGCGACCGTCGACGCGTACAGCGGCGACGTGAAGCTCTACCAGTGGGACACCCAGGACCCGGTCCTCAAGACCTGGATGAAGGCGTTCCCCGACACGGTGCAGCCCAAGAGCGAGATCTCCCAGACGCTCATGGACCACCTGCGCTACCCGCAGGACCTGTTCAAGGTCCAGCGCGAGCTGCTCACCCGCTACCACGTGGACGACGCCGACGCCTTCCTCAGCGGCAGCGAGGTGTGGCAGGTGCCGGACGACCCGACCAACCGGTCGGGCAAGGCGGTGCCGCCGTACTACCTGAGCATGCGGATGCCGGACCAGCAGGCGCAGGAGTTCTCGCTGACGACCACGTTCACCCCGCGCGGTCGGGACAACCTCAGCGCCTTCATGGCGGTCAACGCCGAGGCGGGCAGCAAGGACTACGGCAAGATCAGCATCCTGAAGATGCCGTCCGCGTCGACGATCGACGGGCCCAAGCAGGTCCAGAGCAAGTTCAACTCGGACACCGCCATCGCCGAGAAGATCAGGCTGCTGCGCGGTGGTGACTCGGAAGTCGAGTACGGCAACCTGTTGACCGTGCCGTTGGACGGCGGACTGCTCTACGCGGAACCCGTCTACGTGCGCGGCGGCGGGTTGAAGTACCCGCTGCTGCGTCGGGTGCTGGTGAACTACGACGGCAAGACGGCCTTCGAACCGACCCTGGAGAAGGCGTTGAACGTCGTCTTCGGTGCCGAGAAGCCGAGCCCCGTGGAGCCGGGCGAGCAGGAGCCGGAACAGCCCGGGGAGCCGACCGCACCGCCGAGTGAGAACCCGACGGTCAAGGAAGCGCTCCAGGAGGCCCAGGAGGCGTTCGACGACGGCCAGCAGGCCATGAAGGACGGCGACTGGAAGGCGTACGGCGACGCCCAGAAGAAGCTCCAGGACGCCTTGCAACGGGCCGAGGAGGCCCAGGCGAAGGCGAACCGGGACGAGGCCGAGGGCAAGCCCGCCGAGGGCGGGAAGCCCGCGGACGGCAAGGCCGACGAGCCGGCCGAGCCCGAGAAGCCCGCCGAACGGACCTGACCCCGGTCCCACCCGTGCACCCCCCGCCCGTGAGGGCGGGGGGTGCACCCGTGTTAGGGTTGATCACAACGACGCGGGGTGGAGCAGCTCGGTAGCTCGCTGGGCTCATAACCCAGAGGTCGCAGGTTCAAATCCTGTCCCCGCTACTGAAGGTGAAGGCCCGGAAGCCAGGCTTCCGGGCCTTCGCCGTGCGTGTGGTCGGGTGCGGTCTGAACGCGCGCCGTGTGCGGGGCGTAATCAAGGGCACGAGCGTCAGGGAGAGTTGGGGCCAACGAGTTTGACTTGTCTCTGTGTGGGCATGTCGACAAAGCGCTGTAGTGACCTTGCTTACTGCGGTGTGCCAGATGTGCCCAGGGTGCGGGTGGTGCGACGATGAACGTTATGGGGGACAAGGCGACCCTGTGGGAGACGGGGCGTTTCGTGCAGCCCGTCGACCGGGACGAGACCGGCGCGGCGGCCGAGGAGGAACGCCACCGCGCCGCCGCTGCCGCCGGTGACCCGGAGGCGATGAGCGTCCTCGGCGCCCTCCTGCTGCGCCGCGGCGACCTCGACGCCGCCGAACCCCTGCTGCGCGCCGCCACCGCGGCCGGGGACCGTGCCGCCGCCAACAACCTGGGCGTCCTGCTCCACCAGCGCGGCTACGCCGACGAGGCGGCCGGCTGGTGGCGGGTCGCCGCGGTCGCCGGCTCCGCCGCCGCCGCCCACGCCCTCGGCCGCCACCAGCGCGAGCGCGGCGACGAACCCGCCGCCGAGTACTGGCTGCGCCAGTCCGCCGAACAGGGCCACGCCCTCGGCGCGTACGCCCTCGCCGACCTGCTGGAGCACCGGGGCGAGGCCGATGCCGAGGAGTGGATGCGCGCCGCCGCCGAACGCGGTCACCGCGAGGCCGCCTACCGGCTGGCCCGGGCCCTCGACGAGTGGAGCGGCCCCCGGGACGGCACCGGGTCCGAGGCCGAGCAGTGGTACCGCCAGGCCGCCGCCCGGGGGCACCGCCAGGCGGCCCTGCACCTGGGCGCCATCCTGGAGCGCCGCGGCGAGCTCAAGGAGGCCGGCCGCTGGTACCTCACCTCCGCCAAGGACGGCGAGGCCCGCGCCGCCTGCGCCCTGGGCTTCCTGCTGCGCGACGCCGGGGACGTGGAGAACGCCGCCGTGTGGTGGCTGCGGGCCGCCCAGGACGGCGACGGCAACGCCGCGAACGCCCTGGGCGCCCTGCACGCCCACCGCGGCGAGCCGCAGACCGCCGAACGCTGGTACCGCGCCGCGCTCACCGCGGGCGACGTCAACGGCGCCTACAACCTCGGGCTGCTCAGCGCCGAACAGGGCCGCAACGCCCAGGCCGAGCAGTGGTACCGCCAGGCCGCCTACACCGGGCACCGGGAGGCCGCGAACGCGCTCGCTGTGCTCCTCCTCCAGAGCGGGGACGCCGCGGGCGCCGAACCCTGGTTCTCCAAGGCCGCCGAAGCCGGCAGCGTCGACGCCGCCTTCAACCTGGGCATCCTCTACCAAGGGCGCGGCGAGGAGGCCGGCGCGGTGCGCTGGTACGCCCGGGCCGCCGCCGCCGGGCACACCGAGGCGGCCCTGCACGTCGGCATCGCCCGGCTGCGGGAGGGCGAGGAACAGGACGCGGAACGGCACCTGCGCCGGGCGGCCGGGGGCGGCAGCGCGGAGGCGGCCTACCGACTGGCAGCCGTGCTGGACGCCCGCCGCTCGCCGGCGCCCGCGCACGGGCTGGGGGAGCCGGCGCAGGAGCGCACCGAGTGCGAGGAGTGGTACGAGCGCGCCGCCGAACAGGGCCACCGCAAGGCCCAGGTGCGGGTGGGGATGTTCGCCTCCGCGCGCGGGGACGTGGTGCGGGCGGCGCACTGGTACCGGGCGGCCGCCCAGGCCGGCAGCCGCAACGGCGCCTTCAACCTCGGGCTGTTGCTCGCCCGCGAGGGCAGCGAGCCCGAGGCCGCGCTGTGGTGGAAGCGGGCCGCCCGGGCGGGGCACGGCCGGTCGGCGCTGCGGCTGGCGCTGTTGCACGCGCGGCGCGGGGAGTTGGCCGACGGGCAACGGTGGGCCGAACTCGCGGTGTCGCTGGGGCCCGAGGAGGTCGCCGCCCGGGCCGCCCGGCTGCGGGACGCCCTGGACGAGGAGCTCACGGCGTAGGTCCGTCCGGGCCCGCCGGCCCGGGGCGCACAATTGACCGTCCGTCAGTTCCGAAGAAATCCCTGCACGGGACAACTGTGGGACACCGCACGGGGGTTAACCTGGCGGCTGGATATCACCCCTGGGGGTGACACAGGACGGAGAGGTGCGGTGGCGGAGGAAATCGACACGAGCAAGCCCAGCATTGCGCGGGTCTACGACGCGGTCCTCGGGGGCAAGGACAACTACGAGGTCGACCGGGTGGTCGCCGACGGGGTCAAGCGGACGGTGCCGCACATCGGTGACGTCGGCTGGTTCAACCGTGCGGTGCTCGGGCGGGCGGTCCGCTACCTGGCCGCCGAGGCCGGGATCAGGCAGTTCATCGACCTCGGCGCCGGTCTGCCCACGCTGGAGAACACCCACCACGTCGCCCAGCGGGTCAACCCCGAGGCCCGGGTGGTCTACGTGGACAACGACCCCATCGTCCTCGCGCACGGTCGGGCCCTGCTGGAGGAGAACGCCAACACCGGCGTCTCCAGCGCCGATCTGCGCGACCCGGCGACGGTGCTCGCCGAGCCCGCGGTCCGACGCCTGATCGACTTCGACGAGCCGGTCGGCGTGCTGCTCGTCGGCATCCTCCACCACCTGCACGACGACGAGGACCCCAAGGGCATCGTCGACACGTACATGTCCCACGTGCCGGCCGGCAGCCATCTGGTGATCACCGCCTTCTGCGACACCGGACCGGAGGCCCGTGCCGTGGAGCAGACGATGCTGCACCTGCTCGGCACCGGGCGCTTCCGCACCACCGAGGAGATCACCGCCTACTTCGACGGCTACGAGCTGCTGGAGCCGGGTGTGGTCTCGCTGCCGCTGTGGCGCCCGGAGGAGCCGGTCGCGGAGCCGCTCACCGTCGCCCAACGGCTGATGGCCGGAGGGATGGCCCGCAAGGTCTGACCCGCCGATTTGCTCCCGCCCCCACCCGTCACGTAGAGTCGGGTTCACCGACGCGGGGTGGAGCAGCTCGGTAGCTCGCTGGGCTCATAACCCAGAGGTCGCAGGTTCAAATCCTGTCCCCGCTACTGAAACGAAGGCCCGGAGGCGCACAGCCTCCGGGCCTTCGTGCGTTCCTCACGGGGAACGCACGAAGAGACGCACGGAGGGGCGCCCGGACGGAACCCGTCCGGGCGCCCCTCCGTGCGTTCTCGCTAGGTGCCGGTGCAGTAGGGACAGAGGCCCTTGAAGGTCATCTCCACGCCCGAGACGGTGAAGCCGAAGCGCTCCGACTCGGGGAGGTCGGCCAGCGGGTTGCCGGCCGGGTGGACGTCGCGGATCGCGCCGCAGGAGGCGCACACCAGGTGGTGGTGGGGGCGGTGGGCGTTGGGGTCGTACCGTTTGGCCCGCTTGTCCGTCGAGACTTCGAGCACCTCGCCCAGGGCCACCAGTTCGCCGAGGGTGTTGTAGACGGTCGCCCGGGAGATCTCCGGGAGCCGCACCACCGCGCGCGCGTGCACCTCGTCGGCGGTCAGGTGGACGTGCTCGCCGTCGAGGACCTCGGCCACGACGCGACGCTGTGCGGTCAACCGCCAGCCCCGTCCGCGCAGCCGTTCCAACAGGTCACTCATGCGCACCAGCCTAACAGCAGGGGGACCGCGGTCCCGAACGGGTGTGACTTTGGAGAGTTGCTTGACTTAGACATTGTCCATTGTAGGATCAGCTACGGCATTGGCCAAGGCACAGGACTGGCTCGACATGACGCAGGAGGCGCACGTGACGTCGCAGGGACCGCTCACCACGGAGGCCGGCGCACCGGTCGCCGACAACCAGAACAGCGAGACCGCGGGTGTCGGCGGCCCCGTGCTGGTGCAGGACCAGTCGCTGCTGGAGAAGCTGGCGCACTTCAACCGCGAGCGCATCCCGGAGCGCGTGGTCCACGCGCGCGGGGCGGGCGCCTACGGCACCTTCACCCTCACCCAGGACGTCTCCGCGTGGACGCGGGCGAAGTTCCTCTCCGAGGTGGGCAAGGAGACGGAGGTCTTCCTGCGGTTCTCCACCGTGGCCGGGAACCTCGGTGCGGCCGACGCGGTGCGCGACCCGCGCGGCTTCGCGCTGAAGTTCTACACCGAGGAGGGCAACTACGACCTCGTCGGCAACAACACCCCGGTGTTCTTCATCAAGGACGCCATCAAGTTCCCCGACTTCATCCACACCCAGAAGCGGGACCCGTACACCGGCTCCCAGGAGGCGGACAACGTCTGGGACTTCTGGGGGCTGAGCCCCGAGTCCACCCACCAGGTGACCTGGCTCTTCGGCGACCGGGGCATCCCGGCCTCGTACCGCCACATGAACGGGTACGGCTCGCACACCTTCCAGTGGACCAACGAGGCGGGCGAGGTCTTCTGGGTCAAGTACCACTTCAAGACGGACCAGGGGATCGAGACCCTCACCTCCGCCGAGGCCAACCGGCTGGCCGGCGAGGACCCGGACAGCCACCAGCGGGACCTGCGCGAGTCCATCGAGCGCGGCGAGTTCCCGTCCTGGACGGTCCAGGTGCAGGTCATGCCCGCGGCCGAGGCGGCCAACTACCGCTTCAACCCCTTCGACCTCACCAAGGTGTGGCCGCACGCGGACTACCCGCCGATCGAGATCGGCAAGCTGGAGCTCAACCGCAACCCGGAGAACATCTTCGCCGAGGTCGAGCAGTCGATCTTCAGCCCCGCGCACTTCGTGCCCGGCATCGGTCCCTCCCCGGACAAGATGCTCCAGGGCCGGCTGTTCGCCTACGGCGACGCCCACCGCTACCGCGTCGGCATCAACGCCGACCACCTGCCGGTGAACCGTCCGCACGCCACCGAGGCGCGCACCAACAGCCGGGACGGCTTCCTGTACGACGGCCGGCACAAGGGCGCCAAGAACTACGAGCCGAACAGCTTCGGCGGACCGTTCCAGACGGACCGCCCGCTGTGGGCGGCGACGCCGGTCACCGGTCCCACCGGCAACACCGCGGCGCCGAGCCACGCCGAGGACAACGACTTCGTCCAGGCCGGTGACCTCTACCGGCTGATGGCGGAGGACGAGAAGTCCCGTCTGATCGAGAACCTCGCCGGGTTCATCGCGAAGGTGTCGCGCGACGACATCGCCGAGCGCGCGGTCGACAACTTCCGCCGGGCGGACGGGGACTTCGGCAAGCGTCTGGAAGCCGCGGTTCAGGCCCTGCGCGGCTGACGGCGACGGGGGTGCGGGGCGGGGCGAACCACTCCACGAGCACGTTCCAGCCGCCCAGCCGCAACACGGTCCGGGTGGAGGCCAGGGCCTCGCCGCGGCCGCC
>NZ_JBEOWM010000065.1:0-30306 GCF_040296045.1 Streptomyces sp. NPDC002490 | reverse complement strand
GAGATCGGGGCGCCGGACATCTCCTCCAGCGCCTTCACGTACGCCTGCGCGTTCTTGGGCAGCTCGGCGAAGGTCTTGGCGCCGGTGATGTCCTCATGCCGATGACGCGGCTGATCCGGGTCGAGGGTCCCGGGCGTCTCGGTAGCCGCCGTCCTTGCTGGCGGTGAGGTCGATCACCCATTCCAGCGCGGCCATGACGTGCTCGGGCTGTAGGCCGGCGTGTGGGTCGGGCTCGACCAGCAGTGTCGGGCTCCCCGCGGCGGTGCGGCCGGCGGCCCACTGGTGGTCGAGGGCGGTGAAGTCGTCGTCGATCCACACCGCCGGGGCACCGGCGAGCCAGGTCTCGACGTGGTCCCGCTTCCACAGGTAGCCGTCGGGGTGGCTGGTGGTCATCGGCAGGCGGGGCAGCTCGATGTGCTCGAAGGCGGGCAGGCCGAGCAGGGGGCCGATCAGGCGGGGGGCGTCGATGCGCCAACTGGTGCACCACACCGGTCGCACCGTCCCGGTGTGGACGGCGTCGGTGATCAGCGGGCCGTGCGCGGGGTTGAGCCACACCGGGATCGGATCGCGGTGGCCGGTCACGTGGACCTGGTGGCGGATGTGGGTCGCCGGGGTGGACCCGTCGGCGGCGGGGAACGGAATCAGCACGCCGTCGACGTCCAGCAGCAGGTACGGGATCTCGTGCATCGGTGCCTCCCAGGACTTGGTCAGGGCTTCCGTGCGGTGATCAGGAGGGTGGTCGGCCAGCGGGCATCGGCCGGGGCGAACAGGTTCTGCACGTCGGTGACCAGCAGGCCGGCCCGGTCGAGGGCGTGCCCCCAGGCGGCCGGGGCGATGTCCCAGCGCTCCGGGGCGGCGCTGGTGCCGTCGGGAAGGGTCAGCGTGTCGCGGTTGCGCGGACTGACGGGGATGGTGCCGGTCCGCTGCGGGTGCGGCACCGAAAAGGCGAGCACACCCGGGCCGGCGAGGCGGCGGGAGCACGCGGCAAGTACGCGGGACGGCTCGGTGGTGCCGATGGCCCCGAAGACGGAGACGATCGCGTCCAGGCTTTCGGTGACCCGGTTGAGGTGGGCCGCCGCGCTGCCGTGGACGAACTCGGCACCGGTGTGGCCGTAGTGGCCCCTCGCCCGCCGGATCTGCCCGGCCGAGCGGTCCACCGCGACGACCACCGCCCCGGCGGCGGCGAGGTGGGCCGCGTTGTGGCCGGCGCCGCATCCGAGCTCCACGACCCGACGCCCCGTCAGGTCCTCGCCCAGGAGCTCGGCGGCTGGGCCGATGCCGGGCCGTTGGGTCCACTCCATCCGCGGTCGCGGCTCCAGGCGGCCCGCAGGCCGCTCGGCGAGCCGGGCGGCGGCGTGGGAGTTCCAGGGGTCCACGTCACGGCTCCAGGAGCGCGACGGCGGTCGTCAGGTGGCGGCGCACGACGTTGACGTACGCCTCGTCCTTGGACGGGTCGTTGATCCAGCGCAGGGCCTGCTCGATGAACCACTCGATCGCCCAGACGCGGTGCCAGCCGAGCGCCCATGCCTCGGGGGCGAGGCCGCCGCGCTCGGCCAAGGCGCCCGGGTTGCCGCCGGTGGCGACGTACGCCTCAAGGAAGGCCCGGAGCCGGGCCGGGTCGGCATCGTCGACGGTGCCGTGCCAGGAGGCGAGGTCGAGCAGGCCGGGGCCGTTGAACGCGCGGGCGAAGTCGAGCAGGTGCCACCCGTCCTCGCCGACGTGGAGGCTGGTGGGGTGGAACTCGGAGTGCACCAGGCCCCACGGGCCGGTGGTGGCGCCTTCGGCGCGCTTGGCGGCGGCCTCGGCGAGCGAGTCCAGCACGTCGGCGATGTCGTCGGTGCCCGCCACCCACCGGCCGCCGCCGCGCAGGCGCTTGAGGTGGCCCGAGGCCCGGGCGGGGAGGGCGGCCAGGGCGTCGTCGTCCAGGACCGGAAGCGTGGGCAGCGGGTCACTGGCGTGCAGGGCGACGGCCGCCACGGCGCCGTCGGTGTCCAGTGCTTCGCGCACGGGCTCGCCCAGGTCCTCGATGACCATGCCGAGGACGCCGTCGCGCACGATCGCGCCGCTGACGGCGGGCACCGGGATGTCGGTCCTGCCGAGGGCCCGCAGGACCCGGCCCTCGCCGGTGAACGGTTCGGCGGCGAACTTGTAGATCGCGGTGGTGCCGTCGGGGAAGGTCAGGCGCTCGACGCCGGACAGCGACCAGACGCGCATCGGGTCGCGGGCGGGCCGGGGCAGGCGGGCGCCGGTGCAGATCTCGGCAAGCAGGGCGGTGACGAGTGTGGTGTCCACGGAAGGCTCCGAACGGTCGTGGTTTCGACGGGGGTTGGGACGGTTCGGGGCGGCGGCGCCTGCCGCCGTCCCGAACCGGTGCTCAACTCGACGTTCGGGCCGGGGTCACGCGGTGCGACTCGACCTGCTCGATCCACTCGTTCTTGAACGCGGCCAGCTCCTCGCCGAACTTCGACATGGAGGTGCCGTACGCGGCGACCACGCCGCCGGACTGGTCGGGGACCGACTGGCAGCCGTGCACCAGCCGGCCACCGAGCGCGGTGTGGGCGAGGACGCCCTCGATCCGGCGGTGCTCGTTGAACCAGCCGCCGTGGTAGACCTCGTCGAGCATCCGGCCGTCCTCCTCGTCGAGGTCGAAGACGACCCCGGTGGCGGAGGGGAAGAACCAGCACGGGCCGACGTTGCTGATGTGGCCGCTGAGTTCGACCTTGTTGAGGGCCATGAAGGTGGCCGCCTCACGGAGCATCCTGAGGTGGTCGGCGGTGACCTTCGGCAGGCCGAGGGCGGCCAGGTGCTCGTCGCGGAACAGATACGTGTAGACCTGGTAGGCGGTGGCCAGGACCTCGCCCGCGTCGTTGGTCGAGCGGCCGTTGGCCTTGATGAAGTCCAGGGCGATCTGCTCGACGGCGGACGCCTCGGTCTCCTCGGCGTGCAGGAGGTCGGACTGGACGGTGGCCCAGTCGACGACGAGCCAGGAGCGGTTCTCGAACCGGAAGAAGTGCTGGGCCGGGTCGATGGTGATGCGCTTGCCGTCCGCGGTGATGCCGGGCAGGCGGTTCCAGCGCGGGTCGAACGCCTCGGGCAGCTCGACCGTGATCGTCGTGGTGTCGACGGTGGTGGTCACCTGGGTCTCCGTTCCGGGTTGGGCACCCTGCCGGGTGCCGATCGGCTTGGACGGCCGCCCCGGATCGGGGTACTCCTGTCTCGCCCGGGGCGGCCTGGACACCACAGTGCCGCCCCGGTGAGTTCCGCATCCGCAGTCCGGCTGCGGGCCCGCAACCTGGCTGCGGTTCGGTCTAGACCCGTCAGCTGAGTGGGATGCCGAGCAGGGCTTCCACCTGCGCGATCGTGTCCGCGGGGTTCTTGGCGAGGACGGTGGCGACGCCGCGGTCTTCCGCCGGGGGCAGGTTGCGGGCGGTGTCGTCGACGAACACGCATGCCGGGCCCGCGAGTTCCATGAGGCCGAGCATGACCTCATAGATCTCCGGGTCGGGCTTGCGCATCTTGTAGTGCTCGGAGAGCAGCACCGTGTCGTAGAGCCGGTCGACGTCGTAGCCGTCGTAGATGTCGTAGGGCTCGCTGCCGAGGCTGTTGGAGAAGATCCCGACCTTGATCCCGGCGGCGCGGGCGGCCTGGGCGGCGGCGATGACCGACGGCTCCGGGTGCAGGTCCTCCAAGACCCGACCGAGCAGGTTGGTGCCGTCGATGCCGAGCAGGGCGGCCGTCCGCTCGTTCCACTCGGTCTGGGTGATCGTCCCGCGCTCCAGGTCCGCGTAGAGCGCCACCCCTTCGGGGTTCTTGGCGATGGCGGTCAGGAAGGTGCCCTCGGGCAGGCCGGCCCGGCGGTCGAAGCCGGTCGCGCAGGCAGCGACGCTGGTGGTCAACACCCCGCCGAAGTCGAGAATCAGGCCCGTGCGGCGGCTCATGCGGGACTCCCGGTGGTCTTGAGGAGGGTTCGGGTGTCGATCACGTGCTCGCCCAGGCTCCGCGTTCCGGCGGTCTTGTGGGTCCGCAGCCTGCGGTGCAGCTCGGTGACGCGGTCCAGGGTCCCGCGGTGCTGGACCTGGGCGACCAGGTCCAGCGCGGCGTGGCCGTCCTCGCAGGCGGCCTCGACGTCGTTGGCGCCGGCGTGGGCCTCGGCGCGGCAGACGTAGGCGGTGCAGCGGTGCCGCAGCATCTCCGGAGGCAGCTTCTCGATCGCCTGGTTCAGGGAGGGGAGGGCATCGGCGGGCCGTCCGAGCCGGACCAGGTCGCTGCCCTCGTAGGCGTCGGCCTTGGACAGGTCGAACCAGGCGATGCCGCCCCAGCGTTCGTCGTCCATCGGGCCGGACAACAGGGTGCGGGCGTCCTCCATGGAGGCTCGGAAGCCTTGTTCGTCGCCCGTGGAGGAGTACATCTCAGAGGCGACCGCGTTCGTCCACGCGCGCATCCGCTGGGAGGCTCCGCGCTCGGCGGCGGCGACGGCGGCGAGCGCGTAGTCCAGACCGCCGTCCGGATCGCCGCCGTAGGAGGTGCGGAAGGCCCGGCCGCCGAGGATCAGCGCGGCCAACTCCGCGCTGTCGATCTCCTTGGCGATCTGGTAGCCGAGGTCCATGTAGGCGTCGGCCTGGCCCTGGTCGCCGAGGTCGAGCGAGAGCAGGACCGCAGCAAGAGCGGCCATCTCGGCCATGTGCTCCAGCAGTGAGTTCCGCAGGTGGGCGGGCTGGTCCTTCGGCCTCAGCGAGACGGCCAGCTGCAACTGGTGGTGGGCTACTGGGACCAGGCTGGAGGCGGGGAAGGACTTGTAGGAGCGGCGGTAGCTCGCGCCGATCGACCGGAGCTCGTCCACCGTGGCCTGGTCCACGCTGCCGCCGGACGGCCGGGCGACCTGGGCCCGGGCGTCGGGCGACAGGCCGGCGACGGCGGCGGTCAGGCCGGCCAGCGAGCCGAGGGTGAAGGTACGTCGAAGCACGGTCTCTGAACTTTCCGCATCGGGCGCGGGCACGGGTGGCGAAGGCATGGGTGCTCTGGGTGACTGTGCTACCACGGGAACCGTGCCGAACCGCACGTCAAACGCCAGAACGTGATCAACCGTCAGTCCTAACGCACCTGCAACCCGCTCCGCCATGCTCAAGCTGTCCAGCGCGGCGACCCCGCGTTCCACCTGCCCGACCCACGATTCCGACCGGCCGACCACAGCCCCGAGTTCGTGCTGAAGAAGGCCCTTGCGCCTCCTCCCCTTCTCGATGCGCTGACCGATGATCTTGTTGATCTCCCTCACTGGACACGCCCCGGAGTCCGTGACCGCACTGCTACGGACGGCAACCGTACCTGCGCGGCAGGCGGCCCGCGAGCCTGAGGGAAGCACCCAGAAGACGGGACGTGCCCCGTGCCCGGTCGCAGGACCGGGCACGGGGCACCGGGGCGCACTCCGTGGAACGGGGCGGGCCTACAGGAAGGAGTTGACCTCGATCGTCTGGTCCCGGCCCGGGCCGACGCCGATCGCGGAGATCGGGGCGCCGGACATCTCCTCCAGCGCCTTCACGTACGCCTGCGCGTTCTTGGGCAGCTCGGCGAAGGTCTTGGCGCCGGTGATGTCCTCCGTCCAGCCCGGCAGGTTCTCGTAGATCGGCTTCGCGTGGTGGAAGTCGGTCTGCGAGTAGGGCAGCTCCTCGACGCGCTTGCCGTCGATCTCGTAGGCGACGCAGACCGGGATCTGCTCCCAGCCGGTGAGCACGTCGAGCTTGGTGAGGAAGAAGTCGGTGAGGCCGTTGACCCGGGTCGCGTAGCGGGCGATCGGGGCGTCGAACCAGCCGCAGCGGCGGTCCCGGCCGGTGGTGACGCCGCGCTCGCCGCCGATGCGGCGCAGGGCCTCGCCGTCCTCGTCGAACAGTTCGGTCGGGAACGGGCCGGCGCCGACGCGGGTGGTGTACGCCTTCAGGATGCCGATGACGCGGCTGATCCGGGTCGGGCCGACGCCGGCGCCGGTGCAGGCACCGCCGGCGGTCGGGTTCGACGAGGTCACGAAGGGGTACGTGCCGTGGTCGATGTCCAGCAGGGTGCCCTGGCCGCCCTCGAACAGGACGACCTTGTCCTCGTCCAGCGCCTGGTTCAGGACCAGGGTGGTGTCGGCGACATAGCGCTCGATCTGCCGTGCGTAGCCGAGCAGCTCCTCGACGACCTGCTCGACGGCGATGGCCCGGCGGTTGTACAGCTTGGCCAGCACCTGGTTCTTGAAGGCGAGGGACGCCTCGACCTTCTGGGTCAGGATCGACTCGTCGTAGAGGTCCTGGACCCGGATGCCCACGCGGTTGATCTTGTCCGCGTAGGTGGGGCCGATGCCACGACCGGTGGTGCCGATCTTCCGCTTGCCGAGGAAACGTTCCGTGACCTTGTCGACGGTGACGCTGTACGGCGTGATGATGTGGGCGTTGCCGCTGATCAGCAGCTTGGACGTGTCGACGCCGCGGTCGTTCAGGCCGCTCAGCTCAGAGAGCAGGACCGAGGGGTCCACGACGACGCCGTTGCCGATCACGGGAACGCAGTCCGGCGAGAGAATTCCGGAGGGGAGCAGGTGGAGCGCGTACTTCTGGTCGCCCACGACGACCGTGTGGCCGGCGTTGTTGCCGCCCTGGTAGCGCACCACGTAGTCGACCGAGCCACCGAGCAGGTCGGTGGCCTTCCCCTTGCCCTCGTCACCCCACTGAGCTCCGAGCAGCACAAGTGCGGGCACAGGCGTACACCCCTTCCGGGCGGGGCATGTCCAGGGTCAGGGGCGTGCGGGTCGCACACCCCGGCGACCCTCGTTGGCCGCACCCGTCGGACCGGTGCCCCGGTATAGACGAAGCCCCTGGCGCAATAGCGCAAGGGGCTCTTGCACAAAGATGCTACCCGAGGAAGCGAGGAAGGACCGAGGTGTCGGTTTCCGACCAGTTGCTGCTCCTCGTCGATCCGGTCGCCCGGCTCCACGACGGGGAATCGGTACGCATCGCGAAAGACGTGCTCAGCGGGGGTGCGGGGGTCAAGGTGTGCCTGCCGGAGCACCCCGGGGAGTTCGCCCGCTCGCTGGCCCGGAGGGGCTCCCGGCGGCCGGTGGTGGTCGGCGACGACCACGCACTGTTGCGGACGGTGACCCTGTTGCACCGGGAGCGGGAGCTGGAGTCGACGGCGTTGTCCCTGGTCCCGGTGGGGGGCAAGGTGTCCTTGGCGAGGTCGCTGGGGGTGCCCGCCGGGACGGTGGGGGCGGCCCGGGCGGTCCTGGAGGGCACGGCCCGGCGGCTGGACCTGCTGGTCGACGATGCCGACGGGGTGGTGCTGAGGGCGCTGCGGGTTCCCCACGGCGACGGGCCCGGGCCGGTCGTGACCGGGGGCGGCGCCGGGTGGTTGCGGTCGTCCTGGGCGCGGGTGCGGGGGGCGGTGGTGCCGGTGCCCGCCGGGGCGGTGCGGGTGCGGGTGGAGGTGGACGGCGAGGTGCTGGTGGAGCCGGCGACGCCGGTGGCGGCGGTGGACGTGGGGCCGGGCGGGGACGGGGAGTGCGAGGTGGTGGTGCGGTGGGCCGGCGCCGGGGCGCGGGTGGTGCGGGCCCGGGGGCGCACGGTGACCGTGTCGGGGGCGGGGGCGTCCGGGGAGGGCTTCCGGTACCGGGCGGACGCGGTGGCGGGCGGCCCGGTGCGGCGGCGGACCTGGACCTGCCGGCCGAAGGGGTGGACGCTGACGCTGCCCGCGGGGATGTGAGGAACCGCGGAGGTGCGAGGGGCCACGGGGCCACGGGGGTGCGAGGAACCGCGGGGGTGCGAGGGGCCACGGGGGTGCGAGGGGGCTTCCGGCCCCGGTCAGGGCTGCTGCCGGGACCTGCGGTAGACCTCCCAGCGGGCCATCAGGTCGCCGAGTTCGCGGTCGACGAACTCGAAGAACAGCAGGGTCTCCACCAGTCGCTCGCCGGCCGGGGAGTCGGGGCCGAGGCTGGCGACGCCCTCGCGCAGCGCCTCGGTCCACCGCTTGAGCACCGCCTCGCGGTTGGTGAGGGCCTCGTACCACTGCCAGCCGTGCACCACGTAGCGCTCGCGGCGGGAACCGGGCTCGCGCTGCCGGGTCACCATGTGCTGCTGGGAGAGGTACTTCACGGCGCCGGAGACCCCGGCGGGGCTCACCTTGAGCCGCTCGGAGAGTTCGGCGGAGGTCATGGAGCCGCTGTCGGAGGAGAGGATCGAGGCGAACACCCGGGCCGCCATGGAGGGCATTCCGGCGCCGACGAGTTGGGCGGCGAAGTGTTCGACGAACCGGGCGACCCTGTCGTCGTCCCGCCCGGGGCCCTGCCCGGGGTCCCGGGCGGGCTCGGCGGACACCGGGTCGTTCTCCGTCATGCCTCGACCATCCCTTCGTGCGACGTGCCTGGGCAGAGGCTATACGCTTCCTTAACTTCACAATTTTCTGAAACTAGCGTACCTTCCGAATATGACGAAGGCCATCACCGTATCCGGTCTGTGCAAGTCCTTCGGTCGCACCCGAGCCCTGGACGGACTCGACCTCGCCGTCGAGAAGGGCGAGGTGCACGGCTTCCTCGGGCCGAACGGGTCCGGGAAGTCCACCACCATCCGCGTCCTGCTCGGCCTGCTGCGGGCCGACTCCGGCGCCGCCCAGCTCCTCGGTGGCGACCCCTGGCACGACGCCGTCGACCTGCACCGCCGGCTCGCCTACGTCCCCGGGGACGTCACCCTGTGGCGCAACCTCAGCGGCGGCGAGGTCATCGACCTGTTCGGGCGGCTGCGCGGCGGCCTCGACCGCGACCGCCGCGACCGGCTGCTGCAACGCTTCGAACTCGACCCCACCAAGAAGGGCCGCGCCTACTCCAAGGGCAACCGGCAGAAGGTGGCCCTCGTCGCCGCCTTCGCCTCCGACGCGGACCTGCTGATCCTCGACGAACCCACCTCCGGCCTCGACCCGCTGATGGAGGAGGTCTTCCAGGACTGCGTGCGCGAGGAGCGCGACCGCGGACGCACCGTGCTGCTCTCCTCCCACCTGCTCAGCGAGGTGGAGAGCCTCTGCGACCGGGTCAGCATCATCCGCCGGGGCCGCACCGTGGAGAGCGGCTCCCTCGCCGACCTGCGCCACCTGACCCGCACCAGCGTCAGCGCCGACCTCGCCACCGACCCCGGCCCGCTGACCGAACTGCCCGGGGTGCACGACCTCCAGGTGCAGGGCCGACGCGTCCGCCTCCAGGTCGACACCGACCGCCTCGACGGCGTGCTGCGCGCCCTCACCCGGCACGGCGTCCGCTCGCTCACCTCGACCCCGCCCACCCTGGAGGAACTCTTCCTCCGCCACTACCAGCAGGACGAGCCGGACGGGGCGAGCACGGCGGTGGCCCGATGAGCGCCACCGCCGCCCCCGGCGCCCACCGCCCGGCCCGTGGCCGCCGGCCCGGCCCGCTCACCGGCGCCTGCACCCTGCTGCGCCACGCCCTGCGCCGGGACCGGATCGTGCTGCCGGTGTGGGTGCTCGTCATCGCGGTCATGGTCGTCAGCGGCCCCGGCTCCCTCGGCGCGCTCTACGGCACCGCCGCCGAACGGGCCTCCTTCGCCGAATCGGTGACCGCCAACGGCTCGCTGCGAGCCATGTACGGGCCGGCCTTCGGGGATTCGGTGGGCGCCCTGACCGCCATGCGGCTGGGGGTGTTCGCCGCCCTGTTCGCCGGGATCATGAGCCTGCTGCTCGTCGTCCGGCACACCCGGGACGAGGAGGAGAGCGGACGCCAGGAGCTCGTCTCCGCCCTGGTCGTCGGCCGCCGCGCCCCGCTGACCGCCGCCCTGTCGACCGCCGCCGTCGCCAACGGGGCACTGACCCTTCTCGTCGTCGCCGGACTGTGGGGAGAAGGACCGGCCGGGGCGCTCGCCCTCGGGCTGGCCATCGGCGGCTCCGGCATGGTCTTCGCGACCGTGGCCGCCGTCGCCGCGCAACTCACCGAGAGCGGCCGACTCGCCCGGGGCCTGGCCGTGGGGGTGCTCGGCGCGGCCTTCGTGCTGCGCGCCGCCGGCGACGCCGGAACCGCGGACGGGTCCTCCGTCCTCACCTGGCTCTCCCCGCTCGGCTGGGCCGAGAACCTGCGGTCCTTCGGCGGGGAACGCTGGTGGGTCCTGCTGCTCCTGCTCGCCGCCGTCCTCGTCCAGACCGGGGTGGCGTACGCGCTCGCCGAGCGCCGTGACATCGGCATGAGCTTCCTCCCCGGCCGGCCCGGACCGGCCGTCGGCCGGCTCGGCGGGGCCGGCGCCCTCGCCTGGCGCCTCCACCGCGGCAACCTGCTCGGCTGGAGCGCCGGATTCCTGCTCAGCGGGGTGGCCCTCGGCGGCGTCGTGTCCAGCGCCGACGACCTCGTCGGCACCAACGAACGGACCCGGGACCTCATCGAGCGGATGGGCGGCACCACCGCCATCGGCGAGGCGTTCCTCGGCACCATGGCCGGACTCCTCGGCCTGATCGCCGGGGTGTACGTGGCCGCGGCGGTGCTGCGCCTGCACGGCGAGGAGGTCAGCGGCCGGGTCGAACCCCTGCTGGCCGCACCGGTCGGACGGGTCCGCTGGGCCGCCGGCCACCTGGCCGTCGCCTTCGGCGGCGGGGCGCTGCTCCTGCTGCTGGGCGGGCTGGGCCTCGCCCTCGGCCACGGGCGGGACCCCGGTCAGGCCCTGGCCGCCGCCCTCGTCCAACTGCCCGCGGTATGGGTGATCGGCGGCCTCGCCACCCTGCTGACCTGCGCCTCCCCCCGGCTGGCCGTGCTGTCCTGGGCCGTCGCCGGCGGGGCGGTCCTCCTCGGCTGGATCGGCCCCGCGCTGAAGGTGCCCCGGGCCGTACTGAACCTGTCCCCCTACGAGCACCTGGCCAAGTTGCCCGGCGAGGAGCTGCGCTGGACCCCGGTGCTGCTGCTGACCCTGCTGGCCCTCGCCCTGGTGGCGGCCGGCCTGACCGCCCTGCGCCGCCGGGACCTCGTCCCCTCCTGAACCGGGCCGCGCCGGGGGCGCCCGACCGCCGCTCCGGGGGGGCGGTCGGTCACCCCGGCGTGACCAACCGGGCCTCGTACGCGAAGACCGCCGCCTGGGTGCGGTCCCGCAAGCCCAACTTGACCAGGATGCGACTCACATGGGTCTTCACCGTCGACTCGGCCACCACCAGCCGGGAGGCGATCTCCGCATTGGACAGCCCCTGCGCGATCAGCACCAGCACCTCCGTCTCCCGATCCGTCAACTCCCCGTAGGAGCCGGCGGAACCGGCGGCGCCCGCGAACGGGCGCGGGGCATCGGCCAGCTTGGAGAACTCGGTGATCAAACGCCGGGTGACGCTCGGCGCGAGCAGCGCCTCGCCCGAGGCCACCACCCGCACCCCGTCCGCGAGTTGACGTGCCGAGGCGTCCTTCAGCAGGAAGCCGGATGCCCCCGCGCGCAGCGCCTGGTACACGTACTCGTCCAGATCGAAGGTGGTGAGCACCAGCACCTTCGCCCCGCTGCCCGAGGCGACGATCTCCCGGGTGGCCTCGATCCCGTTCAACTCCGGCATCCGGATGTCCATCAGCACCACGTCCGGCGCCAACTCCCGCACCCGCCGCACCGCTTCCAGCCCGTTGACCGCCTCCCCGACGACCTCGATCCCCGGCATCGCGTTCAACAGCACCGAGAAGCCCTCGCGCACCATCATCTGGTCGTCCACGACCAGCACCCGGATCGTCATGCCGTCTCCTCCGCCCCGGCCGCCGCCGGCACCGGCAGGAACACCGCCACCTCGTAACCGCCGTCCGGCTGCTCCCCCGCCGTCATCTGCCCGTCCAACATCGCCACCCGCTCCCGCATCCCGGTGATCCCGTGCCCGGCGCCCGGCGAGGGCTTCACCAGCCCCCGCGCCGGACCGTTCACCACCCGCAGCCCCAGTCCGCCGAGGACGTAGCCGACCTCCACCCGGGCCGCCGCGCCCGGCGCGTGGCGCAGGGTGTTGCTCAACGCCTCCTGCACGATCCGGTACGCCGACAGCTCCACGCCCGGCGGCAGTTCCCGCACCGCACCCGTCACCGCCTTGGTCACCTCCAGCCCCGTCTCCCGCACGTTGGTGATCAGCGCGTCCAGATCGGCCAGCGTGGGCTGCGGGGCGTCCGGCGCCTCGTAGTCCTCCGCCCGGACCACCCCGAGCACCCGGCGCAGCTCCGTCAGCGCGGCCACCGCGTTCTCCCGGATGGTGGCGAACGCCTGCTCCAGCTCCGGCGGCGGGTTCTCCACCCGGTACGGGGCCGCCTCCGCCTGGATCGCCACCACCGACATGTGGTGGGCCACCACGTCGTGCAGCTCCCGGGCGATGGTGGTGCGCTCCTCCAGCAGCGTGCGCCGGTCGCGTTCGGCCGCGGTCACCGTGCGCTCGGCGGCCACCTCCTGCTGCGCCACCTCCACCTTCTGCCGAGCCTCCCGCCGCACGTGCCACACCGTGAGCAGCAGGACCAGCATCCCCGAGACGAACACCATCGTCCCGGCGTCCGAGGAGTCGCCGCGCCCGTCCCCGGAGGTGGCCAGCGTCCCGAACACGGTGGTGACGATCCACATCCACAGCCCGGTACGGGGCCGGGTGCGGGCCGTCACGACCGCCATCACCACCAGGTGCGCGAAGAACCCGGCCCCCGTCCACGGCCAGGCCGCCCCGGTGAAGCCGCTGATCCCCATCAGCACGGGCACCGAGGCCAGCGAGAGGAAGAACGCGAGCACCGGGCGGACCAGGGTGAACAGGACCGCCAGCGCGGGCAGCGCCCCCATCACCAGGGCGGCCGGCTCGGACACCCCGTACGCGGACACCGAGCCGGCGAAGAAGGTGAACCCGGCGAGGGCGACGACCAGGGCGTGCGGCGCCCATCTGCCGCGCCCGCCGAACCGGCGCGCCAGCCGTCGGCCGGGGCCGAGCGGCGCCAGCGGGCGGTAGGCGAAGGCGTCCTGGAAGAGGTCCTCGCGCACCCCGCCGAACACGTCCTTCACCAGGTCGAACTCGGGACTGCGGCCCCGGGCCGGGCGGGGGTGCGGGGGCGGCTGCGGATACGGGTGCGGAGGCGGTGTCTGCGGGGTCTGGGTCACCCTACGACGGTAAGGGCCCAGGAAAGGGCGGGTCGTCCCCACGGAGTCGGGTCGTCCAGGGTCCGCCTCAGGTACTACCCGCACCGCCGGGAGTCGGAGCGCCGGCGGTGCGGGCCCGTACCGGCTGCTCACCAGGCGAGCTGGGCGATCTCCTCGGCGACCACCGCGCAGGCGTCCGCCGCCGGGTCGATCAACGGGAAGTGCCCCACCCCCGGCAGCACCGTCAGCCCCACCACCTCGCCGGCCGCCGCGGCGGCGGCCACGTACGCCTCGGCCACCGCCACCGGCACGTCCAGGTCGGCGGCGCCCTGCACCACCACCGTGGCGATCCCGGTGGGCAGCAGCGCCGCCGGATCGACGTACCCGACCCGCGCCGCGTACGGCTCGGGCCCGCCGCCCAGGAACTGCCGGGCCGCGTCCCCGCACACCCCCAGCGCGGTGGCGGTGGCGAAGTCGGCGATGGGGGCGAGCGCCACCACCCCGCGCAGCGCCGGGGGCCGGGGCAACCGCCAGCCGCTGTCGGCGGGCAGGGCGTGCCGGGCCGCCGCCCACAGCGCGAGTTGCCCGCCGGCCGAGTGCCCGGTCACCACCGTCCGCCGCACGTCGACCCCCGGCAGCGCCGCCGCGGCCAGCGCCGGCAGGGCGTCCAGGGCCGCCGCCACGTCGTCCAGGGTGTCCGGCCAGCGCCCCGCCACCGGGCCCGTCGCCGGCTCCCCGGTACCGCCGCGCTGCGCGGGCAGCCCCGGGCCCCTGCGGTACTCGACGGAGGCGACCGCGAGCCCCGTCCGGGCCAGGTACCCGGCGAACGGGCTGAGGTGCGCCCGGTCGTACGGGGCCCGCCAGGCACCGCCGTGCACCACCACCACCAGCGGCGCCGCGCCGGTGGCCCCGGGCGGCGGGTGCGGGGCGTAGAAGTCGATCACCTGGTCGGGGTGCGGCCCGTAGGCCGCGGTGGCGTCCGGCGGGACGGCCGGGTGCGCGAACGCGGACGCCTCCTCGGCGGCGGCCCGGGCCACCGCCCCGGGGTCGGGGGCGCGGCCGGTGCCCGGTGCGGGGCCGTCGGCTCGGGGGTCGTCGGGGTCGTCGTCCGGCATGTGGGGCCTCTCGGTGCGGGCTCGGGGCAGGGCGTCCGGACGCTACCAAGCCGTGGGGCCGCCCACCGGGAACGGGCCTTCCCTCGGACCGGGCGGAGGCGGCGCCGCCGTGCGCCGGCGCCGCCCGCCCCTCCTGCCGCTCAGTGGAACACCAGGGCGTGCCCACCGGCGATGCCGGCCCGGCAGGCGGCACGCAGTTGGTGCAGGGCCCGGCGCTCGGGGGCGTGGGGGTCGCCGTCCGCGGGGACGGCGTCCGGGGCGCCCAAGACGGCGGCCACCCGGTCGAGTTCCTGGAGGAGGCGGTGCGTGGAACCCACCATGCCGCCGCCGGCCACCCCCGATTCCGGCGAGAGGAAGAGGGGGTCGGCGAAGTCCACCGGCACGTAGTACCCGGAGCTGTCAGAGTGGCACAGCAGGTGCGAGGCGAACATCATCGTCTCGTCCTCGATCCGCTCCAGGTCCCGGCGCCAGGCCGGGCCGTCGACGGGCGGCGCGGGCGGGAGGGCGGCCTCGCCGCTCGACGGGGACAGGACGTAGGCGCGGCGCAGGCGCATCAGGTCGCCGTACGGGAATCCGCCGGAGTGGGTGTGGGCGGTGGGCGGATCGGTGATCTCCGGTTCGCCCCAGTCGACGCCCTCGGCGCGCAGGGCCAGCGCAAGGCGGTCGAAGGCGCGACGGTGGTGTGCGTACCCTTCCGGGTCGTTGCGCTTCTGGTCGTACAGCAGGCCCACGGAGATGGAGAGTCCCATGGGTGCGGAGCCTAGGGCGGACCGACCGCGGGCGGTCCGCCGGGGCCGGGCGGCGGAGGGGCACGGGTCCGCCCGCCACCGAGCGGGACCCGTGCCGACCTGCCTCATCCGTCCTGCCGCTCCAGCCACTGCGTGATCACGCGGTTGGTCTGCTCCGGCTCCTCCTGCTGGATCCAGTGGCCGCAGTCCAGCTCGACCACCTCCGCGCGGGGCACGAACT
This sequence comes from Streptomyces sp. NPDC002490, assembly GCF_040296045.1. NCBI lineage: Bacteria > Bacillati > Actinomycetota > Actinomycetes > Kitasatosporales > Streptomycetaceae > Streptomyces > Streptomyces sp. NPDC002490. The sequence goes on along the minus strand of NZ_JBEOWM010000065.1, from coordinate 15,161 downwards.
CCGTCAGCCGCTCGGACCTCGCGACCAGGTCCCGGGTGCCGTAGATCATCAGCGTGGGCTGGTGGACGATCGGGTCCACGCCGGCCAGCAGGTGCCAGTTGCGGTCGAGGTTCCGGTACCAGTTCACGCTGCCGGTGAACCCCGACTCTTCGAAGGCGGTGACGAAGACGTCCAGTTCCTCGTCGCTCATGACGGGTTCGCCGAGCGGGGTCTCGGCCCGGGCCAGGTTGATCATCGCCATGCCCGGCTGAGGGGCCCTGGGGGGCTCGTTCTTCCGGTACAGGTTGCGGAGGAACCGGAAGGCGTCCTCTTCGAACACGGCGTCCGCCACGCCGGGTCGGCGGTTGAAGTGGACGAAGTAGAAGTCGCCGCCGAGCACGGCCTCCATCGCCTCGATCCAGGGCCGCTCACCGCGCTCCTGGTAGGGGAGGCTGAGGTTGATCACCTTGTGCACGCGGTCGGGGTGCAACAGGGTCAGCCCCCAGACGACCATCGCGCCCCAGTCGTGGCCGACGAAGGTGGCGTCCTGGTACCCGTAGTGGTCGAGGAGCGCGACGAGATCGCCCGACAGGTGCTCGATGTCGTACGCCGTCACCTCGGTCGGACGGGACGACCTGCCGTAGCCCCGCTGGTTGGGGACGATGACGTGGTAGCCCGCGGCCACGAGGGCGGGCACCTGGTGACGCCAGGAGAAGGCGTGCTCCGGCCAGCCGTGGCAGAGCACGATGGGCCTTCCGGCGTTCTCCGCACCCGCCTCGAAGACTTCGAGCACCACGCCGTTGACCGGAACGAGGGTGGGTTCGGGAAATGCGCTGGGGTCGGGCATGGCTTCTGCTCTCCGTGTTCTCGGTCTTTCCGGGTGACAGCCCGGTTGCTCGGGCGGCGAGGGTCCCCGACGACGGCGTCGGCCCACCCCCGGTGGGCGCCGGGGCGATCCGGGCGGACGTGGGCGGTGGAGCTCCTCGCTGAGTGCCGTGTCGCCATCTTGGCCACCGAAACCGGTCACCCCATGACCGGTTTCCTGTGGAAGTGTGGGCGATGTGCGAACCGACCGGCTGGTGGCCGTCCTCCTCCTGCTGCAACGGCGCCAGCAGGTGACCGCGGCGGAGGTCGCCCGGGAACTGGAGGTCTCCGAGCGCACCGCCCGCCGCGACCTCGACGCCCTGGCCGCGGCCGGGGTGCCCGTGTACTCGGTGCAGGGCCGGGGCGGCGGCTGGCGCCTGGTGGGCGGCGCCCGCACCGACCTGTCCGGGTTGACCGCGGGCGAGGCCCGCGCCCTGTTCCTGCTCGCCGGTCAGGCGTCGGCGGCGACGCCGACCGTGAAGGCGGCCCTGCGCAAGCTCGTCCGCGCCCTGCCGGAACCCTTCCGGGCGCAGGCCGAGGCGGCGGCGTCCTCGTTGGTCACGGACCCGCAGCGGTGGGGGGCGGGCCGGATCGAGCACCGCCCCCCGCCCTTCCTCGACGCGCTCCAGGACGCGGTGATCCGCGGCGTCCAGGTGCGGCTCGGCTACGTGGACCGCGCGGGCACTGGTACCGAACGGACCGTGCACCCGCTGGGCATCGTCGCCAAGGGCCCCTCGTGGTACCTGGTCGCCGCCACCGGGGCCGGCCGGCGGACCTTCCGGATCGACCGCGTGTCCTCCGTCGCCCCGACCGACGACCCCGTGCACCGGCCCGAGGACTTCGACCTCGCCGAGAGCTGGCGCGAGATCGCCGACGGGATCGACCGCCGGCGGACGCCCCTCGAAGTCCAGGCGGTGTGCGCGCCCGAGGCCATGGACCGGCTCCGGATGGCGCTCGGCGAACGGCTCGATGTGGGGGGCACCACGCCCGACGGCCGCGTCGAGGTCGTGATCCGCGGCCGCGACGAGTACGTGCTCGCCGGCGAACTCGCCTGGCTGGTCGAGTGGTTGGAGGTGACGGGCCCGCCGGGGGTCCGTCACCACCTGGCCGCGATCGGCGAGGCGCTCGTCCGGCGCTACGGCTGAGACCGTCCCAGCGGACCTCCGCGCGGACCTCCGCGCGGACCGTGGCGGCGCCCGGGCGGAGGTCCGCGGCGGGGCGGGCCCCGACCCCGGTCCCTCCGGGACGGTGTCCCGTCCCGGGGGGACCGCCCCGGCCGGGTCACCGCGGCGCGGGGAGCGGGGGCCGGCTCAGCCGGCGGGGACCTCGCGCATGCCGTCGACCACCGCGCGGGTCATGATCGCGCTGGTGTGCAGCACCATGCCGGGCTTGAGCACGGCGTCCTCACCGGTGCCCGGCCGCACCTGGACCGTGCGGCTGCCGAGGTAGGCGTGGGTCTTCCGGTCGAAGATCCATTCCTCCCGGGAACCACCGACCTCGTCGAGCCGAGCCACCGCGACGCCCTTGCGCCCGGCCGCGTCGACGGCCTCGTCCACCACGACGACACCGGGGATCTTGGCGGCCGTCTTGAACAGTGCCACCGACAACTCCGCCGGGGGGTAGCTCTCGCCCAGCAGGTCGCCGATGGTGGCGAACGCCTGCTGGTCCGGGGAGTTGCCCATGCCCTTGGTCTCCGCGTAGATCTTGGCGAGGAGTTCGTCCGGGTCAGTGGTGAGTTCGGACAGGTACTCATGCGAGGGGGCGTTCAGGTTCGCCTCGGGGGTGTTGCCCTTCTCGTCGGGGAGGCCGAGGGTCTGGCCCTCCGGGCTGTCGTTGACCGCGGGGTCGATCAACCAGCCCTCGGTGCCGTCCCCGGAATTCCAGACCTGACGTCGGTGCAGTGCGTAGCTGCCCACCGAGATCTTGCCGTCGATGCTCTGGGGGAAGATGTCGGAGACCTTCGACTCGATGTACACGAACTGCCCGTCCTCGACGGTGGGGTGGGACTTCTCGCCCGCCGCCGCCGAGATCCGGTCGAGGAGTTGCGGCACGCCCTTGCTGGACCCGGCGCCGATCGGGGTGGTCAGAACGGGACCGACGGCGACTCCGCCCTCCCGCGCGCCGCCGCCGTCGTTCTGCACCAGGCCGAGGACGACGGCGCCGGCGACGGTCGCCGCCACCAGCGGCAGGGCGATCGAGGGGCGCGGCAGCCGAAGGCGTCGCCGAGGGGCAGGGGAGGGCGTGGTGCGCTCGTCCTGCTGCTGCTCGTGGATCTGGGCCATCAGACGCTCCTTGTGGAGTTCGTGGCGGCCCGTCGGCAGGTCGCGCGCCGTGCCGGAGAGCAGCCACCGGGCGTGCTCGTCCGGTCCGTCCGGGTGGGGCCGGGACGTGTTCGCGTTCATCGGTTTCCTTCCTGTGCGGGCCGGATCGCAGGTGTGCGGTCGTCTCTTGTCTGTCGGCGGAGCGGTCCGACTTCCCGGTCGGGGGTGACTTTCTCGCACGGATCGACGGACGCCCGGCTCCCCCGCCCGGCCCCGTCGTCCCCGGCCAGGGCGCGCAACTTCCGTCGGGCGCGGGACAGTCGGGAGGCCACCGTGCCGACCGGGATGCCGAGCGCCTCGGCCGCGGCCTCGTAGTCCAGCCCCTCGCCCAGGCAGAGCGCGATGACCTCGCGTTCGGGACGGCGCAGGGCGGCGAGCGCGGCGAGCGCCGCGGCGAGTCGGCGCCGGTCGTCGACCCGGGCGGCCACCGCCTCGGCGTGGTCGGGCACCGAGAGTTCGGCCGCCGCGGCGGCGTTGGCCGCGGCCCGGTACCTGCGGTTGCTGCGGTGGTGGTTGCGTGCCGTGTTGGTGGCGATGCCCAGCAGCCAGGGGCGTAACGAGCCGCCCTCCGGCGAGACCTTGTCCCGTATCCGCCACGCCTCCAGGAAGGTCGCGGACATCACGTCCTCGGCGGTCGACCAGTCGGCGGTCAGCCGGAAGGCGTGGTTGTACACCGCGCGGGCGTGACTGTCGAAGAGTTCCGCGAACGCGGTCGGTTCCCCGGCCCTGACCCGGGTGCGCAGATGTGTGTTCACTCCCGTCAACTGTCCGGCACCCGTGGGCGACTTCCCGTGACCCGCGTCACATCACGGGGGGGGTGGGGCGGAGAGGCGGGCGCTCCCGACCGAGCGGACCCGGGGGCGGGTCGGCGATCAGTTCGGCGGTCGGACCGCCCTGACCGACGGGGCGGCCAGGGCGACCTACTACTGCACCGCTATCGCTAGGCGGCGCCGCTGCCAGGGAACATCCAGTTCCATGTCACGGCGTAGGCTATACAACTGAGCGCAGCAGCCATGAGGGTTGATTTCTTCACTTCCTTCTGCACCTTTCCGAGAACTTTTATGTTCAACGACAGCTGCTCCGCACAAAAACCACACGTGGATCTCACATGAAGATGGCGCAGCCTCGTCGATCAGAGCCTATCCCGATGATCGAATGCTCGTGGAGGCAGATCTGTTCAACCCGGCCACCTCACAGGCAGCACAGGGAAAAAGAGGGCTCCGCTCGCCGAAGAACGAGCTAACCGACCGCGCTTACAGCGCGCGGGGGGAGTTGTTGAGTTCGGCCAGCGCACGTGACGCACGGGCTTCTTCAGCCGGCGCGCCCAGGCGCCTGCTGACAGCCAGACTCTCCCTCAGATGGGCCAGGGCCTGCTCCGTGCGACCCGTCTCCCGCTCCGTGACGGCGAGGTCGTACAGCACATCGGGCTCCTCGCCCAACGCGCTGATCCGGCGCACCACCGCGAGCGCCGCGACGTGGTACCGCAGCCCCTCTTCACCGCGACCGATGGCGCGGAACGCCCGCCCGATGCCGTTGAGCGCCACGGCCTCGTTGCGCCGGTCACCGACCTCACGCAGCACGGGCAGTGCGGCTCCGTACAACGTGAGCGCCTCATCGGAACTGCCGAGTGCGTCGAGCACCGCGGCCAGGTTCATCTGGACGGTCGCCGCGTCCCTCCTGTTACCCAGCCGTACGGCAACCAGGAGTGCCTCGCGGTAGACCCTTTCTGCCGCGCGCGGATCGGCCAGCCTACGTCGATACAATTCTGCAGTGTTGTTCATGGCACTGTATCGGCCCCGCTGATCTCCCATTTGCGTAAACTCAGCGAGGGCCAGCGTGAAGCATTCCAACGCGTCGGCGCTCTGCGCGAGGTGCAGGTGAATAATCCCCAAGAGATTTCGGCACCGTGCGACGCGCAGCACGTCGCCCGTCCGCAAAAGGAATTCCAGGGATCGCCGCTGAAGCACCTGCGCCTGCTGGTACTGGCCGGTTTCCCAGAGCGAAATGGAGAGCTGGTGAAGCCCTTCGCTCTCCACGTCCGCGTCGCCGAGGGAGCGGGCCGTGTCCACGGCCTCCTGGGCCGTGGCGATCGCCTCGGTGTAGCGCGAGGTGTGGGTGTGGATCACGCAGAGGTCGAGGAGCGCCCGGGCGGTGGCCGCCCCGTCCCCCGCTCCGCGCCAGTGGGCGACGGCCCGGCGCAGCAGGGGCTCCGCCGCCGTCGAGTGGCCTCGGACGTCCACGAACCCCGCCAGTACGTGCACGCCGAGCGCCAGTCGACGTTCGTTCCCGTGTCGTGCGAGTGCGTCCAGGGCGTCCAGGAGGTTGGCGGACTCCACGGTCAACCAGTTCTCCGCGCTCCGGGCGTCGACGACGTGGGGGCACGCGGTCACCGAAGGACCGGCGCCGTCGAGGGCCGTGCGGAGGCGAAAGGGATAGGCCAACCGGTCGGCGGCATCCGCGGTGCGCAGGTAATACTCCAACATCCTTTGTCCGGCGCCCTGTTCGGGAGGATCGTCTTCCGCTTCCACGAGTGAACGGGCGTAGTCGCGCAAAAGGTCATGCATAGTGAAGCGGTGTGGCACAGGTTCGGACACCAAGTGATAGGAGAGCAGTTCCTCAAGTGTGTGTTCGGCTTCCGCCGGGGTCGATCCGGTGAGCGCCGCCACCGCGGGTGAGTCGAACTCCACGCCGGCGTGGAGGCCGATGCACCGGAATGCGAACCGTTGTTGAGGATTCAGGGCCCGGTAGGAGAGTGCGAACACGTGGGCGAGCGAGCGCTCGCCGTCCCGGAGGTGCACCAGGCGCCGGCCCCCGACGCACAGGTGCAGCAGGAGGTCGCCGGTGGTCCACGAGGGACGGGAGAGCAGCCGGCTCGCGGCGATCTCCACCCCCAGCGGGATGCGCCCGCAGACCTCGACGATCTGCGCCACGTCCTCGGACCGCACGCCGCCGCGCGGTCCCAACCGCTGGCGGAACAGGGAGACGGCGTCCTCGGGCGGGAGCACGTCCAGGGACAGGGGGCGCACCCCGGGCAGGCCCGGCAGTCGACGGCGGCTGGTGACGACCACCACGGTGGGGGACGCCCCCGGGAGCAGCGGACGGACCTGCTCGGAACCGGCGGCGTCGTCGAGGATCACCAGCATGTGCCGGTCGCGTGCCACGGTGCGCCAGCGCTCCACCAGTTCGCCGAGTTCCCGGGGCAGGGAGTTGCCGTCCTCGCCGAGCAGACGCAGCAGCTCGGTGAGGACCCTGGTGGCGGAGGGGGGCGTCCGGTCCGGGCCCCGTCCGCCCAGGTGGAGCAGGAGGCGACCGTCCGGGAAGCGGTCGCGCAGCCGGTGCGCCAGGTGCACGGCGAGGGCCGTCTTGCCCACTCCGCCGAGGCCGTCGATGGCCTCCACGGTCACCACCGCTCCGGCTCCGTCCCCTTCGCAGACGGCCGAGGCCAGCCGGTGCAGTTCGTCCCGCCGCCCGGCCCACGGCACGTCGCGCGGGAGGTTGTCGGGGGCCTTGCGCACCGGCGCCGAGGGCGCCTCGCCCCGGCCGACGACCGCCCGGACCAGGGTCACCGCGGGGGTCCCGCTCAGGATTCCCTGCTGGATGCGGTGGACCCGGCGGCCCGCTTCGAGTCCGCTGTCCCGGGCGACGTGCTGCCGGGTGCGGTGGAGGAGCCTGGCTGCCTCCGCGGTGCGGTTGCCGCCGTACAGGGCGACGGCCAGTTTCACGGCCACCGCCTCGTCGGTGGGGTGGACCTCCGAGAAGGGCCCGAGCAGGGCCACCACCTCGGAGTACCTCCCCGCGGCGAGGAGGATCCCGGCCCGGGTCACCGCGGCGGACAGGGTCGTCTCGGCGAGGACCGCCCGCAGGTGTTCGGCCCAGGAGCCGGGGATGCCCGCCAGGGGTTCGCCGTGCCAGAAGGCGTCGGCGCGATCGAGCAGCCTGAGGGCCGACTCCTCGTCGTCGCTGTCCCGCAGGACCCGCGCCTGACCGACGCAGTTGGTGTAGCACCGCAGGTCCACCCGGTCCGGGTCCGCCTGGAGCACGTACGCGTTGCCGCGGTTGACGACCCGGGGACGGGCGTCGCCGGCGATGCTCAACGACTTCCGGATCCGGGTGACGTGCGAATACAACGCCGCGGACACCTTGGCGGGCGGACGGTCGTCCCAGATGCGGTGCACCAGGGTGTCCGTGCTCACGGTGCGGCCGGCGTCCCAGGCGAGCGCGGCCAACGCGAGCCTCGTCTTGGTCGGGCCGACGTCGCTGTGGAGGGCGCCCGCCCGGACCTCGACCGCCCCCGACAGCCGGATCTCGAACACCACCAGTGACCCCTCCCGCCGGACACAGGACCATCGGGATTGCCGAGTCTTCGATGGTGACACGGACAGCCGGTGTTCACGCCTGCGAGTGATGGAACCCGGTCAAGAATGACCGGCCGGAGGGTTACTTCGTTCATATCTTTTACGGAACGGGGAGTAACTCCGTTGACACCGAAGGGAGTCACGGACGTGCGAGCCTTCTCCTCCTGTGCACGGGAAGCGTTGCGGTCGGCGGTGGCGGCCTGGAGCGCCGACCGGGACTCCCCCGCATGGCACGCGCTCGGCCGGGTCGTGGCCACCGCCGCACGGGCGAACCCCGAGGTGGCGCGGCACTGGGGCCCGCACGCCACCCCAACTCACCTGTCCCCGCTGCCCCCTTGGCACGAACTGGCCCGGGAACTCGACGCCACGGGCATCCGGGACCCCGCGACGGAGCGGGCCCTCGCCGAGTGGCTCCGCCACCACCCGGCCCCGACCGCCGGGCCCCCGACCCCGACGGACCCACGGCCCTCCCACAACGTCCTGGCCGGGAACGCCGCGATCCACGGCCCCAGCGTGCAGGCCCGGGACATCCACGGCGGCGTGCACTTCCACCACAAGCCCCCCGCCCGCACCCCACTTCCCCGCCAACTCCCCCCGGCGCCGCCCCGGTTCGTCGACCGGGAGGCGGACCACCGGGCCCTGGACTCGTTACGCGCCCGGCGGCCCGCCAGGACCCCGCAGGTACTGGTGGTCAGCGGTCTCGCCGGAGTGGGGAAGACCTCCTTGGCGACCCACTGGCTCCACGAGCACCTGGACGACTTCCCCGACGGCCAACTCCACGCCGACCTCGGCGGCCAGGACGGTCGCCCCACGCCCCCCGGCACCGTGCTGGAGACCTTCCTGATCGCCCTGGGCTCGCCCTCGGTGCCGGCCGGCCTCTCGGACCGCAGCGCCCTGTGGCGTTCCCTGACCGCCGGGATGCGGCTGGCCGTCATGCTGGACAACGCCTTCACCGCCGCCCAGGTGCGCCCGCTCCTCCTCGGCTCCCCGACCGGACTCGTCCTGGTGACCAGCAGGAGCAACCTGACCGGGCTGCGCATCGACGGGGCCGCGGTCCACCGGTTGGACGGACTCACCGTCGACTCCGCCGTCGAACTCCTCGCCCTCGGCGGCGGGGCCAGGGTGGAGAGCGAACCGGACGCGGCGCACGAGGTGGTGCGGCTGTGCGGGCGGCTCCCGCTGACCGTCGCCCTCGCCTCCGCGCAACTCGCCGCCCGCCCGCACCGCTCGGTGTCCGCCCTCGTCGACAGCCTCTCCTGCGGCACCGGCGCCGTCGACACCCTGCGCGTCGACGGCGAGGCCGTGATGCGCACGGCGCTCGACCTGTCCCACGAGGTGCTGCCGCAGGAAAGCGGCGAGCTCTACCGCCGGATGGGGCTCCTGCCCGTGGAACGGCACGACTTCCACCTGTTGACCGCCCTCACGGGCGAGGACGGCCGGCCGGAGCGCTCCCGGCAGACCGCCGACATCGCCGTCCACTGCCTGGTGGAGGCGAACCTCCTGGAGGAGACCGGGCCCGGGACGTACCGCTTCCACGACCTCGTCCACGCGCACGCCCACCAACTGGGCCAGCGCCTGGCGGCCGACGACCGGGACCGCGTGCTGCGACGCTTCGTGGACTGGTGCATGTCCACCGCCGCCTCGGCGGAACGCATCCTCACCCCCAAGCACCCCCTGCCCGGGCACGACCTCCCCGCGGACATCGTCCCGCCCACCCCCCTCGACGGTCCGCAGGCCGCCCTGGCCTGGCTGGACACCCACCGGAACGGGCTGATGGGCGCGGTGCGGCACTGCGCCCAGGTGGGGTGGGACCACTCCTGTTGGCGGCTGACGGACCTCCTGTGGCCCCTGTTCCTCCGCCTGCGGCCCTCCGAACTGTGGCTCGAAGCCCACCGCCTCGGCCTCGAAGCGGCCCGCCGCAGCGGCTCCCGCCCGGGCGAGGGCCGCATGCTCACCTCGGGGGCGATCGGCCTGCGCAACGCCGGCCTGCACCAGGAGGCCGCCGACTGGTACCGGCAGGCGCTGGCGATGGCCGTCGAGGACGAGGACGTCGCCCAACAGGCGCAGGCGGTCAGCGGACTCGGGCACCTCAGCCTGTTGGCGCGCCGACTCGACGAAGCCCGCACCCACTTCGCACACGCCCTGGAACTGCGGGAGTCGATCGGCAACCGCAGGGGGGCCGCGCTCACCCGACGGCGCCTCGGCGAAACCGCGCTGGAGGAGGGGGACCTGGCCACCGCCACCCGCCGCTTGCAGCGGGCCGCCGGGGAGTTGGAGGCCCTCGGCGAGACGTACGAGGCGAACCGGGTGCGGGCCCTGCTGGGCCACGTCCTCGACCGCGCCGGCCGGCACGCGGAGGGCGGCCGACTGGTGGCGGAGGCGCTCGACCGCTTCCACTCCGGCGCCGACCGCTCCGAGCACTGGGAGGCGCGCTGCCTGGAGTGGCTCGGCCAAGCCGCCGAGAACCAGGGCGACCGGACGGCGGCGGCGCTCCGCTACGGGCAGGCCCGGGACCTCTTCCTCCGGTGCGGCCCCGCGGACGCGCGACGACTGGAGGAACGGTTGCGGCGGCTGTGAACACCGCCGCAACCGAGCGGCACGCGCCGCCCCGCCGTCAACGACGCGGCAACGGCACGACCGCGCGCAGCGCACCCGGGGCCCGCCCGGACACGGCCCAGGCGTGCACGAGGGACGCGACCAGGCGCACCGGGACCGTCGTTCCCGGCCCCCCGCACTCCAGCGCCCCGTACTCCACCCCGCCGTCCCGGGAGCGGACCCCCACCAGGCACCGGCGGTCCGGCCCGGGCACCGCGGCCGTGGAGCACCCCGGGTAGTGGGCCAGCAGACCGCCGATCCGCCGCCGGGCCGCCGCCGGGGGCAGGACCGCCCCGCTGACCAGCACGTCCGCGTGCTCACCCAGCCGCGCGAGGTACCGGGAGCCCGTGTCGACCCAGAGGTGCACGTCACAGGGGAGCGGGCCCGAGGGGTGCCGGCAGGCCGCCGGGTACCGGTACGCGGTACGCACCGCGTCGGTGCGCACCAGTGCCGGGCCCCGCCCGCCCCGGGCGCGCCAGAGCGCACCGGCGGTACGCACACCGGGGCCCTCGCCCCGCTCCGGTCCCCGGAAGCACACCGTGGCCCACCCCGCACCCGGGCGCCCCCGCCGCGGGGACGTCCGGGCGGGCCGCACCCCGACACCGCCCGGTGCCAGGACCGCGCTCACCGCAGCGCCCCGCGGTCCGCCCCGCGCACCCAGTGCTCCAGGGCCGGCGGGAGGGGCGGCGGCAGCACGAACGGCGGGCAGGCCGGCTCCCCCAGCTCCAGGCTGCGGTAGACCAGTGCGCGCACCCGTCGGTGGAACTCGCCCGGCGCCGACGACAGCGACTCGGCCACCCGCTCGTACTGGGTGGCGTGCCGCTGCTCCGCCGCGTAGGCCAACTGCGCGGCCAGGGAGTACCCGGGGACGACCACCGGGGCCACCGCCGCCAGCAGCGCCGCCGGCGACCCCGGGGACACCTCGCGCCGCGCCGAGGACGTCAGCACCACCGTCGCCTCGGTGAGCGTCCCGTAGGCGGTCAGCGATCCGTGGTCGCCGATGATCCAGTCGGCGGCTATCAGCAGGGCCTGCCAGTCGGCCTCCGGCGGCACCACCGCGATGCCCCGGTTCCGCAGGGCCGTCAGCCAGCCGTGCACCTGCGACCTGCCGTGCCCCGCGAACACATTGGGGTGGATGAGCATCGCCACCCGGCAGCCGTCGCCCGGAAGCTCCCCCACCAACCGCGGCAGCAGCGCGTCCAACCGTCCGAAGGTCGAAGTGGGACCCCAGGTCGACGCGACCACGACGAGCCGTTGCCCCTCCGCGACGCCCAGGGCGCGCCGGTACCCCTCGCGGTCCGCGGCACCCGCCGTGATCCGGTCCACGCAGGGGTCCCCGGCCACGTGCGCGGCCGGCAGCGCCTCCGGGCAGGACCGCGCCAGCTCCGTCACGTCCCGCTCGTGGGCGTAGACGATGGCTGCGGGCACCAAGCGGCCGTCGTGCAGCAGGTGCTGACGGCTGAGCATGCCCGGCACCCGCCGTTCGCCGGGCGCCAACAGCGAGGCGTCGGTGAGGAGTTTGATGTGCCCCGCCCCGTGCGAGAAGCGCACCACGGGGGCGCGCAGTTCGTGCAGGCCCCGGGACCCGGTGGCCAGCACCAGGTCGAACTCCGCCCGCAGGGCCTCGTGCCAGGGCACCGTGTTGATGCCCTGCCCCCGGAGGTAGTCGGTGACGCCGCCGCCGAAGGCGTGCGGGGCCACCGTGAAGACCAGTTGGACGCGCAGGTCGGTCTCCAGCAGGCCGAAGACCTCCCGCAGGCGCTGGGCGAACGCCACGGTGTGCACCACCACCAGGACCCGCTTGCAGTCCGGCACCGTCAACCAGTGCCCCTGCTCGATCAGTGCCGTTCTCGTCGTTTCCACGGACATGCGATCCCCCATCGCTCGTCGGTACGGTCGGCGTACGACGGGGGCATCCCCCTTCCGCTGCGCGCCTTCCTCGCACGGACCTTGCAGTTCCCTTGCCCCGCTGGTCAGCGCGGTGGTGGCCGCGGACCCGGCCGTCGAGGCGGTGCGCCCGCCCCGACGGCCGGTGGACCTCAGCGCCGGTGGTGCTTGTGCTTGCCGGGCTCGCCGCGCCCGTTGGCGACCTCCACGACGACGGGCGAGCCCGCGTTCTCCGCGGTGATCGCGTACGGCCCGCTGACCGGGTCGGCGGGGAGCACGTAGCCCTCGGGCACGTCGGTCTCCCGCAGGTAGTACTCGCCGACCGGCAGGTCGGCGAAGACGCAGTCACCGGCCGGGTCGGTGGAGCAGGCGTCGCCGACCTCGGTGTCCGCCGGCACGGAACCCGCGGGACGGGTCTGGAGTCCGGCGACCCCGTTGGACTCCCGCCACAGCTCGAACACGGCGCCGGCGAGCGGCCGGCCGTTCTTGGCGTCGGTCTTCACGACCTCGATCCGACCGCGGACCGGGACCACCGTGACCGTCTCGGTCGCGGGGTCGCTCACCACCGTGTTCCCCGCGGGGTCCTCGCCGGCGGCCCGGGCCCGGTTGGTGACCTCGCCGGCCTCGCCGTCCGCCTCGCTGACCACGTAACTGCCGCGGCAGGTGGTCGAGGCGCCCGGCGCCAGGGTGGTCTCCTCGCAGGTGACCGGGGTGACGTGGTCGTCCTCCACCCGCACCCCGGTCAGGGTCTGCCCGCCGCTGTTGGTCACCGTGTAGACGTACTCGACGGTGTCGCCCACCCGGTACGGGCCGGGGTCGGCGGCCTCCTTGACCACGGTGACCGCGGGGCCCCCGACGATCTCGACGGTGGCCCGGGCCTCCGGCGAGGTCACCGGCCCGCCCGGGGCGGTACCGGTCGCGGTGACGGTGTTGGTGACCGATCCGGCCTCGGCGTCCGCGGCGGTGACGGTGTACGTGCCCCGGCAGACCGTGCTGTCGCCCGGCTCGCCCCCCGGCGCCAGGACGGTCGCCTCGCAGGTGATGCCGGTGACCCGGTCGTCGGTGAGTTGGACGTCGGTCAACTCCTCGCCGCCGGTGTTGCGCACCGTGTAGGCGTACTCCACCTCGGTGCCGACCGTGAACGGTCCCGGGCTCGTCACCTGCTTCTCCACGCTGATGCCCGCGGGCCGGGCGATGGGCACCGTGGTGCTGGACGGCGGGGAGGCGACCGGGTCCCCGCCCGAGGTGCCGTTGGCCGTCGCCGTGTTGGCGATCTCCCCCGCTGCCACGTCCTGCGCGGTCACCGTGTACGTGGCCGTGCAGGTGACGGTCTCGCCGACCGCCAGGGTGGTGACCGGGCAGCTCACCGGACCGATCTTCGGGTCGACCACGGCCAGGTCCTCGACCGTGGCGCCCCCGGAGTTGGTGACCACGAAGTCGTAGGGGACCTCGGTCCCCTCCTCCAACAGCGCGGGCAACGGCTGGTGGACCTGCTTGACCAGGTTGAGCGCCGGCAGCTCCTGGTCGGTGTGCACGGACACGTTCCTGATCAGGTGCACGTCGGTGAAGAGCCCGGTGGAGCCCGCGAAGCCGAACTTGTACGTGTCCGGCACCGGCACCGGCGCCGGGGCGGAGAGCACCTGCTGGAGGCCCTGCCCGTCGTTGAAGTCCACCGAGACGGTGAGCTGCGGGTCCGGCGCGGGCGTCAGGTGGACGTTCACCCGGCGCCGGGACGGCTCCAGCGCGGCCTCCGCCTCGGCCGGCGTGGCGTCCGGCGGCAGCACGGTCAGCGGCCCCTGGAGCTGGCCCGGCAGGGTCGAGGGCCAGGGGCCCGTGGTGCTGAAGTTGCTGGTGGTGGCCGTCAGGAAGCAGTACCCCTGGATGCCGTCGCCGGGCCCGCGGACCGTCACCATGTTGGCGCCCGGAGCCGGGATGCGGAACTCCGTCCCGGCCGGGGAGCGCTGCTCACAGCCGTTGCCGCGCTGTTCCCAGTCGCCGAAGTAGTTCCCCAGCACGTCCAGCCCGATGCCGACGTACCCCCGGTCCACCCCGGGCAGGAAGGGGTTGGCCGGATTGTCGTCCGGCAGCTTCTGCGCGTAGCCCAGGCTGCCGCCGAAGGCCCCCGGGTGGGTGAGCGAGGTGGCGCCGTCGACGAGGAAGAACGAGATCCCGTCGGCCGGCGTCGCCGGGGTGGTGCTGCCGTACTGCCACTGGTCGAAGGTGACGTCCAAGCCCTGGGCCGCGGGCAGCGCCTGGTCGAACAGGACCGCCCCCGCCTGGTCGTTGGAGGCGTCGGTGAGTTGGAGGTAGCCGTTCGGCGCACCCCCGAGCGGGGGCACCGGGCCGGTCCGCACCTCGGGGCACCCGCCGAGCGGGTGGTTGCCCGGCCCCGGCGGGGCGGCGGCGGGGGCACCGGTCAGACAGGCCGACCCCACCGCGACGAACCGGTCGTCGGCGGTGGCACCGGTGAACGTCTCCGTCAGCAGCGGGGTGGTGACGGCCCGGGGCTCGGCGGCCCCGGGCAGCGCGGTCGCCCGGACGCCGCCCGCGGTCAGGACACCGGCGAGGGCGGCCGTCAGCGACACGGCCACCCCCAGGGCCCGCCGCCGGCGCGGTCCGGGATTCTCGTTTCTTCGGATCATGAACAGCAGGGGTACCCCCGGACCGCCCCCACCGGCCGCCGAACACCCGTCCGGCTCCGCACATCAGTCCGGCGCCACGGCCACTGCCCCCGAACGGCCCTGTCCTCCGGCGGCTCTCGACTCACCCGGACTTCTGCGGCGGCCCCTTCACCCCTCCTCCTCGGGCCGTCCGGTCACCGGATCGAACTCGTCACCGAAGGGGCCGGGGGCGACGGTGGGTGCGTGGGCGGGGCAGGCGTAGAGGGTGACGGTGTTGCCGCCGCCCAGCCCCCGGCGTGCCGGACCGCGACCGCTGCCGCCGTGCGGCGGTGGCAGACCACGCACCGCGCGGTGAACGGCTTCGGCGGCGGCCCGGTCAGGGCGTCGCGCGTCACGAGCACACCGCCGCCCTCGGGTGCGCCTGTGCTTGCGCTTGGCGCGGGTGCTGGGGTCGGGGTCGGAGTCGTTGGGGGTCGGGTCGGTAGGTGTAGCCCTGGGCCGCCCATGCTTCGGCGTAGAAGAGTTCCTGTTGGGCGGGG
>NZ_JBEOWM010000064.1:0-30549 GCF_040296045.1 Streptomyces sp. NPDC002490 | reverse complement strand
CAAGACGCTCGGCTGGGATACCCCAGCCGAGCGTCTACATGATCTACTCACCACCTGAAACCAAGTGGTGTTGCGACGACCCCTTGAACCCAAGGTCTGGCAGGGGCCCGTGGTGTAGAGAGCCGAGGAGGGCCCGGATCTGTCCCTAGATGAGCAGCATCCTGGCCAACACGGCTACCGACTGCTGATGGCCTGACGGCCCGGCGTCACTTCAGATGCCGGGTGAAGAACTGGGCCGCGGCGTCCCCCGCGAACTGCGGGACGCCGGTATGCCCGCCCATATTGGCGTGCAGCGTCTTCTCCTTGGAGCCGAAGGCGTCGAACAGATCCAGGGCCGCCTGACGGTCGTTCCCTTCGTCGTCCCACTGCAGCAGGACGTGCAGAGGAATGGTGACCTGGCGGGCCTCCTCGAACATGGCGCGGGGGACGAAACTCCCGGCGAACAGAACAGCGGCCGAGATACGCGGCTCGGCCACCGCCAGCCGGGTCCCGATGGAGATCACTCCCCCCGAGTACCCGACCGGGCCGCCGATTTCGGGCAGCGACAGGAGGGCGTCCAGGGCGGCCTGCCATTCCGGGACCGCCTTGTCGACAAGGGGGAGGATGAGGGCGTCGATGATCTCGTTGCTGACCGGCTCGCCGGTCTTCATTGCCCGGCGCAGGTCGGCGAGGGCCTGCTCGGCGGCTGGCAGGCGGGGCCGGTCGCCGCTTCCTGGGAGCTCGATGGTGGCCGTGGCGAAGCCGTCTACCGCGGCCTGCCGGGCCCGGGCCACCAGCCGGGGGTAGGTCTTGCGCAGCCCGAGAGGAGGGGGGCTGAGCAGGATCAGAGGCGCCGGTGCGGATGTGGATGCGGATCCGGGCGTCCACAGGATGCCGGGGATCTCGCCGAGGGTGAATTCGCGCTCAAGTACAGCGGGGTCGAGACGCTGTTCAGAAGTGAATTGCATGATCGCGCCTTTCGGGAATGCCATGGAACGGCGCTCCCGGACGACCTATCGCCCGACCGTGGCCCCGGAGGGGAGCACCCATGTCGATACGTTCACGGGTACCACCTCCTCGCTCTCTTGCACGGCCTCCGGAAACGTAGCAGTGGCTGCCGTGGTTCCGCCAACAGGTTTTCTGCGGAGGCTCTGTGGCCGAACACCACGGCGTCGGAGTCATGCCTGTCACTGGTCGGGAAGCGCACGTCCGCCACCGATTCGAGCACCGAAACGGCGGCAACCAACTACTGACGGACGATCTACTGCACCGACAGCCGCCCATGACCAGCGTGAGCACCCTGAGCACCGGTCACACCAGCCCTTTCACCTGCGACTTCAAGTTGGCGAATGCTCAGTGGAGCGCACCGAGTGGACGGTGGTGCGCATCGCGGTGCGCACTGGATGGACTCGGTGCGCGCACCACCGCACCGGTGCGCTCCCACCCGGTGCGGTGGTGCGGACAGTGGTGCGCACCGGGTGCGGAGTGCATCGCGTGCGCGAGCACCAGGCGCTCACCGCGCATCGCCTCCAGGATGTCGGCGGTGTCCGGCTGGTCGGGGTCCGGGATGACGTTCACGGTGAACCGGATGATGCTGCGGGCGATGCCCGGCGCCGCCGTGGTGGGGGAGTCCCGCGCCCAGTCCCGCAGCGCGGACAGCAGCGCGCACCCGACCTCGTCCAGCGCGAAGGAGTCCGCGGACAGCTCTGCCTCCCCGTCCATGGCCGTGGCGGGCCCGACGATGTCCTCGGCAAGCCGCAGCAGGACGAACGCCAGCTCCGGGTCGGCTTCCGCCCGCCCGGCGACAGCGGCGCCGCCACCCATCTGCAGCGCCAGGAGGTAGTCGAAGCCGCGCTCCACCTGCTCGGGCGTCAGCGGGGTCCGGGACGGGATCAGGTACGGCATGGAGGTCTCTTCAGACGGGTGTCGCCGCGCTGACCGCGACGACTCCCCGCAGCCTCGGGCGATCACCCTGTGGACAGAGACCAGAGACTTCTCCCTGCCGTCCGGGGTGGCCGGCCCCGACCACACCCCCCTTGTCGACCTCTGCTACCGCCCCGACCACGGCCGCGTTTCCCCTAGACAGGGTCCGCTACCGGCCACGGTCAGACCGCGGACTAGGGGGTCGGATGCACGCTGCTCCTTCACCCCGGCGGCCCCGGCCGGGGCCGCGAAGGAGACGTGACGATGACGACCACCCACCTGAGGATAGGGCAGCGGCACCGCTCGGACTGCTCCCACAGGAAGGCCGGCCCGTGGCGGGCAGGCCCAAGGGGGTTCCCTGGGTGCCCACTTCAAAGGCCCCTCGGGAACCCCCTTTGGAGCCCGGCACCCACGCCCGGAGGAAAAGCCCTAGTCAGAGGCATAATCGGCGCGAAGAACCAACCGTCACAACCCTCTTCTCTCCTCTTGTTGTCTGTAGCGGAGGAGAACATCGGGTCCCAGGGGGCCCGGACGCCCTCCCAGGCCGGGCGCGGCCAGCGGCAGCAGCCGCGGCGGCGGTCGGCCGGCGGCGGGCGGTCGCGAGCAACGAGGGAGAGGGAGCAGGGCTGATGACGGGGAAGCGAAAGACCAACCCGGCGGGATCGACGAACAGCTACCGCGGCGACGTGCTGCGCGTGCTCGGAGCGCTGAAGGTGGCCACGGCCGATCAGATCCAGCGGATCGGCGCCCCGCACCTGACCTTCCGGCACGCCGACCAGCCGACCCCCTCCAAGCAGAAGCAGGCCCGCACCGCCTCGCACACCGGCGCGCTCTCCGACATGCGCAAGCACGGCCTGTCCGAGAACGGCGGCTCCACCGAGACCGGCGACTCCCTGCGCAACCTCACCCTCAAGGGCCTGGAGGCCGCCTCCTACGAGCTGCGACGCCCGGTGACGGAGATGGGCTCCACCGCGCGCGGCGCGGGCTCCAGCGGGGCCTCCCACCCGATGGCCGTCAACGAGACCGTGATCGCACTGCTGCGCCCGAAGCCGAACATGGCCAAGCTCGCCGACGACCCACCGCACGTCCAAGCCGCCGCCCAGGCCGCCGTCGACGGACCGGACGGCATCGGCACCATCGCCTCGTACTGGACCGAGGTCCCGCTCCCGGCGACCGGCACCTGGAACGCGCCCGGCAAGGGCGGCGCCCAGGCCGACCTCGTACTCACCGCCCCGCAGGACGGCGTGCCGCTGCTGTTCATCGAGGTCGACAACTGCCACGAGACCGCTGAAGAACTCGCGCTGAAGCTGGAGAAGTACGCGCGCTTCTTCCGCCGCACCGCGAAGGACACCGACGGCAAGGAGCGCCCGATGTGGCGCACCCGCTGGACCGCCCCCCAGGGCCCGTACGGGGATACGCCGCACCCGCCGGTGCTGCTGGTGTTCAACCACATCGGCGAGCGGAACCCCAACCGCACCGTCCCGCGCCTGCAAGAGCTGACCCGCCACCTGTGGCAGGGGGAGCGGCAGCGCGGCGGCCACCACCTCTACGACCGGAAGATCCCGGGCCTGCGCCGCTGAGCAGGGCACGCCGCCGGCGGCCGGGCGACGGGCCTCCATCCGCTCCAGGACGACCAGCGTCTCCGGCTGACCGACCAGCGCGTACCGGCTGTGCGAGGCAGGCATGCTGCCCGGCCCGTACGCGCGCAGCAGCTCCTCCAGGCGGTCGCGGTGCTCCTTCACGAACGCCTCCAAGCACTCGGTGTACCCGGCGCGTTCCTCGTCGCCCACCGCGCTCAGCGCGGCGTCCAGGAAGTCCGACCCGCCTGGCCAGTGGCGGGTGCCCGGCGCGGCCACGGCCCACGGGAAGCGTTCCGCCACCGCCAGGACGTCCTCCGCCTCCAGTCCGGCTACCCACGCTTGGTAGGGCTGCTTACGGGGGTGGGAAATGCGGGGGTAGGGTGTCGGACCCGCATGGTACGACTGCGTCAAGCGCAGGTTGAACGAGCGGGCGGTGCACATTGGGACGACACGAAGAAGCGGTCCGGGTTACTGAGGAACTCTTGACCGACATCGAGCTCCAGCGCCTGAAGGCGTCCGAGGTCGTCATGAAGGCGAGCCGACTGGCCCGGCTGGTCGGCCACGCCGAGCTGACGGAGTTCCTTGGCTTCGAGCGCAACGGCTACCCGAACAACTGGTCGGTGCGGGAGTGGATCGAACGTGCGGGCCGCTGGGGAGACGCGGAGAAGACGAAGTTTCACACCACTTCGATCGCGAAGCTGGAGGCCCAAGCCGAATCCCACCAGCAGGCCATCGAGGCGATGCAGGGGGGCGGCAACTACTCGGGTGACATGGCTCTTCTCGCGTCCCGCAACCATGACGCGCGAATCCTCAACCTGTCTGTTGCGCTCAGCACGAGCACCGGAATCTGCCGGCAGGTCATCGCGACGGTCTACGACATGGTCTCCGAGATCTACCACGAGCTGTTGTTCAGCGAACTCCAAGCGAGCTTGTTCGCGGACACCCAGAGCAAGGTTGACGGATCGTTGGCGGCGGCGAGCGGCAGCGCGCTCGACAAGATCGAACGGGTCTCCGACCGCCTGAGGGACGGCGACCCGGAGTCCGTCAGCCAGGCCCTCACCACCTGCCGCCGACTGATCGACTCCTGTGCGGACTACGTCTTCCCACCTCGGGACGAGCCATACTCGATCGGCGAAGTCACCCTCAAGGTCGGCCCTCAGCAGGTATTGAACCGGCTCCAAGCCCATACCCACGCCCGCGGCGCGTCCAAGAATCGACGGGACCGGCTACGCCGAACACTGGGCGATCTCTACGAACGGTGTTCCGCCGGCACCCATGCCGAAGTCCCCATCGACGAAGCCCGTTTCGTCTTCCTCCAGACTTACATCGCCCTCGGGGAAATCCTGACCCTGCGCATGTCTGAGGGAAGCGAGTCCTGACTTACCGACTATGTCGTCTCGCTCTGATTGAAGTATTCGTCTTAGGTATCAGGCCGTTGACCTGTGGTGCTTCACCAATTGAGAAGGCGATCTTCCATGGGATGCAAGCCGCTATGTGGTCATGACCTGGGAGACGTCAGAGTTTGAGGCGTGCCTTCAAAGCGACTGATACACGCATAGGAGGGGAGGGGTTCGGGAGGGGCACGGGGATCGCATCCGACCGGAATCTTGAGGCCTCAGCCTCACCGACCCCTTTGGGGCGCCGCACTGAAGTCCACGACGTGTTCGTCTCTCTCGCCCGCTGCCTCATCTGCAATCGCCGTCCGTGACGGTTGCGCCACCAGGGCGGGCCGGTGGGTGTCGGCTACAGCGCTCCACGCTTCGGGCGGCAGGCCGCCGCCGGCGATCTCGCTGACCGCGACGAAGAGAAGGCCGTCGAGACCCTCATCCTGAAGTGGCGCGAGGTGGAGGGCTCACGCCCGGCCAATCTGCAAGCGGCTCAATGACGCCGAGGTGCTGGTCAAGCGCCGGGAATGGGGCGCCCCCGGCCATGGTCGCCCGGATCTTCGACCCCGTTGCCCAGGGAGCCGAGCTGCCTGCGGTCTGAGCGAGACCGGGCCTGGAAGAAGGAACGGACCTGACGCACCCGCGCTGCGAAGTTCCTCGACAGCGGCGTCTGCTTGGGCGCCACGGCGCACCAAACGAGTCGTCGGGGGTTCTTCGTGCTTCCCCGCGCCGCAGTCGACTGGCTATGAAATGGACACTGCTGAGTGACGGACGTCACAGTGCTTTTCTGGGGCTTTCTTGTCGGATCAGGGTCCCGGCGGGCCTGAAAGGAGAAGGCTGTTCCACTGTTCTGCGAGGAGTACCTGTGACGAGCACTGTTGATCCCACTCGCACCATCCGCGCGCGCCGCGTCCTTCCGGTGGAGACGAGGGACAACGACTCCAGACCACTGTGCAATCTTCCGGAGATCGACGTCACGCTGGTCAATGCCGCCACCAAGGGACTTACGTGCATGCCTCCGGAGGGGGTGAAGGCCGTGATTCCGGTGCACTGGAATATCGAGGGAGGGGTGGTCGGCGTCCATGAGGACGGGACGGTAGCCACCCACTCCTTCGGACCCCCGCGGCCGGAGTCAGACGAGGTCCTGGCTGGCCTCCACAACTTGCTCTCCAGCCCTGACGACTTCGTGGCAGTGCCTACCAATGAGCCGACCGGCGAGTCCGTCGAGCGGGGGTTCCTGGACATGGGGTGGGAGGTGCCCCCAATCGTCCGTGCTCTGAACGCTCGACAAGCCGCCCTGAGCGGGGACCACACCTACGTGGACGGTTTCACCTCTGAGGTCCTGGGTCGGTGGAGCGGGTGGCGCGAGTCGGTATCAACCGCCCTGCTCGGCGACTGGGCCAGCGCTTTGTTCCGTGAGGGCCGACTGCCGCCCGATGCACTGACGCTCCTGAAGAAGGACGCCAGCACAGTTCACCGGCAACACACCCCCATCTGGGACCGAAAGATCGGCAAGAAGCGGCTGCTCCTGCTCGACACTCCTCTCGCCGAAGGGGCGACGCTCCACGACCTGCTGGCCGACGAGCCCGGCCCGGAGCTTCCGTCGTCAGTGGACGACTTTGACGACCCACGGCTGCAAGGCATCCTCAATCAGCTCACCCCGCAGTACCGTGCCGTCGTACTGGCACTGGGCAATCCGGGGGTATCTACATGGGCCGAGGCCGCCGCGCTAGCCGGCGCTTCCGCCCCGGGGAACTATGGCGAGAAGGTCCGACGCAAGGTGAAGCGCCTTGCCGCTGAGATCGGATCGCGAGCATGACCCCGCTGCTCATGGCCCTGATTGCTTTGGTGGCTCTGGCGGCGCTCTCCGGCTACGCCCTCCACCGTGCGGCCGCAGTTGACATTCCCGCCGTCCTCGCGACGGCTGCTCGCACCCTGCCCGCGCTCACCCTCGGTGCCATCGCGCTCGTGCTGGTCGACCCCGCTGATGCACCGAGCGTCCTGCGAGCCGTGCTGTTGAAGTAGACCCGATGGCCGGCGGCTCCCATGTGCGAGCCGCCGGCTGCCAGGCCGGCGCCGTCGTCTTCGGCCCGGTCCTCCTATGCGGGGACTGGCCAGGGTGCCCCAAGGCGGCCGTGCCCGACACCAGGCGCCCAGCTGGCACCCACAACCCCGCCCACGACAACGACGAGTTCACCAATGGCGCCGACAACCGTAGATCCGCAGTTCAACACCCCCCACGCCCCCGCGACCCGGCCCAAGAGCATCGCGAACAATCACCAACCCCCACACACGCCAACGGCATTGTCAGACCCGGGTGGTACTGATGGAACCGCGGGAAGTCCGCGTAAAGGAGGACACCATGGCCGGAGAACGGCATGTCGATCACAAGATCCTGAAGGTCTTCGCCGAGAACAAGATCAACGTGCCCGGGCCAGAGGCCGCGGAACGCCGCCGTCAGGTCAACCATCTCCGCCAGCGCCTGGAAGGCCACATCGCCGCGCACCCCGCCTTCGACCTCGTCAAGCTCCGCGCGTCCGGCAGCACCGCCAAGTTCACGGCCATCCAACGCCGTGGCGGCGGCTCCGACGCCGACGTCGCCGCCTACCTCCGCACCGCCGACTCCGCCATGGACGAAGCCACCCTCCTGGACTGGCTGCGCGAGCGCTGCATCGAGGTCTACGGCGACACGAAGGTTGCCGACGACTTCAAGATCTCCCAGCACGCCGTCGGCATCACCCTGCGCGCCTCCGGCCTGAAAATCGACGTCGCACCTGTGCTCTACACCGGAGAACCCGACGACAAGGGATACCTGGTGACCCGGCAGGGAACCCGCGTCCTCATCTCCGTCACCCAACACCTCAAGTTCATCGAGAAGCGACGCAAGGCCGCCGGCCCCGGCTACGCCGAGCTGATCCGCCTGCTGAAGGGGTGGATCCGCCAGAGCAAGCTCCACGACCCGGACCTGCGGTGCAAGAGCTTCCTCCTCGAGTTGCTGGTCGCTCACCTGTGGGAGACCGGCTGGAACGGCGAAAAGCTCCAGGTCGACGACTACCCCCGGGCCATCGAGCAGGTCTTGGCCTACATCGTCCGAACTGGCCTGCAGACCCCCGTCGTCTTCACCGACTACTACGCAGCCGACCAGGCTGCCCCCTCCCACGAACCCATCCAGGTGTGGGACCCCGTCAACCCCGACAACAACGTCGCCAGCACCTACCTCGAAGCGGACCGGCTGCGCCTGGTCGACCACGCCAACACCGCTCTGGAAGCCATTGTCTGGGCGGCCTGCGCTCCCACGAAGGGTGACGCGAACGACGCCTGGCGCGAGCTGTTCGGCCCCACCTTCCAGGGAGCATGACCATGACCGGCTCGTACACCCGATCTTCGTCGTTCACCATCACCGACGCCCGCTACGTCGGCGCCAAGATCGGCGCCGACCTACGCCTGCTCAACAACTACTACGGCACGCCCGCCCTGGACACCATCGACAACTACGTGGAAGAGGTTGCCCTCCTCCTGCGCGACGGCTACCTCGACACCGTGGACTACGGCTTCCGCGACAGCACCACCCACACCTGGAAGCTGCGCCTGCGCTACAAGGCGACCACCGGCGGACAGCTCACCGACAGCCGCCCCGGAACCCTGCCCCGCGCCGCCGAACTCACCGGCTACACCTTCTACAGCTACCTCACCTACAGCACCGCATACACCGCCCTGACCGCTGGCGAGAAGGACGCCGTCAAGGCCAATCTGCCGTTCTCACGCACGACCGCCGATGCCCCCACGGCCCTGTCCGGCACCACCACTACGGGAAACGGCTACGCCCGCAACGGCGCCGGTGTCTCCCGCGACATCTACCTCGCCTACTAGCCCAGCAGGAAGAGCAACCATGACCAGCCAGGACGATCTGTTCCACCCCGTCATCGAACTCCCCGACCACACCCGTCGCGCCCGCTACGACCGCCTGGTCGGCCTGGATGACGTGAAGTTGCGCCTGCGTAAAGAGGCGCTCCTGCTGGCGGACCCCACCCGCCTGCAGGTGTGGGCCGAGTCCTTCCACCAGGGCCGCGTTGCTGCCCTTGATCTGTTCACCGACCGGGCGCCGCTGTTCGTGTTTGCCGGCGACGTGGGCTCCGGCAAGTCAGCACTCGCCGAATCCTTCGGGTGCGACCTCGCGGACCAGCTGAACCTGCCCGTCTTCCTCTACCGCCTCAAACTCGCCACCCGCGGCAGCGGCCTCGTCGGTGAGATGACCTCCTTGATCGGCGACGCCTTCTCTCACCTCCACACCGCCGGCCGCCGTGCCACTGGACCTCGAGGTATCAACTCGGCCATGGTCTTCGTCGTTGACGAGGCCGACGCCCTCGTCCAGTCCCGCGAAGCCCAACAGATGCACCATGAGGACCGCGCCGGCGTGGATGCCTTCCTTGCCGGCATCGACAGTCTCGTGGGCACCAAGGTCCCTGTCATCGTCGTCCTGTGCACCAACCGCGTCGGCGCACTCGACCCCGCCCTCATGCGCCGGGCCGCCGCCACGTTCACCTTCACCCGGCCCGACGAGCAGCAGCGCCGCACCGTACTTGCCGCCGCCCTCAACGGCACGGGCATCCACGCCGAAACCCTCGACAAGCTCGTCACCATCACCGGCCCTGGCACCGACCGGCCCGGATACACATACTCCGACCTCACTCAGCGGCTTATCCCCGCCGCCGTCCTCAACGCGTTTCCCGACCGCCCCGTCACCGATGAGGACCTCCTCGCCCTCGCAGAACTGACCCAGCCCAGCCCCGTGTTCACTGAGGACAACAGATGAAACCCCTCCCGGCGCCGAGCCCCACCAGCGTCAGGATCACCGGCGACCACTACCAGTGGCTCATCGCCTGGACCGGATGCCTCACCCTCCTGCGCGAGAACGCCATCCACACCGCCAACCCCGTCATCTCCGTCGGCGTCGAAGCCGACGACGCAGGCAACCTCGACGACGTCGTCCTGCGGCGCCGCACCCCGCCCCACACCTACACCCAGGTCAAGTACACCGTCAGCAGCGCCACACCCGTCAACGAGGACTACCTCACCAAACCCAGCCCCACGGGCGGCCCGTCGATCCTGAAGAAGATCGCCAAAACCTGGCGAGCCCTCACCGCCGACGGCATCGACGCCGACCTCGCGATCGTCACCAACCGGGCCCCGGACCCCAACGACGCCCTCATCGCCGTACGGGACGCCCGCACCCAGCTGCTGCTGCCCAAGGCCGCCGACGGCACCGCACGGTCGAAGACCGGCCAGGCACGAACCCGCTGGGCCCAGAACGCCGGCCTGAGCGAGACCGAGCTTCACGAGCTCCTCTCCTGTCTGCGCTTCGACCTGTCCCGGGAACTGGCCCACGTAAACGGGCAGTTGCAGCTCCTGATGGCCGTCTGCGGTCTGCGCAACGACAGCCGCGCGGTCGACGAAGGCGCCAACTGGGTCGCCCAGCAGGTCCGCGACGGCCACCGCACCCTGACCCTCGACATGGTCAAGGCAGCCGTCGACAGTCTCGACCTCAAGACGGGACCCGCCCACGCAATCCTGTCGATCTCCACGCTCAAGTCCGACCCGCTCGCTGCCGAAGCCGACCACACCATCAACTGGATCGACCGGTTCGAAACCGACTCCGAATACACCAAACGCCGCCCGCTCGCCCCCGCCACCTGGGCACAGCTCCAGGCCGACATCGAGGCGGCCCCCACCCGACTGCCCGGCCGCACCGACATCTCCGTGTCGGGAAGCCTCCGCCTCGCCCCCGCGTTCCTGACCGGCACGGCCTTCCGGATGGTCACCGGAGCCGACCTCGCTGTCCTCCAACGCGGAGACCTGTGGTCCACCCGCGACACCTACGACGCCGAATGCGCCCCCGTCGTCGAGGAGTACGACATCGGCCAGGGCGAAGACCTCGCCGTCGGCATCAACGTCACGGTCAAGGCCGAGGACTTCACCCAGGACGTCCTCGAATACGTCGAAGGACAGAACATCCCCGCGTCCAGACTCCTCATCGTCACACCACCCGCCGGCCCCAAGGACCGCTCCGTCCTCGACAGCCCCGCAGCCAATGCCCTCGCCGTCGGCATCCGCAACGCCCTGCGCCGCCCCGCCCGCACCACCCCCCGGATCCACCTCTTCCTTGCCTGCCCCATGGGGCTTGCCCTCCTCCTCGGCCACCGCTGGAACCGGCTGCGCCCCACCGTGGTGTACGAAGACGTCAGCACGGCACAGGTGTACGAACCGGCCTTCTTCATCCAGGCATGAACACCACCGCCAACCCGAGACCCGGCCCCGGGCCACGCGAGACCGGCACAGGGGGCCGCCTCTCACCAGACCTCCCTGCGAGGCACCGACCCGCACCGGGTTTCAGACGGTCATCGGGATGCAGGACGCATGTGGCGGCGGCGCTGCAATGCCAGCCTGGTCCGCCTGGCACTTTGCTCCGTCTCTCTGCGATCGACCCCGTCGGCCGCGCGGGCGAACGTGGCGCCGCTGTGGGAGACGGAGGCACGGAACGCTTCGAGGGACCTCTGCTCGGCCAGGGTCGGAGCGGAAACGGGCGTGATCATCCTTCGTGCCGCCGGTTTCCCCTGCGCCACCCGCGTGGTCAGCGGCTGTCGCCGCGGCCGATGCGGATGTCGTCGAGGAGCTCGCGGGTGATGGCTTCCGTGCCGGTCAAGTGCGCGGTTTCGATGGCTTCCTGGGCTGCCTGGCAGATCAGGTCGTTGAGGGCGTCGATGTAGCCTCCGGTGCGCTTGTGGAGATAGCGGGAGAGCTTGACCAGGGCGCGGGGATCGTGGTCGTAGAGGCGCAGGTCCTCTGCGAAACCCTTGACGCACCTGTGCCAGTCGTCGCCGTAGGGGATGGCGCCGGCCCACAGCACCGGAAGGTCGCTGAAGGAGGTCTTGCCCTTGATTCCCGGGGGCAGGTTCTTGCGCCGCTTGCTGTTGCGGGCGTCGTGCACGATCTCACGGGCCCCGGTGCCGCAGAAGACGAACGTCGCGCGGGTGCGGTCCTGGAGGGACTCGAAGTAGTCGAAGGCGCCGGCGATCTCGTTGTCCCGGATGCGGTCCACGCCGTCGACGAGGACCAGCTGGGTGCGGGCGTGGGCCATGACGTGGGCGACGGGCTCGGTCATGTCGGCCGGCCGGTGGGTGCGGTCGGTGGGGTTCAGGGTGTGGTTGAGGCCGAGGAACTCGGCGAAGGGCAGCGACCAGTGCAGGTTGGTCTCCCGCTCGGGCGGGACGCTGAGGTAGATGACCGGGATGCGGTTGGAGTCAGGGCCGAGGTCGGCCTCGATCAGCCCCTGGAAGCCGCGTCCGATCTGGACGAGCAGGGTGGTCTTACCGGTGCCGCGGTCCCCGTCGATGATCATGTTGGTGCTGCGGCCGACGCTGCTGAAGCGGTTCTTGCGCAGCTGACGCCGCGCGTCGAGCAGGCCGCGGCGCAGCGCCGGGGTGATGACCGGCAGCATCTCGCCGTGGTACATCAGCCGCGGGTCGCGGGGCCCTACCCGGGTGCCCTTGGGAGCGCAGTCCGCGAGGTCGGGCGCTTGGAGTGTGCGTGAGGCGGCGGCGTCCCAGCCCTCCCGCGTGGTCAGCAGCGGGGCCTCGATGGGCCGGGTCACGGCATGGGCGACCTCCGGGCTGAAGGTCCGGATCAGTTCTTCTCGGCTCACAGGGCTTCTCCGTCCGCTGCGTCGTCGTCGGACGCGCTGCCGTGGGATATCAGGTCGTCGGGTAGGTGCGGGGTGTCAGGTCGGCTGTAGCTGAAGGCGAAGATGTCGGCCGCGCTGCCGCGCAGGCTGAGCGAGTCCGCACCGGACGGGCGGGACCAGGAGATCTGCTCGTCCTCGTAGCCGGCATCGTCGACGATGGTGTCGGGGGCGTCCGGTACAGCCGGCAGCGACTGGTCCGGGGTAGCCGTGCGCGGTGGGGGAGTGGTGTCTCCCGCGGCCAGGATGTGTTCGGCGTTCATGGCCAGTGACGGTGCCCGCACGATGGTTGCTGGGTCGGGGTCGGGGACCCCTTCGTAGGGGTCGGGGACGTCGATATCCAGGTCCAGGGCGGGGCCGGTGAACAGCTGCGGCACCCGTTTCGCCTGTGGGTCGGGGCCGCGCCGGGCACGCTCGCGCAGCGCGGACACCTCACGTGCGATGCGCCACTGGTCGTCCTTGCGGCCGCCGTCCTCCAGCACGCGCAGTGTGGCCTGCTCCCAGGTCCACTGGGTCCAGGCATCGCTGATCAGGCGCTGGTGGACGAACTCGGCATCCACCCAGTCGTCGGTGGTGTGGTCGTAGAGCCACACGAACCTGGGGGCGTAGGGGCTGTAGCGGATCTGCCACCGCATGCCCTGGCCGGGGATCTGGCTGTGCCGGTTCCTGTACTCCTGCAGGGCTTCGCTGTTGTAGGTGCGGTTGTCGATGGTGACGCCCTTGTCGGTCACCTTCAGCCGTTTGAACGGCAGCAGCTTGCGGTTCTCATGGGGAGTCAGGGGCAGCGGCACGTGGCCCTCGGCGGCCACCAGTGTCGCGTACATTCGGTTCGGGCTGACCGTAATCCCCGGCAGGAAGGGGCTGCGCAGTCCGTCGTGCGCAGTCTGCTGCCAGTCCAGGGCGATCCACTCGTCGAGCAGGTCCTGCAGCTCGTTCAGACTCCACAGCGGGCCCTCGGTGACGTGCTTGCCGCGCCGGGCGAGATCGGAACCGGTGTATCCGGCGACGTACTGCGAGAACCGCTTCTTGACCGCGCCGAAGGTGCTCTCGATGACGGCCTTGTCGGTGGCGGTACGGGTCCGGGCCGGGCGCACGTTGATGCCGAGCATGCGGCACACGTCGTCGAAGTGCTCGCTGTTGAAGATCTTGCCGTGGTCGACGACGATCATCCGGGGCCGGATCACCGGCCGGGCGGCGGCGCCGGCCATGCGCGGATCGCAGGCCACCAGGTCCGCATAGGGCAGCTCGGACCGCTCGGCCAGGGCCGAGGGCGCCCAGCCGGGCCGGCGGGGCATCGGGGCCAGGGCCTGCGCCAGCATCAGCACCGCGTCGAAGGACCGGGTACGGCGCCCGCCCAGCCGGCGGCCCCGGGGGCCGCGGCCGGGAACCTTCGGCACGATCATCGCGCCGATGATCGACCGCGACGCCACGTCGATCGCCGCGGTCAGCTCGACCTGTACCGGCCGGCCGTCGTCACCGACCGCGATGACGTCCAGGCCGGTGGAGTCGATCTGCACCTGCTCACCCAGCCGCAGCGCCCACGTCGGCGTGTACGGGGCAGTGGCCCCGTTGGCGGCGTCCATCCGCCGATGGGTCGGCCACCGCAGCGAGTTCACCGGGATGCCCAGCCGCTCCAGCAGCCGGTAGAAGGTGGCACGGGAGATCATCAGCCGGTGGTACTCGTTGGGATGCTCCCGCTCCACGGCGGCCCGCAGCCGCTCGTACAGGCGGGTGCCGTGCCCGTCGGACTCCTCCCGCCCCGCCTCGACCTCCGCCAGCAGCAGGCGCACCACCCGCTCGTCCGTACGCCCCCACGGCGAGCCGGTCACGACCTCACGGACCAGGCCGAACACACCGCGCGCCTGATAGGCACGCCGGCGGCGCTCGATCGTGCTGACCGAGGAGCTCTTGAACCCCAGCGCCTTGAGCTCGGCGGCCTTGGCGGTGATGCGCTGGCGGACCGTGAACCGTGCCGGATCGTAGCCGGGGCGCGGCACCGTGCCCTCCGCGGCGTCCGGCGGCACGCCCTCGTCGATCTCCCGCAGATGCCGTTCCCAGTCCCGCACCGCCGCCCGCTCGGCCTGCGACAGCAGCGACAGGCCACTGGTGTCCGCCGCCCGTACCGCATCCCGCTCCTGGCCGTTCTCATCCAGGAGGGCGTAGTCCTCGGCGCCGACCACCGCCGCCACCAGGGCGCGGGCGTCATGCCCCTGCTCGTCCAGACAGCCCAGCTGCACCTCGGCGCCCTGCAGCGCGACCACCTGGTACGTCCCGCCCTGCCACCGCACCCGGGCACCCAGCGGCAGTCCGCTCTGCTGCGCCGCTGCGGCCGGCGGTCGAACCGACGTCATCCGTTGTCCTCCGAAAAGTCGTCGATGCTGCTGGCGGCCCATATTCGTGAGGTCGGGAGCAACGGCAGCGTCCGGTCGAAGTCCAGCGCCCCCGTCCACAGCAGATGCCAGACGTGACCGGCCGCCGGCAGCCCCAGGCCCGAGACGGCGGCACCCTCCAGCAGCGGGCGCGGCGCGGCGAAGACGTCCAGCAGCACCTGCCGGGCGTGCATCCCCGGGGCGAACTCAGCGCCCCGGGAGTGCGCCATGCTCCGAAGCGAGGAGTGCAGCACGCCTTCAGGCACCTGCAGAGGCCGGATCTGCCAGCTGGCCGCGGCTGCCGCGTGACGCAGTACCCGCTCCTCCAGCCCGGCCGCCAGACGATGCGGGATGACGACTCGCCGCCCGTCGCGCGTGCGCGCGAAGAACGCCGGCCGCATCGTCCCCTGCCGTCCCTCGTACCGCCAGTGCAGCTCGGCGACTCCGGACTGGTAGCAGACGATGTCCGCGTCGAAGTCGAGGAGCATCGCCGCGTCCATCTGGACCGTGCTGGCACACCACACGGTCATGCCGTTCGTCGCGCAGAACCAGTCGGTCAGGATGGACCGTCGCCCCTGGTAGGCGTGCGGCTCGGACAGCGACGCATGCTCCTCCAGCGGCACATCGCGCAGCAGACCGGGCTCGTGCACCAGGGTGCGGCCTGCCGCACTGCGATAGCGCACCCGCACGTCGATGTCTGCCGGCACACCCTCCGGCCCGTCCGGTGACAGGCCGCCGGCCTTCCCCGATCCGAAGGCGCCGGAACGCTCCTGGTCATCCATAGGGGCGCTCTACATCGGCCAGCACCTTCCACGGCACGCAGGTCAGCTCGTCGACCGACTGCATGCCGCCGACCTGCTGGTGCGGGGCGGCCAGAGGCAGATGGGTGCCGCGCTGCGGCCGGGGAGCCGGCGAACCGAGAGGAGGATGCTGCGTGCTCCAAGCCTGCAGACCCCAACCGATCCGATACCCGAGCTCGGATGCCGCCTGCCCCAGCAACTGCTCGAACTCCCGGCGCGACAGCCGCCCGGACAGCCGCCGACGTTCGGCGGAGACCAGCACGGAGGCGATCCTCACCACGGACGGGAGCAGCTCCAGCGGTGTCGTACGCGACGTACCCAGCCGCGGCGCGCTGCCGATGTGAGCGAGGACACCGAAGGCGTCCGCCACCAGGGCCCGTCCCGCCGGCCCGAGGGTCCGGACGAGGTCCGCGCGTCGGCGCTCCGCCTCCAGCACGTGCGGTCCGCGCGACAAGTCGATAAACAGCTCCCGGTCATCGCGGGAATTATCCATAAAGCGACCATGCTGGATGCATATGTGCCACGTGTCTGGGGTGATCAGCCACGCGGAATCACCGGCATCCCGCGCGGCGGCGCACAGCGCGCACCCCCGAACCAGATACCCGCCGCTCGGCTCCCACGGCCACCTCCATGACGGCTGCCCCGACTTCCCGTCGGGCAGCAGATGCTCCTCGCCGAGGCTGGGCAGCGCCCGGACCAGCTCCTCCACAGGACGGCCGGCCAGCGCGGCCAGGCGCTCCCGGGCCGCGCGGTTCACATAGAGCTCCGTGTACCGCGGGTCGACCTCCGCCGCCGACAGCCCCTCACCGACGCTGTCCAGCAGCCGGCCGACCGCCAGCCCGTTGCGCGCGGCCAGCCGCGTCACATAGGAACCGGTCGACTCACCGGCCAGGAAGCGCAACCGCAGCGGCAGAGCCCGCACGTGCTCCCACACCGAAACCCTCCAAGCCCGCGCTCCCGACCCTTTCGTGCCCGCGGACCGGACTGTGATCTCGGCAACGACGAAGCGCGACGACTTGGAACAGACTACTTAGCTGACGCAAAGTCGAAGGTGCCCAGGGCAGTGCTCTGCACCACACGCCCGGTGCGCCGCCCACACGAACCGTCCTGACCGAAGGCCCGCAGCACCATGACACACCCCACCATCCAGCTGCGGACCCACCAGCGTGAAGCGTTCAAGGCAGCCGTCCGTGGCCTCACCCACATGCCCCGCGTCAGCGTCATCTCCGCCACCGGCAGCGGCAAGACACTCACCGCCATGCGCGTAGGCGAACACTTCGCGAACGATGGCAACATCCTCGTCGTCGTCCCCTCGCTGAACCTGATCAGCCAGACCGCCGCCTACTGGGCCCGGGACAGCGTGATCGAGAACAGGCTCGGCGTCTGCTCCCTCACCCCCGCGCAGACCGGCACCGTCCGCCTCCCCCTGACCACCGCGCCCCGCCGCATCGCCGAGCTCATCGCCCGAAACTGCGGACCCACCGTCGTCTTCGCCACCTACGCCTCCCTGCCCGCCCTCACGCGCGCCCACAGGAAGCACCGCCTGCCGCGCTGGTCCATCGTGATCATCGACGAAGCCCACCGCAGCAGCGGTAACAGCGGCAAACAGTGGGCCGCCGTCCACGACGACGCCGCCATCCCCGCCCGGCGGCGCCTCTACATGACCGCCACCCCCCGCACCTGGGCGCTCCCCGACCCCACGAAGAGTCGCCGGAAGAACACTCGCCCGCAAAAACCGCCCGAGCCCCTCGCGTCCATGGACGACCCCACCATCTACGGACCCGTCGTCTACCGCCTGGGCCTGGCCGACGCCATCGACCGCGGCATCCTCGCCGACTACCGCATCGTCGTCCCCGTCATCAACGACGAGGAACTACGCGAAGTACTCCAGACCCCGGGCGTCACACGGCACATCGACGGGCTGCGCCTGTCCGCCCTCCAGGTCAGCCTCCTGCGCGCCATGGCCACCCACAAAGCGCGCCGCGTCATCAGCTTCCACAGCCGCATCGTCAACGCCCACCAGTTCAGCCGGACCCTCCCCGACACCGTCGCCGCGACCACACGCAGCACCGGAATCCGCACACTGTGGACCTACCCCCTCCACAGCGGCCAGCCCACCAGCGAACGCGCCTACCGCCTGGCCGAGTTCGAGAACATCCCCCTGCTCACCAACAACACCAGAATCCCCGGCGCCGTCGACGGCGCAGTCCTGTCCAACGTCCGCGTCCTGGGAGAAGGCGTCGACGTACCCGACGCCGACGCCATCCTGTTCGCCGACCCCAAACGCAGCCCCTCCGACATCATCCAGGCCCTCGGCCGCGCCCTGCGCCAGCCCCCAGGCGCCGGCAAGATCGCCCTCCTGGTCATCCCCATCTACGTCGGCCGCCGCCAGACCACCGAGAAGGCCCTCGAATCGTCCGCGTACAGAACCCTCTGGGAAGTCCTCAACGGACTGCGCGAACACGACGCCCAACTCTGGCGCCGCTTCGGCGACCCCGACCGCGACACAGCCGCAGACCCCCTTCCCCCCGCGCCCGAGCGCGCCGCCGAGATCGCCCCGCTCACCGGCCTGCGCGCCCACGAGGTCGACACCCGCGTATGGGCCACCGGCTGGACCGCCGCCATCGGCTACTACGAACGCCACCACCACCTCGACGTCCCCAGCGAATACACGGACCCCTTCGGCTACCCCCTTGGCCTGTGGATCGGACAGCAGCGCTCCCTCTACGCCAAAGGCGACCTCGCCCCCGACCGGGCCCTCGCCCTGGAATCCCTGAACATCTCCTGGCCCCACCCGCCGCGCACCTTCGAAAGCCGCCTCGCCCAGGCCATCGCCTTCGCCGACACTCACGGCACCCTCACCGTCACCACCGCCCCCAGCACCGGCGACCGCCCCATGTTCCGCTGGCTCCACCGCCAGCGCGCCCTCGCCGACAGCGGCCGCATGCACTCCGCGCGCGGCGAAGCCCTCAAAGCCGTCGACCCCTGGTGGAACCCGCCCTGGGGCATCGAATGGCAGCACGACTACACCCACGTCTGCCTCCAGGCAGCCAACAACACAGCCACGCCCACACCCGTCTCCGGCGAAACCCCGGCCACCTGGCTGGATCACCAGATCACCCGCCAGCACGATCTGCACCCCCAGCAGCTCCGGCTCCTGAGCGACCTCGCGGCCCGGCACCCCGGCACACACCCCCACAGCATGCTGCTCCTGCCTGCCTCCCACCCCCGGACACGTGCCTTCCACCGCGGGCTGAAAGCCGCCCGCCAGTTCCACCAGCGCGAAGGACACCTCCAAGTCCCCGCCGGACACCGGGAGAACCTCCACGGCGACGACGTCCTCCTCGAACTCTGGATCACCAAGCACCGCAACGGCGCCGCACAGCTGACCGCGCCGCAGATGACCGCACTGACCGTCCTGGGCATCGAACCGGAGCGATCCCTCCAGGAAGCGGCGCTCCCGGCCGGCGCGCGCGAAGAACCCCGCGCGGGGTGGGCCGCGCCGGAACCTTCCTGGGCCGTGCCCCTTCGGCGGTTCGCGGGCTGACCACCGCACCGCCCGCCCGCGAGGGCGGGGTGGCTCCGGCCGGTTATCCGCTTGTCCGGCTCCAGCCACCCACCGGTGATCCACCGGGCGCGGCCTGGTACCGAACGGGTGCGTCTTCAGCGCCAGCCGGCTCAGGGGCCGGGCCGGTTCCTTCGCGTGCCGGGAACACGTGGGAATCGTTGATCCAGGAGAGGTCGTCCGTGTACGGATCGAAAGTCAGGAGCCCAGAACCCGACGGGCGGCGAGCACCTCCACGGCGTCCAACAGATCGAGACGGGCGAAGCCCGCTCATGCGCGCCAGGTGACTGGCCTCGGCGACGCCGGCCGTGCTGCCGTGAGGAGTGTGAGCGGCGAGGGCCACGGCCACCAGCCGGTGGGACGCGCCGGGCTGCGGGACGACCGGCGAGCGGTAGGCGCGTAGCGACCAGTCGGCGGCCCGTGCGCGCGGCCCTGCCTCGCGTTCCCATGAGGGGCTCGGCGGTGGAGCGCAGGGTGCACTGCAAAGCCAGGAAGCGGGGGTCGGCGCTGAGCTGCTGAGGGAGTGAGGCGGCCAGGTAGCTGAGCATGTCGCGGGTCAGGGCGCGTACGCGGCCGCCGCTTGCTCGCGGCGTGGACGGCGGGCGCCGACGTGGTGTCGGGCCCGCGGCGGCGAGCGTCGTCTCCGGCACGACGCAAGCGTCGCTCATGGGCTCGTGCATGTGCCGCACATTTATCTACCCCGAAATGTACGCGATATATGCGCGATTTATACGGCAACCGTACGCGATTCGTACGTTTCATGGGGTAGGGTGCGCTAGGAGGTGCTCCATGTCCGAGTTGTTCGACGCGGTTGACGCGCTGCTCGCGTCCCGTGCCGCGCTCCCGCCGCCGGCGGAGCGCAAGCGGCTGCGTGCCGCGCACGGCCTGACGATCGAAGAGGTGGCCACCGCGCTGCAGGTGCGCCGGGCCACGGTCAGCGGCTGGGAGTCCGGCAAGACCGAGCCCCGCCCGCCGGAGCGTGACGCGTACGCGCGGCTCCTCGACGGACTCGCGAAGCTCTACCCCGCCCCGGCCAACACCGGCACGGCGGACGAGGACACGGCGGCACCGGCGACGTTGGCCCGCACCGTGGTCCCGGAGTCGGAAACCAGAACTCCGTCCACAGGCCAGGCCGCCACGGCGGCGGGCATGACCGCACCCGAGAACAGTCAGCTCCCTGCCCCGGTCGCCGCCGCTCCGGGGGCCGCACCGCGTCCAGTGCGCACCACCGGGCCGGCGTCGACGTCGCGCCGTCCGGGCGCGCGGAAAGCGGACCCGGCCGGCACCCCTGCGGGCGACACCGACCCACGCTTCCCGAGCGGGCCGCTGGCAGTCGTCGACGTCACCGACGAGGGCCAGGTGCTGGCGTACTGTGTCGGCGGCCTGGTCCTGGACGTGCCCGCCAAGTCCTTCCCGGCCCTGGTCGACTGGACCCTCAAGGAGGCCAAGCTCGGCCAGCCCAAGCTGGTCGGCCCGGGCAAGGACGCCGACCCGCTCCTCGTGCTCACCGAAGCCGCCCTCGAGCGCTACGGCCTGCCCGCGACCCTCACCGAGGAGGAGCAGCTCGCCGGGCGGCTGCCGGAGGGCCACAAGGTCATCAAGCAGTTGACGCGCGCCGAATGGAAGCTCACGAAGCGCGGGTTCGGGCCATGGGCACGGATCTACCGTCCGGCCACGGGATCGGACCGGCAGTGCGTGCAACTGTGTATCCCGTCCTGGCACGCGCTCGACACCCGCCACTGGGGCCATGCATCCCAGCTGCCGCCGGCGGAACTCGCCCGGGTCCTGGGCGTGTACGCGGCCCGGGTGATGACGCCACGCGGCTCCACCGCCGTGACCGGTCTGGAGCTGATGACCGCACTGCACCCGCCGACCCACGCGGTGCGTGACGAGGCCACCGGCGGCTTCCGGAAGGCCGAGACCAAGAACCCCGGGTCCCTGGGCGAAGACCCGGTGGACCCGGCACCGTGCGAGGCCCCCGACGGACACCCCGTACTCAAGGACCTGCCGCGCTTCCACGTCCGCGGCCCCGCCGAGAGGCTCTTCGAGGAGGCGTACGACTGGGCCCGGCCGATGACCGACGCCGAATGCACCCGCCGCAATCTGGTGGGCCTCGACGTGAACCTGGCCTTCGCCGCCGGCGCCAACGGCCTGACCGTCGGCCTCGGCGCCCCGACGCACGTCACCCACCCGGTCTTCGACCCGAAACTCCCGGGGAGCTGGCTGGTCGACCTCTCCCACGTCGACCTCTCCCGGGTGAAGGTCGCCAAGGACACGTGGGCGGAGCTGGACGCCGCGCTGCTGCCGAGCCCTTTCACACCGAAGGGCGACCGCCCACAAGGGCCGGCCTGGTACGCGACGCCGACCGTCGCGTACGCGGTCGAGCTCGGCTACGAGGTCAGCCCGGCCGAGGCATACCTCCGGTACGACAACGGCCGCTACCTCGACGGCTGGTACCAGCGGCTCCGTGACGCCTACCTCGCCACGATGGCCGATCTCCACGTCGCCGCCGACACCCTGCCGGAGGAGTTCCTCGCGGCGATGGACGGCTACAAGAACCGCGACCCCGATCTCGCGATCGTCCTCTCGGCCATCAAGGCGACCGTGAAGGGGGGCTTGGGCAAGCTGCGCGAACGACCCCGCGGGGAGAACTGGCGGCCGGGCGAACCGTGGCGTGCCCTGTCCCGCCCGACCTGGCGGCCCGACATCCGCGCCGCGGTCATCTCCCGCACCCGCATCAACCTGCACCGCAAGATCGTCAAGCACGCCGCCTTCACCGGCGACTACCCGGTCGCGATCCTGTCCGACTGCGTCGTCTACGCCACCGACGGCGCAAGCCCGCTGGACTTCCTGCCCTACCGCGACGGCAAACCGCTCCCCGGCGGCTTCAAACTCGGTGTGAACCCGGGCCTGGTCAAGCACGAGGGAACCCAGAGCGTGCTGTGGGGCGAGGGAGTACGGGAGCAGTTCAACGCCCCCCGCCTCAACCTCGCCCGCTACATCAAGGACGGCACCGTCACCGACACCGACAACGGAGAGTAGGGCAGGACGATGGGTCTGTTCGGGGACAGCCTCGACAAGGCGGTGCAGAAGGCGTTCACCCGCCCCGCGCCCAAGAGCGCGGGCGCGCGGATGCGCTACCTGGTCAAGCAGCTCAAGGGCACCCGGGCGGTCGCGGAACTGCTGTCGATGTCCCAGCGGCAGGTCGAGCGCTACGTCGCCGACCAGGCCAAGCACCCCCGCAAGGACCTCGCCGCCCGCTTGGAACACGAGGTCCTCGCCCGCTGGCAGCCCCAGATCAAGGCACAGGCCAGACAGAAGGCGGCCAGCACCGGCGGCATCGTCATCGACACCCGCGCCCGCCTCGGCTACGACGCGCCGATCGGGTCGACGGACCAGCTTCGGATCCGGGACCTGACCGTCGCCCTGCCCCCGCACTATGCGGCCCGCCTCTTCGACGCCCAGGCCGCCGGCGCCACCGACGACGAGCTGGAGAAGATCGCCGCCACGGCACTCAAGGAGGTGTACTTCCAGGACAACGGCCAACGCGCCGGCCAGTTGGAAGAAGTCCGCTTCACCGACATCCGCCACCTGGAATTCGGCCTGTAGGCACGCCACGACCATGCTGCGAGCCCCGGACCGCATGGCCCAGGGCTCGCTCGCCTTCCGCGGGCGCGTCAGTCTGCGGGATGCTCACCAGAGCCGAGAGCACGATGCTCCGGGGCGCGGTCCACGACGGTGGCGCGCATCGCACAGGACCTCCACACCGACGCGCC
Source organism: Streptomyces sp. NPDC002490 (assembly GCF_040296045.1). Taxonomy (NCBI): domain Bacteria; kingdom Bacillati; phylum Actinomycetota; class Actinomycetes; order Kitasatosporales; family Streptomycetaceae; genus Streptomyces; species Streptomyces sp. NPDC002490. The sequence goes on along the minus strand of NZ_JBEOWM010000064.1, from coordinate 7,437 downwards.
CCCGAACCCCGAGCCGGGACGACTCCACCCAACCGCCCCCAGTCAGCGACCGGCTCAGGATGCCACCACCATGGCCGCCACCCAGGGCACGAACCAAGCACACCACCTGCGCCGCCGACACCAACCGCACAAAGCCCCACAGGATGCTCAAGGGACCGAGGCACCCGCCTCGGCTCCGGGCCTCATGCTCACTGCTCAGGCCCGCCGCTTGTACCGATCCTCATCCCGACACCGCCACCTACACCGTGGTGGTCTCGCGTGGGGGCAGGCCGGGGATCACGCCGTCAACCAGGTTGGTGCGGACCTCCCGGACCGCCGGTCCCGGGGTGCCGCGGAGTTCGTTGCAGGCGATGATGACCTGTCCTCCGGCGCCTGAGGGGTCCTCGAAGGTGGCGAGTTCGGTGAGACCGTCGAGGAGCGCGTTGCCGCTTCGCTGGTCCTCCGGGCCCTCGCCTAGGCCGGTGAACGGGCCGTCCACGATCAGGAACTGCGGCACCGGCATCGCGGGCACTTCCTGCGCGGCATCGCGCAGAGCCAGCAGGACACTGACGTTCGCGCGGGTCATCCCGTGCCCGGCGACGACCCGCGCGTCGAACGACTTCCCGTTGATGGTGACGGAGAAGTCCTCCGGACTGATGGAGACCGTGTGGACCTCCGGGTCACACGCCTGCATCCGGCGCAGCGCATGACGTGACCACCGGTCGGTTCCCTGCTTCACCATCAGATCGGTGTCCTGCCGGGCGGCGGTGTACACGGCCTCCGCGGCCTCCTTGTCCTTCTCCAGCCGGGGCAGCCGCTCGCGCAGTTCCGTCAGCTCCGCGACCTCGCGCAGGTGCTCGGCGTTCTGCTCCAGCCGCGCGGCCAGCTCCCGTACCGCGGCCTCGGCCTCCACCACGACCTGCTGCTGCGGCGCGATCACATCCTGAGCAAAGGCCCGCACCGCGGCCGCCGCCTCCACGACGATCCGCTCGGCGTCACTGACCCGGCCACGGGCCTCGTCAGCCGCCCGCCCCGCGCGCCGGGCCGCCTCACGCGACTGTTCAGCGGCCTGCTGCGCCCGGGCCATCCGCCGCTCGAACTCCTCGGCACGCTGACGGCGCTCGGGGTCGAAGCGCCGGCACACGGGACAGTCGTCCTCCGACAGCCCCGTCAGATCGAGCGCCCGCACACACGTGGGGCACAGACTCGGATCGGTGGCGGCCTCCCTCAACCCGGCCAGACGCCCCTTCGCCTCGGCAGCGGCCGCCTCCAGCACCCGAGCCGTACGCTCCCGGTCGTCGGCGGCCACGCGCGCGGCCCGCCGGGCCTCCTCCGCCGCGGACGCCTTCTCCTGGAGCGCGGCGAGCCGGCTGTGCAGATCACTCAGATCCGCCGCGGCCTTCCGCGCCTTCAGGGCTTCCTGGCCATGCTGCGCGGCCCACTGCTCGCCACGGCGCTGGAGGTCCTCGACGGACGGCAGGTCACGCTCCTCGCGGTCGCGCAGAATCCGCTCCACCCGGTTCTTCGCCGCCCCCCACTCCTTCTTCCTGGCGCTGAACTCCTGGCGCAGCGCATCGACCGTCTCGTCATCGGCACCCAGCAGCACCCGTCCCACCGCGGTCCGCTGCTCCTTGCTCTGCCGGCCGAGGTAGTCGTTTGGCAGATCACGCTGGCGCGCGTAGAGCCACGGCACCAGCAGGTCCAGCGTCACGCGCGTACGTCCGGCGCCCAGCCGGGGGATGCCGAGGAGATCCTGGAAGTGATCGGCTGCCGACCGGCGGGAATCACTGCGCTTTACCGGGTGATGCTCAGGGAGGCTCAGCGTGCCCTGGACGAAGGACACGTCCTCCTTCCGGTCCACCGTGCTGCGGGTGACCTGCCATCGCTCCCCGCCGATCCGGGCGACGAACCCGACACGACTGCACAACGCCGCGGCGTCCATCAGCCTCGCGCTCTCCACCGCCAGCGTCCACCACACCACTTCCAGCGTCGTGCTCTTGCCCGTCCCGCTCACTCCCGTCAGCGCGGGCAGCGGGGCATCGAGTCTCACCTCGTGCCACACTCCGTCGACCTCGAACAACATGCACTCGATGTTGAGTGTGACCACTCGGTGCCTCCCGCAGCTCGACAGCGCTTCAGCGCTCGTAGCGGGTAACGACACGCAGCCGCCCGGGTGACGTACCGGCCCAACCTGTACGTGGGCCCAACAGCACAGATCCGACGTCATGAAGGGGGGGCACAACTGCCCAGACTGTGGAAGTCGCTCAGGTCGGCCGGCGACGCTCCTCAGCCTCACGCGAGATCTTGTTGACGAGATCCCAAAACTGACCCGCCTGGTCTGCGCCGGCGTCGGCCCCAGGCCGGGGTACAGCGCCGACACCGAAGATCCGGCCGACGCGGGTTTCCCAGCACTTGCGGCACTGGCAGTCCCCTTCCGTATGGGTCGGACAGACCCGGTCAGCCATCTCGTAGACCAGCGCGGCCAGCTCCTCCGCCCGCTCTCTCCACCGCGCCGTGTCCGAACGAGCTGCCGATGCTTCCCGCTCCGCCCGCCGCATCGCGCCGATCATCGGCCAGTCAGGGCCGCCTCCGCCGTGATAGCTCACCGCTCACTCCCGCTCGTCCCGGCCTTGTGTCTTCGCCGAGGACAACGCCCCCACCAGGGACAAGACACGGAACATCACACAGGAGGCCCTGGGACCAGAGTCCCAGGGCCTCGTACGCGCGGGCTCACTGGCGGGGCACCGGGGTCACACCCATTCCACGCCCAGGCCCCGCAGCGCGCCGAGCTGCTCCTGCGTCAGCTTGTCGCGCCGGGTCTTGGTGTTGGAGACCCACACGCCGAGCTTCACGGTGACCGGCTCGGTCTCGCCGTCGACGGTGATCTCTTCACCGTGTCCGCGGGGTACGGGCCGCTTGGCGCCTTCTCGTTCGATCCACTGCGCGAGGGCCACGAGCCCGCGCTGGAACGCCTGCTGCGCCTTCGACGCCCCCTTCGCCGGAAGAACGGTTGCCGGGGCCTCAGCAGGCCTGACGCCCAGCTTGGTGAGGCGTTCCTGCTGTTCAGGCAGAAGCCGCGCCCAGATGCCGGGCTTTTGCTGCTGCTGGAGCCACCGGCCGAGGTCGTCGCCGTCCATCACCACACCCGGTTCGATCGGGGGCAGGACGCCGCCGGCCTCGGTGTCGGCCAGGTCGGCGAGGACCCGGTAGTGGCGCTGCCAGTCCAGCGGCCACGCGCAGTCCCACTCCGGATCGATCGCCGCCAACTGCGCCGCGCGCATGGCCGCCCGCTCCGGACCCTTGCCCAGCCCCTTCTTCGCTCCGGTGCGGCGGAGGTTGGCCATGTACTGCCCGATCGGCACCATCGCCTTGCCCTCGCCCCACATCGCGTCCTGTCGGGGCGCGAGGTGTCCGGTGGCCCGGTGGTAGGCGCGTAGGGCGGCTAGCTTGGCCTCCCAGGCCTCCTCTCCGGGCTCCCACACCATTCCGGCCTCCGGGGCGTCCAGCAGCTCCTTGCGCCGCTCCTCCAGCTCCCCGGCCCGCCAAGCCCGCCGCTGCTGCTGGACCCACCGGCCGAGCGGGAAGGCGGTGGTGACGCCGACCTCGGTCTCGGTGTCGACCGGTACGGAGTACACCCCGGTGATGCCGCTCTCGGCGCGCCATCGGATGAGGGCCTGGTAGCCCTCCAGCCACACCAGCGACTCCGGCCGGTACACCCGGGTGCGCAGGAACGCCGAGATCGTCGCCGCGTCGCGCGGGGAGGAGAAGCGCAGCAGCGCGGACTCGACGGCGGTCTGCGTGTCGTCCTGCTCTTGGTCCTCGCCGCTGGCCCCGATGATCTGCCCGTCCTCGTCGCGCTGGAGGTGTACGCGCTTTTCGTGACGGCTGCGGGTGAGGGCGCGGGAGGCGAGCTGTTCGACCAGTCGCTCGTCGTGGGAGCGCAGGCCTTGGAGCACGGCGACGAGCGGGGCGTAGGAGGCGGAGGCGACCATGTCCTTCGGGTCCTCCCCGGCCTGAAGGAACACGGGCACGATGATCCTGGCCACCTTGGTGGAGCCGTCCCGGTTCAGGCGGAGTGCCCGGCCGATATTCTGCACGATCTCGACCTGCGAGCCGCGCGGGTCGGCGAAGCAGATAGCCTCGACACCCCGCTCGCCGGTGATGTCCACGCCCTCCCCGAGCACGCGCACGGAGGCGAGGAACGCCCGGTGCACCCGCCGGTTGTTCGCGTCGATGCCGTTTGCGAACTGGCGCAGGACCTCGCGCCGCTCGCTGACGAGGTGGTCACCACACAGCCATGCCGACCAGACCCGGTCCAGCGGAACATGCCGGCCGGGCTCGAGCTCGTAGAATTCCGCGTCGATCGACGACGTGGGCAGCTGCTCCGCAGCCGCCAGGGCCTGGTCCGATGCTTCAGTGACATACAGTTCGGCGGCCGTCTCGGGCAGCTTCTCCGCGAATGCCCGGCACTCCTCCACGCTCTGGTGGAAGGTCATTGTCGTATGGATGTTGTGCCGGGCAGCGTGCTCCAGGAGCGCGGTCTGCAGCAGCGCGAGCCGCCGGCCCCGCAGCGCCTCCTCAGACAGCCCGAGAACCGGGGACGGGTCGCGGATCTCCAGGACGTCGATCTCGAAGCCGGCGAGGATCCCCCGCTCGATGGCCTCCGACAGCCCGAGCTCGGCGAGCCATGCCCCGTACGTCCCGTCCGGGGCGTCGGCCATGCTCGCGATCACCAACTCCTGGCCGTCCGCGCCCTTCTGCGGCCGGGGCGCGGCCAGGATGCGCGGCGTGGCGGTGAGGTAGAGCCGGAAGTCGGCGGGGATGCGGGCGTTGTCGTGGATGGCCGCCCAGGGCCGTCCGAGGTCGCCGGCGGTGCCGTGCGCCTCGTCGATGACTGCGAGGTCGAAGCCCGCCATCTGCTGCCCGTAGAGCCGCTCCCCGCCCGTCAGAGCCGCTTCCAGCGGCCCACGTACTTTCCTGCGCTCGGTAGGAGGCTGGTCCACGTCCGCGATGCTGAGGCCGTCCGGCAGCCAGCGGGACGGGCGCTCACGCTGCTCGCGTTCCTCGGGCGTCAGGGCGGCGATCCGCTGCGCGTACTCCCGGGGCGTCTCCGGCCGGGGGCCGCCCCATGCGGATGGAGGCAGGGGCGGCTGGTCGGGGTCGTCGCGGTCGACGAGAGAGGCGTACGTGGCGAACACGACCACCTCACCCGACCCCGCCCACAGGGCGAGCTGGATCGGGTTGGTGGTGGTGCGCACCTCTAGCCCGTTCAGGACGGAGTCGTTTTCCAGGGAGCAGACGGCGACCATCGGGGAGCGGTGGCCGACCGCGCGCCACGCCTGAGCGGTCTGGACAAGGAGGTCCAGGGTGGGCACGGTGACGAGGATCCGCGCGCGCGGGAAGCACTCCAGCGCTGAGGCGGCGGCCATGATCGTCTTGCCGGACCCGGTGGCGGACACGATCGTCCCGCGCGCCCCCTGCGGCGGCACAGATGATCTTACAAGGAATCCCGCCCACTTACGGACGGCTGCTTTCTGATCCACCTGGTGTTCCTTGAGCGGAATCCAAGACATTTCCGTTTCCCTCCTTGACCCTTATTTCTCGTGATTCCTCAGGCGGCCTGGTGCGGCTGTGAGGCGGAGCCGGAGTCGTTCCAGACGGACAAGTCGCACCAATGCCAGCCTCCGGGCCGGCCGCCAGAGGGCTTGTCGGCGGGGTCATAGTGGCCGGCCTCGCGGGTGCACACGATGATGCCGATCGACAGCTCCACCGCCTGCGCCGTGCACAGGCCGCCGGCCTCACTCAGGACGTCGAGCACCCACCGTCGGCTCATGGTGCGCGGCACGGTCGCCGGGAGGACCGACTCCCGGACGAACGACTGGAGCCGCTCCAGGTAAGCGCGCTCGCACTGCCGGACGTACGCGAGATGTACGGTCACTTCACCAGCCGAGGTCGACCAGCCCGCACGCTGCTCCCAGCCCCGGTCGGCGGATACCTACCAGAGCCTCGCTGACGGCCTTCACACCCTCGTCCCAGCCGTCCTCGAACTCCGCGCCCCGCTCGCCCGGCCGTCCAACTCGATGACCTCGTACCTGTGACCGCTCCGGCTTCCAGCGCGGCGATCAGGTCGTCCGCCTCGGCCGCGGGCACGCCCTGGGCCTGGAGGTGGGCAGCGCATCCGGGTGTTCACGACGGCGGTCTGGTACTGGCTCCTGCGCAGGGGATCGCCGCTGAGCTCTTCATCCAGAGGCGTGGTCGTGTGTCCGGCCTCCATCTCTCGTAGGTCCAGGCCGTGGTAGGTGAGGTATTCCAGGAGCAGGGGGGACAGGGCGCGGGAGGGGGTGCTGGTGTGCAGGGAGGTGTCGCCCTTTTCGGTACCGAAGGGGGAACCGAAGCCGGGGAAGACGATCGCGCGGGTGAAGAAGTCGCACAGGATCCCGTACATCTCCGAGTGTGGGACTCCCGTGGAGTCCAGGGGCTCGGCCCGTGCGGCCTCCATCACCCAGGTGACGAACCGTCGGCGGGCGAGCTTTAGCTCCCGCCCTTCGCTCAGCGGGCTCTCCGTGGCGACCTCCACCATTCGGTACACGCTGCCGGACCCCTCCAGCATGGCGACGGACTCCTCGATCGACCGCCCGCCCGTAGGCGTAGTACGTCATCACAGCGGCCCCGGGGTGCTCGGGGGGCCGTGGGCTGTGCCACGATCCGGTAGCGGATCAGGTCCTGGGGCTCCTGGTCGGTGCTGATCTCGCGATCCTGCGCCTGGCGCCAGCGGTGCACGTCCGGGTCGTTCTCGGGGGAGTAGGTTGTTGCCCAATCGCTGCTCAGCAGGGCCCAGATGCGCTTCAGCTCGTTCCGCCGGACCGCAGCCAACCGGCCCTCGATGCTCGGCGGCTTCTCCAGCCCGCTGGCGGCGACCCAGAGCTCATGTACCTGGTCCACCGTTATTCCCGTAACCGCATTTCGAAGCTAAGCTGATCCATGGTGATCCCCGCTCTCCATTAACCCCCAGCTACCCGGGGAAAGGCTGTGTCCTATTTTGGTTAACGGTACATGCTGTATCAGCCTGATGCACCCGCTATACTGAAACCCACACGAACGCGACCCCCACCCCTTACAGCCAGCCCGGCCCGCGCCAGCGGGCCTCAACGGTCCTGGAGGCGCAGCCGGAGGGACCGTTGAGGCGGGGAGCGCAGCGGACCCCAACTCTCCTACTACAACCCAATAGCGGCACCTAACACCACGTCAGCCAGCAGCCGCGCAGCGGCCGGTCCCCTCAACTCCTGGAGCGCAGCGGAGGGAGTTGGCCCGTGCCCTGCACGGGCCAAGGGAGCGCAGCGACCGTCCCGCTTGCATATCGCGCAGCGATAGGTACCCGCTCCCGACATCATCGGAATGGATTCGTACGACCAGCCGAGTGGAATCACCTTCGACGAGCAGGTGACCGAACCGTACGGA
>NZ_JBEOWM010000063.1:0-30719 GCF_040296045.1 Streptomyces sp. NPDC002490 | reverse complement strand
GTCCTCGTTCGACAGTCCCCTGCCCACCAAGGCCATCACCTCGCGTTCCCGATCGGTGAGCGAGGCCGACGAGACGGTCGCGGCCGATTCCCGGGCCCGGGGACGGGGACGGGTTTTCCCCCGCGCTCCCCGACGCGTTCTGCGTGTACCAGGCAGGAGGGGCGTAGTCGATGGTGAACTCGCCCGTCGTCTCCACGGCGGACTCGGCGTCGGACTGGTCGTCGTCGGGTGTGGCCCAGCCCCCGGGCTTCCCGTCCCGATCGCTGTTCACAATTCCTCCTGGTGTGGTCGAGCGCACTGCTAGCCGCGATGGTGGGGCACCGCTCCCGGACTCCGGTCGTACCCGCCGGCCAGCCGGTTCCGCCCCGGTCCACCAGCGACCGCTCGTGGGACCCAAGACGCGCCCGGTCCCAGCCTAATCACCCCGGCGGCCCGCACGGCAGAGCCGCCGGCCCCCGCCTTCCGCCCGAACCACCCACCGAACGCCCCGACACCGCGCCTCCCTCGTCGATACCCGGGCAAAGCGACCCAAGGCGGCGGAGGTTGACGGAGGATCACCCCGGGGCGGACCCGTACGACCCTCCCGAATCCCCCCAACCCGTCCGCCCCACGGGTGACCACCAGGAACACCCGTTCCGCGGAGCTCCCCGCGGAACGGGTCAGTCCATCCGGCGCGCCAACCCGAGCAGCCCCTCCTCGATGTCGGTCGGGCGCGTCATCACGTAGTGCCGGTCCCGGTCCGCGCACCACAGGGTGACCCCGTCCGCGAGCGTCGGCAGCGAGGCCACGTCCTCCCGGGGCAGCGCCAACACCCGACCGATCTCCGTCGCCTCGTCCGGCGACACCCGCTGCACCCCGACCAGCCGGGCCTGCCGCATCAACCTCGGTGCCACCGGGCTCAGGTACGGCAACAGGGTCACCACCGACTGCCAGGGCGCCGCGGCCACCCGACCGCGCGGCGGACGCATCCCGCAGTCCCGGACCACCACCACGGGAGAACCCGCCGACGCGCCCTGCGGCGGCACCTTCCCCACGTCGTGCAGGGTGACGCAGGGCACCGGCCCGCCGGCCGCCTGCGCGAGCCCCGTCCACGATTGCGCCCGCCCCGTCTCCACGGCCAACCGCGCCCCCGTGGCCGCGATCCGCAGCGCCAGCACCTGCGCCGTCCACAACCCGCCGATCAGCACCACGTCGTACGGCGTCGGACTGTTCACCCCCAGGACCGCGGGACGGTCCCCGGCGTCCACCCCGATCACCACGCCGTCATCGCCCACCGGCAGCGCCAACGCGTCGAACTGCTCCACCGGCAGGACGTGCCGCGGATGCCGGGGCCCCAACAGGCCCAGCCCCGTGCGCAGCCGCGCCCCCACCGACCGACCGCCCGACTCCGACCCGGGCGAGGACGCCGCCCTCATCGGGCACCCCCCAGGGGCAGCGTCGCCAGCATCCCGGGAACCTGCTCCCGGTCCAACCGCGCGAGCCCCACCCGAGCCTCCCGCGCGGCCTGCTCCAACCCCCGCCGGGCAGCGACCAGTTCACTGCTCGTCCGGCCGGTGACCCGCACGTGTCCCCGGACCCCCACGTGCCGGCCGTCCCCGTCCAGCGTCAGGCTGAACGTCGTCGCCAGCGCCGGAACCGCGGTGAGCCGCGCCACCAGGTCCGCCAACGAGCCCCGCTCGCCCCCCAGGTGCGGCCAGCGACGCACCCAGTACGAGGTGTGGTGGCTGTTGTCGCAACGCCAACTCCGGCTCGACTCCTCGGTACGCCGCTGCCCCGCCGCCTCCGCACGTCCCGCCTGCGCCGTCACCATTGGGTTCGCCCCCATCGACGTCGCCACCGCCGCCGTCAACTCCTCGTCCGTCAACACCGTCACCCGGAACCCGGCCCCCGTCAGCCGGCTCGACAGGTGCTCCGCCACCCGCGCCAGGCACTTCTGCGCCCCCACCAGCCCGCCACCGCGCGCCGCCACCGCCTCCGGACACGACTCGGCGTCCAACTTCAGGGCCACCCAGGTGATCCGCACCGCAGGCGAAGCCGCGCCGTTCTCCAAGCGCGCGTAGTTGGTGACCGCGATGGCCTCCTTCGGCAGGTGCAGCGCCGGCGCGGGCTGGGTGTGCACCACGACCTGCGCCGACTCCAAACCGATCCCGTCGACCACCAGGGCGTCCCGCACCAGACCCAACGGCAACGGCCGGCGGTCGCGCGCCGCCCGCAGCGCCGTCGCATCGGACTCGACCTGGAGCACCGCCGTCAGGAACCCGCCGTCCCCGACCATGCCGACCGGCCGCCGGTCCCGGTCGTCCCCCGGGGCGAAACGGTACGTCCGCAGGGTCGGATCGCACTCCGCCGCCGGCGCCAACCCCGGCTCGGTGCCCACCGGCACCGACCACGACGAGGCACGCCGTCGACGCGTCCGGAACTCCCACACCGTCGCCAGCCACTCCGGCAGCGGACGCCCCCGCCGACGCACCAGGGCGAGCGCCAACGACACCGACACGACGGGGGACACCAGCGCCAACGCCACCGGGCCGAGCACCCACCCCGCGACCCCCGCCGCGACGGCCACCTCGATCAACGCGAGCCGCTGCCACCGGAACGGCCGCCGCCCCGCGCCCCCGGCCGCGGGCGGCGTCCGGGAAGCGAACCGGGGCACCCCGCCCACGGCCGCCGCCGCGCCACCCGCCGCCCCCGAGCGGGACCGCGAACGACTCCGCGAACGGGTCCGCGTTGCGGAAACCATCACCTCAATGTCCCCCGAATCACTGCTAGCCCCGAAAAGTCCGTCACTCCCGACCCCTCCCGAAAACCGCGTCCGCATCAGGGTGGTTGAGGGGCCGCTCACCCTACCCGCCGCCCCCGAACCCGCGCGCACCAGGCATAGTAGGGGCCCGACCTGACAGCGTGTCGCCCTCCGCCCACGGGCCGCGACACCACACCCCGGCGGAGCGGACACAGGACGCACCACCCGCGCCCCGCACGCACGGCGGATCAGGACGGACGGCTACGACGGGGAGACGCACACACCGATGGCATCACGGCGCGACGAGCTCAACGCCCACACCTTTGCGAAGCGCCGCACCCTGGCGGCCTACCTCCAGCCCGCCTCGGGCGGCTCCGAGGAGGACGCCCCCCGCCCGCTGCGCGGCATCGTCCCCGGCATCATCGTCGGCGTGATCGTCCTCGCCGTCTTCGGCGCCTGGGGCATGTTCAAACCCACCGCCCCCGCCAACTGGGCCGAGCCCTACAAGAACGTCATCATCGCCAGCGACTCCACCACCCGCTACGTCGCCCTGAAGACGGACGGCAAGCGCCAACTGCACCCCGTCCTCAACATGGCCTCCGCCAAACTCCTCCTCGAACCCGGCCAGGGCAAGGTCATCAGCGTCGCCGAATCCGTCATCGACAAGGGCGACATCCCCCACGGCGTCACCCTCGGCATCCCCTACGCCCCCGACCGGCTCCCCCCGTCGAAGGAAGCCGACCGGCCCAAGCGCTGGGCCGTCTGCGAACGCCCCGGCCAGGGCGGCCGGACCATCCAGACCGCCGCATTCGTCCTCGCCCCCCGCGAGGAGCGACTGACCGACGGCCCCGAGCGGCTGCGCGGCGGCGACCTCATGTACGTCAGCGGGCCCGACCGCACCCGCTACGTCGTCGACCGCAGCGGCACCAAGTACCCCGTCCCCGCCGACGACGAGCTCCTGTTGCGCACCCTGGACACCTCCGGCCGCGCACCCCAACGCGTCTCCCGGGAATGGCTCGCCACCCTCCACACCGGCGACCCCGTCGCCTTCCCCGAGGTCGACGGCCCCGTCGGCGACCCCGCAGGCGCCCCCGGCAGCCTCGACGAGGCCACCAACAGGGTCGGCACCGTCCTGCGCGCCCCCCAGGGCGACAGCACCCAGCACTACCTCGTCCTGACCGGCAAGGTCGTCCCCGTCTCCGACTTCACCGCCAAGCTCCTGCTCAGCAGCCGCCAACTCGACGGCCTCGGACAGGCCGGCCGACCCCGCGACGTCGGACCCGCCTCCTTCACCCCCGAAGGCCCCCACTTCGCCGGCGAACACGACTGGCCCGCCCACGCCCCGCGCACCGTCAACGCCCCCGACCGCAGCGGCGGACGCGACACCGTCTGCAACGTCCTGCGCCAGGTCGACCCGGACCAGGGCACCACCACCCTCAGCACCTGGGCCGGCACCGACTACCCCGCCCCGCTGCCCACCGGCTCCTCCAGCGCCTACGTCACCCCCGGCTCCGGACAACTCTTCCGCCAGGTCACCGGCGCCCAGACCAAGACCGGCGGCATCTTCCTGGTCACCGACACCGGGCTGCGCTACGCCCTCCAGAGCAACAGCGACAGCGCCTCCGACGACGCGGGCATCGGCACCTCCGCCGCCCGCCGCAAGGCGCAACTCCAGGAAGCCCAGCGCGCCCAGGCGTGCCTCGGCTACGCCAAGGCCGAGCCCACCCCGATCCCCGCCGCCTGGTCCGCCCTGCTGCCCACCGGCCCCCGACTCTCCACCACCGCGGCCCGCCAGCCGCAGGGCTCGTGACGGGAGCCGCCGTGCCCACCACCCTCCGCTGCGGCGTCCGGGCCCGCGCCCTGACCGCCGCCCTCGCCCTCACCGCCACCGCGCTGATCCTGCCCGCCGCCCCGCCCGCCACCGCGGACACCGGGCAGTGCACCTTCCCCGCCGAGCCCTACCGGGGCCGCCCCTGGGCCCTGCAACGCGTCCTCCTCGACGAGCTGTGGAACGAGTCCACCGGCAAGGGCGTCAACGTCGCCGTCATCGACACCGGCGTCGACACCAAGCACCCCCAACTCGCCGGCGCCGTCGACAAGTCCAAGGGCCGCAACACCCTGCCCGCCAAACCCGAGAACGACGAGGGCGACCCCGTCCCCCGCGGCAAGGCGGACGGCACCGGCGACACCGTCGGCCACGGCACCCGGGTCGCCGGCATCATCGCGGCCCGCCCCGCCGAGGGCACCGGCTTCGTCGGCCTGGCCCCCGCCGCCCGCATCATCCCCGTCCACCAGAACGACGCGCACGGCAACGGCACCGCCGACACCCTCGCCACCTCGATCCGCCACGCCGTCGATGCCGGCGCCCACGTCATCAACATCTCCCAGGACACCGCCAACGCCGTCAAACCCACCTCCGCCCTGCAACAGGAGATCGACCACGCCCTCGACCGGGACGTCGTGGTCGTCGCCTCCGCCGGCAACGACGGCCTCGGCGGCAACGTCAAGAAGACCTACCCCGCCTCCTTCCGGGGGGTCCTCGCCGTCGCCGCCTCCGACCGCAACAACGAACGGGCCGCCTTCTCCCAGTCCGGCGACTTCGTCGGCGTGGCCGCACCCGGCGTCGACATGGTCTCCACCGTCCCCGGCGGCGGACACTGCGTCGACAACGGCACCAGCTTCGCCGCCCCGTACGTCGCTGCGGTCGCCGCCCTGCTGCGCGCCAAACACCCCGACTGGACGGGCCGGGAGATCGTCGCCCAGATCGAGCAGACCGCGGAACGTTCGGTCGCCGGCCACGACCGCCTCGTCGGCTGGGGCGTCGTCGACCCCGTGCGCGCCCTCACCGAGGACGAACGCCGCATCGACGAACCCGTCGCCGACGAGGGCCTCAGCCGCGCCCAGGCCCCTGCCGTCCCCGAGTTCGACCTCGGCGAATCGGCCGCCGAACGCGACGCCCGCCTCGCCACGTACGTGGCGGTCGCGGCCGTCGTCCTGGCCGCGGCGCTCGGCGGCACCGCCCTCGCCCTGCGGGACGCGGCCCGCCGCCGCGGCGGCCGTCGCACCTGACCGACGGCGTTGCCGGGCGCGCCTCCTGAGTACCTATACCCATGCGACCGTCGGTGGTGCTCAGTAAGCTGAGCGCACACGCGACGCGCCCACCACACCCACGGCCCTGCACACCCGGGCAAACAGGACGACTCCCAACTAAGGGTCGAAGACCAGTTGTTGATGCGGTACGGGGCCTGGCTATGGTGAATGCGCGCAAACGACCCGCCCGTGCACGCCCGTCCCCGGAACCGACCGGACGGGCCCACGGGAATCGGGGCCACGGGGAAACGGGGAAGGACACGGAATGGGGCTTCCGGACAGCACGGGCCGCGCCTCGTACATGGGGGCCATGGGGAGCACGGACCTCCGACGCGGCGTCGAGGCGCTGAAGACGTTCAAGAAGAGCATCGACCAAGTCCTCTCGGACTTCGAGGGATCGGCCGGCGGCACGTCCAAGGTCGGCTCCCAACGGGTCTCCAGGACCTCCCTCAGCAGCGGGAGCACGCCCTTCGCCGAAGCGGACGGCCTGTTCGCCCAGTACCACCGCGTCCACCAACGCCTCACCGAACTCTCCAAGTCCCTCGGCGAACAGATCGAGGCCATGGGCATCGCCGTGCACGGCGCCGACGTCGGCTTCGACAACGTCGACGAGGACATGCGCCGGCGGTTCTGGGCGATCCGGGCGGACACCCGCGAGGGGCAGGACCGGTACGACTCGGGCAATGATGCGAAGTTCAAGGGCGACGAGCTCGAAGCGGAGTGGTGATCATGGCTGGTGACAACAGGCAGGGCACACCAGATGCTCAGGACCTGAGCCGGGCGACCGGACAGAACAGCAACATCGACCGGGTCGTGGCCGTGTCGCAGTTGCTCGAAAACTCGATCTTCTTCAACGCCCCGAGCATCAGACCCGGCCGCACCGACTTCGAGTCACGTCGTCTCAACGACATGGTCGACCTGGTGGAGAACGCCAACCCCGCCGAGCTGGAGAACGCCGGAACGGCCCTGTGGAACGCCCGGGACGCCATCAAGGAGGCCGCCGAGCAGCTCAAGGGCCACATCGCCCAGCCCGACTGGGAGGGCGAGGCGAGCGAGGCGTTCCGCAAGTGGGGCGAGGGGCTCGTCTCGGACACCCTGAAGCTCGCCGACTTCGCGGACGCCGCCGCCACTCAGATCACCGCCGCTGGCGCGGGCCTGGCCTCCGTCCGCAGTGCCATGCCGCCGCGGGACCTACGTGCCACCCCTAAGGACGTCAAGGACTTCCCCGAGGACAAGCGAGGCGCGGACAACCCGGAGTACACGGCGGCGGTCAAGGCCGAGAAGGACCGCCAGGAGGCCATCAACCAGATGAACCGACTGGCGTCGTTCTACGCGGTGTCGGGGGAGGTGCTGTCGCAACAGGAGGGGCCGGTGTTCAAGTCGGTGCCGAACGTGGGGGTGCCGAAGCCGAGCGAGGGGAGGCGAGTCGATCCCGGTGCTGAATCGGGTGGAGTTCCCCTTGGGCAGGCTGGGCAACCCGCACCAGTGCCCGCTCGGGGAGTGGCGGGCGGGCATGAAGTGCCCGCACAGACGCTGCCGGGCGTCCCAGGTGCCGAGGGAGGCCCCTCGACCGGTTCGCCGGCATCTGTTACGGCCCCGGTGGCAGGGCCCGCAGCGCCATCCGCTCAACTACCACCGGTGTCCTCTCCGGCCACCGAGATCGCCAGCGTGGGTACGGTGCCGGCTCAGGCGTCCCCGACTGTGCCGAGCACCCCGGCCGTGTCGTCTCCTGCGCCTCCGAACGTCGGTCTCCCGTCGTCCCCGCCCGTGCTGAACCCAGTGGTGGGGGCTGCCGGCGCGGCCCGCCCTAGCGCGCCGACCGATGGAGGTCGCTCCATCGCGAGTGGTGGGTCCGCGCGGCAGGGTTCTGTCGCCGGGACGGGGCACGTGCCAGCGGCTGCCCAGGGTCAATCCACGCCACCCGTGCGAGGAGCACAACCACTGGTTGGTGGACCGGGAACACAGGCGCCAATGGCGGGTCGGCCCGTCACAGGTGGGCAGTCACCAGGTGCCCAGAGTGCTGCTGGCCGTATAGGGCCAGCAGCAGGGGCCCCTGCATCAGGGATCGTCGGAGGCCGGCCGGGTGCAACTGGCACGGGTGGACGCCAGCCGATGGGGGGGCGCACGCCTCAAGGGGCCGTCATCGGCGGACAGGCCACGACACAAGGTCAACACCAGGCCATGGGGCCTCAAGGCGCTCCTGTCGCTCAACGTGGCACGGCAAGCACACCCGTGGCAGGCGCTGGCCGGCGTCACCCGGCTGGGCGTTCGGACGCGATACGAGCTGGTGGGGTGGTCGGGCTACCTCTGCCGCAGACCGGCCAGCGTGGCACGCGAAGTGGGTTTACTCCGGGCGGTACGGGCTTGGTCCGGCCGGCTGGCCGGGCGCGAGCCGTGAACGACGACGACGCCTCCGAGTCAAAGCCGTCCGATCATGACAGTCATTCTTCGGAGGAAGGCTCGAAGCCGTAGCAGAGCCAAATCCACCAACCCCCAACGAGGACAGAGAGTTCATGAGGACACGGTTCAGTCGGCGCGCTGTGAGGGTCGGCGTACGGGGTGTAGTGAATTACCGACGAGCAGTTTGTGTGAGCGCGGCACTGGGCATCCTAACCGTCGGTTTTTCTTCCCAATCTCACGCCAATGACGTGCAGTCTCAACAGTGGTACCTGGATTCGATGCGTGCAGAGGAAATGTGGGAAGTCAGCACGGGTGAAGGGGTCAAAGTCGCTGTCATTGATACGGGGGTAAACCCTGATGCCCCCTCATTGAAGGGAAAGGTGCTGGTTGATGAAGTTCCGGCATCCGTTTCTTACGGGGCTACGAAGGATTATGACGGCCACGGCACGTCGATGGCAGAGTTGATCGTGGGTAGTGGGAGCGGAGGGCTCAAGGGTCTTGCGCCTGGCGCTCGTGTCATCCCCATTCGTGCTGACCTGGAAGACCTGAAGGAAAAGACGGAAAAAGAGAAAACGGCATCGGTTGGTGAGGGCATCCGCGCCGCAGCAGACACGGATGTGAAGATCATTAATCTGTCGGTCGGGTCGGAGTTTACCTACAATGAACTTGAGGAAGCGGTAGATTACGCCGTCCGAAAAGGGAAACTTCTTTTTGGGGCTATCGGCAATGCCGGCAATAATGTGAAGGGGAACGACTATCCGGGGGCTTATCTTGAGGTAGTTGGAATTTCTGCCGCCGATAAGACTGGAAAAGTTGGCAAGTTCTCTCAGCAGGGAGATTTTGTCGACCTGGCATCTCCTGGCGTTAATGTGCCAACTTGGTGTGATGAAAATTTCGCACGCTATTGTCAAGGTGGGGGAACGAGTCAGGCCACAGCCATCGCTTCGGCCTCGGCGGCGCTTGTCTGGGCGGCACATCCCGACTGGACCGCGAATCAAGTACTTCGCACGCTGATCGACACGGCTGGGCGTGATTGGAAGAAGGAAGAGGGGCGGAGCGTATTTTTCGGAAATGGATTGATCCGCCCCCGTAAGGTGCTGGAGAACCCCAACATCGATCCAGGGCCGCCCGACATCAACCCCATTACCAAAAGGAAGGACGGGAGGACTTCCTTGTCGGACTGGGTCGACCCCGATCCGGAACCGTCGAAAACCGAATCCGGCAAGCCCACCCAGGATCCGGCCAAGGACGCCAACGAGCCGAAGTCCGAACCCACCAAGCCCACCGCAGCCGTGCCGGACGACGAAGGGGTGAACGTCCTGGCGATTCTCGGTGGGGTAGCCGGCGTGGCAGTGCTCGGAGCCGGGGTCTTCGTCCTCCTCCGCAAGCGACGCAACGCCTGATCCGCCCCCGAACACCACTGATCCATCCCCGTTCCTGTACGCCTCCGAAGAAGGGAACCGCAACATGTCCCAGGGCCAGCGGCTATCGAATTCCGAGCTGATCAAGCTCGAACAGGATATCGCCACCCGTTTCGAGAACATCAAGGGTCAACTCCACCGCCTCCAGGGCACGATCGACAGCCTCGAAGGTCAGTGGAAGGGCATCGGTGCCGGTGCCTTCAACACCAAGCAGCACGAGATCAACACCTCGATGGTGCGCATCGGCAACATCCTGGTGAAGTTCCTCGACGCCATGAGCGCGAGCCGCAACATCAAGGACGGCAGCGAAGAAGACGTGCGCGCGGCCGTGCAGAGCATCAACGTGAACGCCGGGGCACCCAGGTCGAGCCTCAGCGGCTACTGACCCGGAGCCGGTAGAGAACCCGTTCACCGCGATACCGATCACTCACCGAGGGGGACCCACAGTCATGTCCACGGGAAACTACGACGAACTCGTCGTCAAGTACGGCGGTCTGGACGCCACCGCCACCGAGCTGGCCAACCAGGCGAAGAAGCTCGAAGAGGACCTCGCCAGCATCAAGCGGGCGGTGGCCACCGTCGCCGCGGGCTGGGAGGGCGAGGCCCACACCATGTACACGCAGGAGCAGGCGAAGTGGGACCGGGAGGCCGAGGACATCCACCAGGCGCTGGTCGCGATCGGTCAGGTCGTCGCCCGCGCGGGCGGTGACTACATGGGCGGCGACAAGAAGGCCGCCAGCTACTTCCTGTAGGGGATCGACCGGTGCGGGGATGACGATCCGCACGGGGGACGACGGCCGGGGTGGGCACGCGCGGGAGGCGTCCACCCCGGCCGTCGCCATGCGGTACCCGCGGAGGGTGATTTACTGCTGGGCCGTCTACTCGCCGGCCGCGCCACCGTCCTGGTCGCTGGGCTCCAGGTCGAACTCGCCGTCCCGGGCCCCCAGGACGAACGCGTGCCACTCGGCGTCCGTGTACCGGAGCACCGTCTCCTTGTCGAGCGAGGAGCGCATCCCCACGCCGCCGCCGGGGAGGTAGGCGATCTCCACCCGCTCCTCGTCCTCTTCGGTGCCGGGGGCCCCCAGCCATTCGACACCGGAGATGTCCAACGAGTACAGCTCGTCCTTCTCCCGCTCCTTGCGGGCCCGCATCTCCTCTTCGGACTCCACGGGCTCCGTCGCGCCCATGGTTTCCCGACCCTCGGTCATGCTGTGATCCCTCTCCTTGTCGTCATGGGCCGACCGACCCATGTTCCTTTTACTCTAGCCCTGTTGAGCGATCTCTATGGCCTGCAGCTAGAGCTTCGAAGGAAGGTCGCACTTCATCTCCTTGTGAGCGTGGGCTGCAGAGCTTCGCAGGATGTCGATCAGGGCCTTTCGGGTTTTTTCTGCGCCGGCATCACTTCCATTTGTAAGGGAGATGGAGATGTGGATGTTCTCCTGAGGGTTAGGCGTTCGCTTGTTGGCGAAGCATGGTATTTGGATTCCTGCCCCTCGGCTCGATGCAGCAGCATCGTCTCCAGCCTTGAAAGAAGTTAGACTTTCGCGTTTGACTTCCTCATTGAAATCTCCTTTGAGCCAGGCGAGCCATTCATCTGACTTCAGCTTGGGAATGACCCTTCCGCCGAGCGTCATCTCGGATCTGTCAGAACTGGTAGAAGCGAGGCAGAGCAGGCGGATGCTCCGCTGAGTTCGATTGGGGATCGACTTGTCCCAGAAGGAGTACTCTTGACCCTTCGGAAGTACGATTTTCAATGCAGGAAGAACTTCGGGGGAGTCTCCGAGGGAGGTGCATACTTCATCGGCTTGTATGGAGGTTGAGGTGTGGAAGGGTGGAGTTTTGGTGGCGTATGCGAAAAATGTGATCAGAGCAAGTCCGGCGGTCATGGCGGCCGCGCTCAGGGCGTGTTTCTTTCGCGATTCCTTCATATTTCCTCTCGCTACTTCATGCCCGTGGGCTTCCCTAGACCTTCTAGATGCCTTTTGACGTTGTCTTGGGCGCTGCCGAATCCTTTCTCGGCGGCGCTCACGGCACTCACCTCGATATGGGGCGAGCGGTTACCCGCCGCTTCGCCTGCACCCCTGGCAGCCATCTCGATGGTCTTGTAAGTGGATTGCTCGGTCTCGTCCAGTTGCTCCCCCCTCCGGAAGACGGCTTGATCCGTACTGTCTCGCAGCGACCCTTGAGAAATTCCTGAAAGAAGCTCGTTCGTGATGCCTCCGGCCAGACCTCCGACGGCGATTCCCGCAGGGCCGGCAATGTAGCTCGCGCCGATGCCGATGCCGATCGATACGCCGGTGGTGGCCCATGCCTTCGTCTTGTCGATCGCGCTGTTGAACTGGGCGTCCTTCGCGCCTGCGGCGTCCTCGGAGGCGTAGGCCCGGCCGGCGCTGGTGGTCCCCTGGATCTCTCCTGCGGTCGAAGCCACCGCTTCGATGCTGGTCTTGAGTTTCTCCATGTCCTTGAAGTTCGCATCGTTGACATGGGCGTCGGGGTTCCTGAAGTGGTACTCCATGATGTTGGCGGTGTAGCTCTGCTGCCCGGCCAGCACGGACGCGTACCCTTCCGGCACCTGCCCCAGGCTGTACAGGACGCGAGTGAGATCCTGTTGGCTCAACGACGCTGCCGTGCCGGCGACGGGGTACAGACCGGGGTCGGAGCTCTGGCCGGGGCCGAGTCCTCGATGGACGTCCGGCATGTACTCAGCCATCATCTGCCCCACGCTGTCGGCCGTGTACCGGTGGTCGAGCAGACGCTTCGGTTCCTCGGAGAGGGAACTCACGACCTGCTCCATGAGCTTGGCCTGTTCCTTCGTGTGCGGGGGAGTGTCGGCCGTGGGTAGTTCCCCGGCGGGGTGCCCGGTCACGGCGGCTTCCAGGGCCTGGGCCATCGTGTCCCGCCCCGCCGTGCTGGACTTCCCGGCGTCGTCGACGTCGTGCGGCCAGTCCCGGGTCTCGAAGAAGTAGTCGAAGTTGCTGACCGACGTCCCCTTGCCGGCCTCCGACGCGGTCTGGAAGGTGTCGCCGAAGAACGAGGTCGCCGCGTCCGGGCTGTTGGCGAGGGCCTTCATGAAACCGGTGAAGGGGTCGGCGCCCGCGTCCGTGCCGGTGTGGTTGAGCCGTGGGTCATGGCCCAGGTGCTGCCACAGGTGCGGTGCTTTGCCGTCCTCGCCGTGCTTCTTCTCGAACGCGACGAGACGCTCCCCGTACTGTTGCAGGAACCGGTCGTCGTAGTCGCCCGAGCGCATCAGGCTGCTCATGACCTGGAATCCCTGGTGGAAGCCCTGCCGACCGCCCACGGGCTGGTCACCGAGTTGGAGCATGTCCCGCTTCCAGTCGGTCATGGCCGCACTGTCGCTCTGGGTGGCGTTCGCCAGGGTCATGCCGAGGTACTGCTGGAGGTCACCGAAACGCTTCTCGCGCTCCCGCGCGAGGGCGGGGTTCGGGTCCGAGGGAGTGGTGATCCCGTGTTCGGGGGCGTTGACCCCGGCCCAGAACTCCAACGTGCCCTTCGCACCCAGCTCCGCTGCGAACCGTGCGGCGAACAGTTCGTCACCGTGGTACCGCTTGAGCCCCGCGGAGAGACGGTCGAGGTCCCCGTTGCTCAGGCTCCCCGGCTCCCGCGCGGCCAGTCGGGCCAGTGCATCGGCCTCTCGTACCGCCTTCGCCGCCGAGTCCCGGTCGCCGTAGGAGGCCCCTGAGAAGCCGTGCTTGCTCTGGTTCACCAGGGCCCGCAGCACCTCACCTGCCGAGTCGTCGCTGCGGGTGGCAGCCTCCAGGATGTCCTGGACCTCGTCCCGCAGGCGTGTCACCTCCGCCTCCCCGTGGTCCGGTGGAGTGCTGCCGCGGCCCGCGCGGTCCGGATGGACGCGCATGGTCACGGTGAAGCCGCCACCGCCGGTCTGGGTGACGGTGAGGTTGTTCTTGGCACCCCGCTCGATCGCGTCCTTCAGCTTCCTTTGCTGAGAGCGGAGTTCGCCGGCAGTGTCCCGCAGGATGTTCCGGATCGACGACGCCTGGGTGCGCGCATCCGCGAACTCACCCGCCGTCTTGCCGACGAACTGACGTGACACGGTGGCGTTGATGCCGGACCAGTCCGCCCTGTTGGCCTGTGCCTGGAGCCCGTTCCGCGCGTCCTTCTCCAGTGACGTGAGATTGCGAACCAGACGGGACCAGTCGTCGACGGCCGAGTCGAGGGCGTCGAACCCGGCGTTGTAGAGCGCATCGAAGTCCATCAGCCGGACTGCCCCTCACCCGTGTCCTGCTGGTCGTTCCCCGCGTCCTTCTTCGGTTCGTAGACGGGGTTGGGTTCGCCCGGCCTGCCCACCCGCTCGTCGAAGCCCTGGTCCAGCAGGCGGATGCCGCTCAGCCGCCCCCGGATCTCCTGGTCGTCGTTCCGATGCACCCGTTCGGTGAACTCCAGGTGGTTGGAGATGTGCGCGCAGGCGTCCCGCAGGGACGTGACCTGCTCCTCCCAACGGGTGGAGACGTGCTGGAGGGCGCCACCGAGGGCGAACCCCTGGCCCTTCAGCGTCCCGCCCACCCGCTCGCTGCTGTCGACCGGCTCCCGTCCCTCCCGCCACAGCCGCTCGCGTAACCGGAACGCACGGTCCCCGATCTTCGCCAGATCGGTCTGGGTCACCTTGAGCACGGGCCCCGGACTCCCACCGTCCAGGGGGGCGCCCTCCGGGTCACCTGGTACGTGGTTGACCTGCATCGCCACCGAACGCCGATCTGCGACGTCCGCCTTCAACTGCTCCCATTCGCTCCAGCTCATGGAGCGCCCCCTTCCTCTGCACGGCGGCCGATTCGCCGCCCCGAACCGAACTCCTCCGCTCACCAGCAGGCCCGCCCGAGCACCTTGACGGGGAGCGCCACCGGCACGGTTCCCGTGGGGGCGGAGCTGAGGCCCTGCCCCCGAAGGAACCCTTCACGCCCCCTCGTCGCCCTCCGCGAGCAGCCCCGTCTGCACCAACGGCTTGCCCCGCTTGCGGGACACGAAGGTGCCCCGGCCCACCGGCATCGGCCGCGGTCGCACCCCGCCCAGCAGGTCTCCCTCGCCGGGGTCGCCCGCGAGGACGACGCCCTGGGCGCCCAACTCCTTCATCCGTTGGATGAACGGCTCGTACGCCGCCCGCCCCGCCCCGGCGGTGGAGCGGGCGACGATGAAGCGCACCCCCACGTCCCGCGCGAACGGAAGCAGCTCGGTCAACGGGGCGAGCGGGTTGCCGCTGGAGGTGGAGACCAGGTCGTAGTCGTCGACGACGACGTACACCGTGGGCCCCTGCCACCAGCTGCGCTCCCGCAGTTGCCGCGCGGTCACGTCGGCGGTCGGGCTGCGCCGGCGCATCAGGTCGGCGAGGGCCTCGACGTGGTGGTCCATGGCGTTGGACATCGGCACGTACTCGGCCAGGTGGGAGGCGGGCACCGCGTCGAGCAGGGCCCGCCGGTTGTCCACCACGAACACCTTGCAGCCGTCCCCCGGATACCGCTCGGCGAGCCCCTTGACCAGGAGGCGCAGCAGGTTCGACTTGCCGGACTCGCTCTCGCCGAACACCAGGAAGAACGGGTCCTGCTCGAAGTCCACGAACACCGGTTCGAGGTTGTCCTCGTCGAGGGCCCAGGCGACGCCCCGTTCCGGGAACCGGTCGCCGCGGGGCAGCCGGTCGGCGGGCAGGCGTCGGGGCAGCAGGCGCACGCCGGGCGCGCCCGGCGCCGACCAGTGCCGGGTCACCTCCGCCGCGAGGGCCTCGGTGGCCCGGGCGAGGTCGGTGTCCGAGGAGAGTCCGTCGATCCGGGGGACCGCCGCCATGAAGTGCAGGCGCTGCGGCGAGATGCCGCGACCGGGCACCCCGACCGGTACGTTCACCGCGACCTTGCGGTCGATCTCGGAGTCCATGGTGTCGCCGAGCCGCAGTTCCAGCCGGTTGCCGAGGAGGTCCTTGAGGTGGGAGCGGACCTCCATCGAGCGGGATGCCGACAGCACCAGGTGCACGCCGTACCCGAGGCCGCGGGAGGCGATGTCGAGGACGATCTGCTCCAGGCCCTCGTACTCCTGACGGAAGTTGCCCCAGCCGTCGATGACGAGGAAGACGTCGCCCCAGGGCTGGTCGGTGACGGAGACCTCGCCCCGGGCCCGGCGGGCGCGGAAGTCGGCGATGGACGCGATCTGGGCCGCCCGGAAGTACTCCTCGCGGCGGGTCAGCACCCCGTACACCTCGGCGACGGTGCGCCGCACCCGCTCCGGGTCGAGCCGGGAGGCGACCCCACCGACGTGGGGCAGGCCGGCGACCGCGGCGAGCCCGCCGCCGCCGAAGTCGAGGCCGTAGAACTGCACCTCGTACGGGGTGTGGGTGAGGGCGAAGGCGGCGATCAGGGTCCGCAGCAGCGTCGACTTGCCGGACTGCGGGCCCCCGAGGAGTTGCAGGTGACCGGCGGCTCCCGAGAAGTCGCACCAGAGCGGATCGCGGCGCTGCTCGTACGGCTTGTCGACCAGGCCCAGCGGGACGACCAGTCGCCCGGTGACCGCCTGGTCGGGCGGGGTGAGGCCGCGCCCCTGGACCGCCGTCAGCCCGGGCAGCAGCGCGTCCAGCGAGGGCGGGCTGTCCAGCGGCGGCAACCACACCTGGTGCGCCGCCGGGCCCTGCGCCTCCAACCGCCGGACGATCACGTCGAGCACGGTGTCCGCGAGCGCCTCGTCCTCGGCCTCCGCCTCCGGCGCGGTGCGGGCCGCGGGCACGCTGAGGTACGACACCGGGACCTCGGTCGCGGTGAACAGCACGGGGCGTCGGTCCACGGGCAGCGGCCCGCCCGCCCCCGCCGTCCGCCCGCCGCCGGACCGGTAGGCACCGGACACGTACGCCGCCTTGAAGCGCACCATCTCGTCGGTGCCGAACTTCAAGAACCCCGAACCGGGCACGTTCGGGAGCTCGTACGCGTCCGGCACGCCGAGCGCCGCCCGGGACTCCGCGGCGGAGAAGGTCCGCAGACCGACCCGGTACGACAGGTACGTCTCCAGCCCTCGCAGCCGCCCCTCCTCCAACCGCTGTGAAGCCAGCAGCAGATGGACGCCGAGGGACCGGCCGATGCGCCCGATCTGGACGAACATCTCGATGAAGTCGGGCTTCGCGGTGAGCAGTTCGCTGAACTCGTCGATCACCAGCACCAGGGAGGGGATCGGCTGCAACGGGGCCCCGGCGGTCCGGGCCCGCTCGTAGTCGTGCACGTTGGCGTAGTTGCCCGCGTCCCGCAACATCTCCTGGCGCCGGTTCAGCTCGCCGCGGATCGAGTCGCCCATCCGGTCGACCAGCGTCAGGTCGTCCGCGAGGTTGGTGATGACGGCCGCCACGTGCGGCATCTGCGCCATCCCGGCGAAGGTGGCGCCGCCCTTGAAGTCGGCCAGCACGAAGTTCAAGGTCTCCGAGGAGTGCGTCACCGCGAGGCCCAGCACCAGCGTGCGCAGCAACTCCGACTTGCCGGAGCCGGTGGCCCCCACGCACAGCCCGTGCGGTCCCATGCCCTCCTGCGCGGCCTCCTTGAGGTCCAGCATCACCGGCTGCCCGTCCTCGCCGACCCCGATCGGCACCCGCAACCGCTCCGCCAACGACCGGGTGCGCCAGGTGCGCCGGGTGTCCACCGAGGCCGCGTCCCCGAGCGCCAGCAACTCGGTGAACTCCAGGTTCGCCAACAGCGGCTCGTCGTCGTCCCCGCCCGAGGCCATGCGCAGCGGCGCCAACTGCCGCGCCAGGGCCTCCGCCGACTCGGGGGCGAGCGCGTCCGGCACGCCCTCGTAGACCTGGCCGCTCGCCGACTCCAACCGCAGCAACCCCGGCCGGACCACGATCGACAGGTCCCCGCGTCCGGCGGCGAGGTCACCGGGCACCACCTCGACCACCGTGACGCCCTGGAGCCCCTCCACCGAAGCGAGGGGGGAGTGCGGCGACAGCGACAGCCCGTCCAGGACGACGACCAGGTGCGGCTCGTCCGGCACCGGAGCGCCCGCCGGGTGGAAGCGGGGCCGCCCCACCAGCCGGTCGGCGAGCAGCGCGTCCAGGTCACCCGCGCCGTGCACGACCATCCGGCGGGCGCCCGCACCGTCCGGCGCCCCCGGCGCCTGGGCGTGCGGCAGCCACTTGGTCCACTCCCACTCGGGGAGGCGGTCCGCGCCGACACCGAAGACCAGGACCAGGTCCTCGGGGGTGTGCAGCGAGGCCAGCGAGGCGGTCAACGCCCGGGCCGTGCCGCGCACCGCAGCCGGGTCGCCGCTGACCGTGACGTGGTAGAAGGCCCGCAGGGACACGGCCATCGGCAGGGCTTCCAGGGTGCCGTGCGCGGCGACGAACCGGCGCAGCGCGTCCTCCGTCAGCGGTTCCAGACCGTCGGTCGGCCCGATGTCCGGCGCGATCAACGGGGTGGCCAGCGGCTGCGGCCCCAGCCCGATCCGCACCTGTCCGAAGTCGACGTCACCGGAACGCCGCTCCCACACCCGGCTGCCCTCGGCGACCAGCGCCCAGAGCTGCTCCGGGGAGGGGTGCAGGAAGTACTGGGCGTCGCGCTGCGCGCGGGCGGTCGTCACCGCGGTCCGCCGGGTCTGCGCCAGGTACCGCAGGTAGTCCCGGCGGAGGTCCGCCAACTGCCCCTGGGCGCCGCGCCGGTAGCGCACCACCATGGCGATCGTCATGGCGAGGGTGGAGACCACCATCACCATGCCCATGACCTTCATGAACGGGTGGGAGTTGGGCATGAAGAAGAAGACGATCGAGCCGCCCATGCCGAGCAACGGCATGAGCTGCATCAGGGTGCCCTCCTCCTGGCCGCGCGGCAGCTCCGGCGGCGGTTCGAGCGCGATCTCCCCCGTGGGCGTTTCGGGTGGCAAAGCCCGTGGCGGGCGCTTGACGACGATCTGGCTCATTGGCCCCAATTCCCTTGCCGGCGCGGTCCCTTCCCTCCGCCGCCCCGTGCACAGCGGACCCCGACCGCCCGGCCGATCCTACTGACGCGCCGCGTGCGGGTCGGGCGATAGGGTGCGGTCCGTGTGCGCCCGCACACGGACAACGCGACGGGCGAAACGGGGCATTCACGGGCCACTCGGGCCCAGCCGGTCGGGAACGGGGCACCGGAACGCGCCGTGACGACGCGTCGAGGACGAGGACACCGCCGGGAGGGCCCCGGCGCACCGCCCGCACCAGGCCGCCCGACGGGCGCGCCCACCGCCCGGTCGCGCGCCGGGTCACCACCGTCCACGACGCCCGGCCACCACCCGTACCAGCCCATGAATGAGGGGGAGCAGCAGGTGAGCATGACGGCCTCCGCGGCCACCGGAGACCCCGGCGGCGCCGCAGCTGTCGGACCGAACGGCTCGGCCGTCCACCGCGGCCCCGGCACCGGACACGGCTTCTGCCGGGTCACGATCGTCGCCCCCGACAGCCGCATCGACGTGGCACTCCCGGACGACGTCCCCGTCGCCGACCTCCAACCCGAGATCCTGCGGCTCGCCCGGCAGGCCCCCGAACCCGGGGCGCCCGTCGGCTACCACCTCGTCCGCCGCGACGGGACCGTCCTCGACAGCGCCCGGTCCTTCACCGCCCAGCGCATCCCCGACGGGGAACTGCTCACCCTGCGCCCGTTCGCCGACTCGCTGGCCCCGGTCGTCTTCGACGACGTGTCGGAAGCCGTCGCCGCGGGCGTCAGCCGCGACCGCACCCTGTGGAGCGGCGAGCTCACCCGTGCGGCCGGGCTCACCGGCGGGGGCGTCCTCGCCGCCCTCATCGCCTTCCTCGCCTGGTCAGCCGACCCGGGCCACGACATGAACGGCATCCCCGGCGTCCTCGCCGCCGTCACCGGACTGCTCCTGCTCACCCTCGGCGCCGTCCGGGCCCGCGTCTACGACGACCGGGCCGCCGCGCTCGCCCTCGGTCTGGGCGCCCTGCCCAACGTCGCCGTCGCGGGCTCGGGCCTGCTCGCGCCCGCCGCCGGACAGGGCATCGGGCAGTTGCACGTCCTGACGGCCTGCGCCGCCGTCCTGCTCGCGGCCCTGTTCCTCACCGCCGCCTCGCCCCGCGGCGACGGCCCCTTCGTCGCCTTCGCCTTCGCCGCCGGAATCGGCCTGCTCGCCACGTTCACCGCGCTGCTCGCCGGCTTCGACGCCGTCGAGACCGCCGCGGTCTGCGTGCCCGTCGCGGTCGGTGCCCTGGCCTTCCTGCCCGGTCTGTCGATGCGCTTCGCCCGGCTCCCCGTCGGCTTCGCCGCGCCCAGCACCACCCGCGGCCCCGGCCCGACCGCTCCTGGTGCGTACGGCGAGGAGCCCGCGGCCCCCGAGACGGTGGACGCCGAACGGGTCGCCGCCCAGGCCCGGCGCGGCCACGAACTGCTCGTCGGCCTGGTCGGCGGCTGCGCCCTGGTGGCCGTCGGCGCCGCCGCCGTACTCGGCTTCTCCGACGACCCGTGGGCCCGGCTCCTCGCCCTGGCGACCGGGCTGTCCCTGCTGCTGCGCGCCCAGTTGTTCCGCTACTCGGCCCAGGTCGGGGCGACCCTCGCCGCCGGCCTCGGCTCCCTGGTGCTGCTCGGCCTCGGCCTCGCCCTCAACCCGCCGGCCCACCTGGTCCGCGACGCCCTGCGCGGCGACGGCACCGCCCTGGACGTGCGCACGGTCTGGCTCGTCGCCGCGTTCGCGGTGGGCGCCGCCCTGGTCACCTCGGTGGGGCTGATCGTCTCGCGCGGCGGGGTCAGCCCCTTCTGGGGCCGGTTCCTGGAACTCGCGGAGGGCTTCTTCCTGCTCACCCTGGTGCCCCTGGCCCTCGCCGTCTTCGACCTCTACGCCCAGGTCAGGGCGCTGGTGCCGAAGTAGGCCGCCCCCTGCCGCCGTCCCGCCGCGGCAGCACCGCTGCATACCGCGGTAGGCAGCGGTGCTAACCTGGTCGACGGCCGTTTGCGTACGCACCCCCGGATCTCCCGAGACCTGGTGGCAGCGCCCAGCGGACCCCGCCTCCCGAGTCACGGAAGATCCCCTGCGACGTGTCAGGGGCACTCGGCGGCCCCACGAAGCCGGTACGGCTCCGTGACGAAGCAACCAAGGAGTACGCGTGTCGCTCGACGCCGCTACGAAGAAGCAGATCATGTCCGAGTTCGGCACCAAGGAGGGTGACACCGGCTCCCCCGAGGTCCAGGTCGCCATGCTGTCGCGCCGGATCTCCGACCTGACCGAGCACCTGAAGACCCACAAGCACGACCACCACTCGCGCCGCGGTCTGCTCATCCTGGTCGGTCAGCGTCGCCGGCTGCTCCAGTACCTGGCCAAGAAGGACATCCAGCGCTTCCGCGCCCTGGTCGACCGCCTCGGCATCCGCCGCGGCGCGGCCGGCGCCAAGTAGCACGTCGTGAAGGGAGCGGTTCCCACCCCAGGGGACCGCTCCCTTCGCCGTTGCCGGCCGGACCGCGGGCCGGTTTCCCGGTCACGGGGGCGCACCACGGCACACCCGCCGTGCGCGCTCTACGTGCGCAGGGTCACCGCGGCTTTGTAGTCTGGTCGCAGTACCACCACCGCACGGACCGGACCGAGGCGGCGCCCGTCGCCGCGAGGTCCACCGGGCGGCCCCCGCGGCACCGCCGAGTCGGCGCCGCACGCAGTGACACATGACGAGGAGAAGCGCCCCCGCCGCGCCGGTCCTCGGTAGTGGCTCCCGGGACGTTCGCCCCCGAGGGCTTCGATCGAAGACCGGCAAGCAACCACGGCGCGCTTCTCCGCCCCCGTCCCCCGCCACCCGGGCGCGGGACGCAGACGAGGAGAAACCGCTGGTGGAGAACGAGACCCACTACGCCGAGGCCGTCATCGACAACGGCTCCTTCGGCACCCGCACCATCCGCTTCGAGACCGGTCGCCTGGCCCGCCAGGCCGCCGGTTCCGCGGTGGCCTACCTGGACGACGACACCATGGTGCTGTCGGCCACCACCGCCTCCAAGAACCCCAAGGACCAGCTCGACTTCTTCCCCCTCACGGTGGACGTCGAGGAGCGCATGTACGCGGCCGGCAAGATCCCCGGCTCCTTCTTCCGGCGCGAGGGCCGGCCCAGCGAGGACGCGATCCTCACCTGCCGCCTGATCGACCGCCCGCTGCGCCCGTCCTTCAAGAAGGGCTTGCGCAACGAGATCCAGGTCGTCGCGACGATCATGGCCCTCAACCCCGACCACCTGTACGACGTCGTCGCGATCAACGCCGCGTCCGCGTCCACGCAGCTCGCCGGGTTGCCCTTCTCCGGTCCGATCGGCGGCGTGCGCGTGGCCCTGATCCGCGGTCAGTGGGTGGCGTTCCCGACGCACACCGAGCTGGAGGACGCCGTCTTCGACATGGTCGTCGCGGGCCGCACCCTGGAGGACGGCGACGTCGCGATCATGATGGTCGAGGCCGAGGCCACCGAGAAGACCATCAAGCTGGTCGAGGGCGGCGCCGACGCCCCCACCGAGGAGGTCGTCGCGGCCGGTCTGGACGCCGCGAAGCCCTTCATCAAGGTGCTGTGCCGGGCGCAGGCCGACCTCGCCGCCAAGGCCGCCAAGCCGACCGGCGAGTTCCCCGTCTTCCTGGACTACCAGGACGACGTCCTGGAGGCCCTCTCGGCCGCCGTCCGCGAGGAGCTGGCCCAGGCCCTCACCATCGCGGGCAAGCAGGAGCGCGAGGCCGAGCTGGACCGGGTCAAGGGCCTGGCCGCCGAGAAGCTGCTCCCGCAGTTCGAGGGCCGCGAGAAGGAGATCTCCGCCGCGTACCGTTCGCTGACCAAGTCCCTGGTCCGCGAGCGCGTCATCAAGGAGAAGAAGCGCATCGACGGCCGCGGTGTCACCGACATCCGCACCCTGGCCGCCGAGGTCGAGGCCATCCCGCGGGTCCACGGTTCCGCCCTGTTCGAGCGCGGCGAGACCCAGATCCTCGGTGTGACCACGCTGAACATGCTCCGCATGGAGCAGCAGCTGGACACGCTGTCCCCGGTCACCCGCAAGCGCTACATGCACAACTACAACTTCCCGCCGTACTCCACCGGCGAGACGGGCCGCGTCGGCTCCCCCAAGCGCCGCGAGATCGGCCACGGCGCCCTCGCCGAGCGCGCCATCGTCCCGGTCCTGCCGGCCCGCGAGGACTTCCCCTACGCGATCCGCCAGGTGTCCGAGGCGCTCAGCTCCAACGGCTCGACGTCCATGGGCTCGGTCTGCGCCTCGACGATGTCGCTGCTGAACGCCGGTGTGCCCCTGAAGGCCCCGGTCGCCGGCATCGCCATGGGCCTGATCTCCCAGGAGATCGAGGGCGAGACCCACTACGTCACCCTCACCGACATCCTCGGTGCGGAGGACGCCTTCGGCGACATGGACTTCAAGGTCGCCGGCACCAAGGAGTTCGTCACCGCCCTCCAGCTCGACACCAAGCTGGACGGCATCCCGGCGTCCGTGCTGGCCGCGGCCCTCAAGCAGGCCCGCGACGCCCGTCTGCACATCCTCGACGTGATGATGGAAGCCATCGACACGCCGGACGAGATGTCCCCGAACGCCCCGCGGATCATCACCGTGAAGATCCCCGTGGACAAGATCGGCGAGGTCATCGGCCCCAAGGGCAAGATGATCAACCAGATCCAGGAGGACACCGGCGCCGAGATCACGATCGAGGACGACGGCACCATCTACATCGGTGCCGCCGACGGCCCGGCCGCCGAGGCCGCCCGCGCCACGATCAACTCCATCGCCAACCCGACCATGCCGGAGGTCGGCGAGCGCTACCTGGGCACGGTCGTGAAGACCACCACCTTCGGTGCGTTCGTCTCGCTGATGCCGGGCAAGGACGGTCTGCTGCACATCTCGCAGATCCGCAAGCTGGCCGGCGGCAAGCGCGTGGAGAACGTCGAGGACGTCCTCGGCGTGGGCCACAAGGTCCAGGTCGAGATCGCCGAGATCGACTCCCGCGGCAAGCTCTCCCTGATCCCCGTGATCGAGGGCGAGGACGGTGCCGAGGACACGAAGGACGACGCCGCCAAGTGACGTCCCGTAGTTTCCGCGCGACGGCCCGTGTCTCTTCGGAGACGCGGGCCGTCGCCCGTACCCAAACCCTCCTCAAGGGCAAGGACGGCATCGGCACGGTCCGCCGCACGACCCTGCCGGGCGGCCTGCGCGTCGTCACCGAGACCCTGCCCTCCGTCCGTTCGGCGACCTTCGGCATCTGGGCCCACGTGGGCTCCCGGGACGAGACGCCGACCCTGAACGGCGCCACCCACTACCTGGAGCACCTGCTCTTCAAGGGCACCGACCGGCGGTCCGCCCTGGACATCTCCTCCGCGATCGACGCGGTCGGCGGCGAGATGAACGCCTTCACGGCGAAGGAGTACACCTGCTACTACGCACGGGTGCTCGACACCGACCTGCCGCTCGCCATCGACGTGGTCTGCGACATGCTGACCGGCTCGCTGATCCGGTCCGAGGACGTCGACGCCGAACGCGGCGTGATCCTCGAAGAGATCGCGATGACCGAGGACGACCCCGGGGACTGCGTGCACGACCTGTTCGCGCACACCCTGCTCGGGGACGGCCCGCTGGGCCGCCCGGTCCTCGGCACGGTCGACACGGTCAACGCCCTGACCGCCGACCGCATCCGCCGCTTCTACCGGAAGCACTACGACCCCACCCACCTGGTCGTCGCCGCCGCGGGCAACGTGGACCACCACAAGGTCGTCCGCCAGGTGCGCGCCGCGTTCGAACGCGCGGGGGCGCTCGGCCGCGCCGACGCAGAGCCCATCGCCCCCCGCGAGGGCAGCCGCACGATCCGCGCGGCGGGCCGGGTGGAGCACATCGGCCGCAGGACCGAACAGGCCCACCTCGTCCTCGGCATGCCGGGCCTCTCCCGCACCGACGACCGGCGCTGGGCGCTCAGCGTGCTCAACACCGCACTCGGCGGCGGCATGTCCTCCCGGCTCTTCCAGGAGGTGCGGGAGAAGCGCGGGCTGGCGTACAGCGTGTACTCGTACACCTCCGGCTTCGCCGACTGCGGCCTCTTCGGCGTCTACGCCGGGTGCCGCCCCAGCCAGGTGGGGGACGTCCTCGCGATCTGCCGCGACCAACTCGCCGAGGTGGCGGAGCACGGGCTGTCCGACGACGAGATCGTCCGGGCCATCGGCCAGCTCGCCGGCTCCACGGTCCTCGGCCTGGAGGACACCGGCGCCCTGATGAACCGCATCGGCAAGAGCGAACTGTGCTGGGGCGAGCAGATGTCCGTGGACGACATGCTCGCCCGGATCGGCGCGGTGACCCCGGACGAGGTCCGGTCGGTCGCCCGCGAGGTGCTGGGCCGTCGCCCGTCCCTGTCGGTCATCGGCCCGCTCAAGGACAAGCAGACGGCCGCGCTCCACGCGGCGGTCGGCTGACCTCCCCTCGTCCCCTCCCCGTAAGGAACAAGCACATGAGCAAGCTGCGAGTCGCGGTCATCGGCGCCAAGGGCCGCATCGGCTCCGAGGCGGTGCGCGCCGTGGAGGCCGCCGAGGACCTGGAACTGGTGGCCGCGCTCGGCCGCGGCGACCGGCTGGAGACGCTGGTCGAACAGGACGTGCGGGTCGCCGTGGAGTTGACGAACCCCGGTTCCGTCATGGGCAACCTCGACTTCTGCGTGCGCCACGGCATCCACGCCGTGGTCGGCACCACGGGCTGGACCGACGAACGGCTCGCCCAACTCGGCACCAGCCTGGCCGCGTCCCCCGCGACCGGGGTCCTCATCGCGCCGAACTTCTCCATCGGCGCAGTGCTGACCATGAAGTTCGCCCAGATCGCCGCCCCCTACTTCGAGTCCGTCGAGGTCGTGGAGCTGCACCACCCCCACAAGGCGGACGCCCCCAGCGGCACCGCGACCCGCACCGCCCAGCTGATCGCCGCCGCCCGGGCCGCCGCGGGCAGCGCTCCGCAACCGGACGCCACGGTCACCGCGCTGGAGGGTGCCCGCGGCGCGGACGTCGACGGGGTGCCGGTGCACTCGGTGCGGCTGCGCGGGCTCCTCGCCCACCAGGAGGTCCTGCTCGGCGGGGAGGGGGAGACCCTCACCGTCCGGCACGACTCGCTGCACCACAGCAGCTTCATGCCGGGCATCCTGCTGGGGGTGCGGCGCGTGGTGGACGCCCCGGGCCTCACCTTCGGCCTGGAACACTTCCTGGACCTCGGCTGACCGATGCGCGCCAAGATCACTTACGCCCTCGCGGCCGTCGTCCTGGTCGTCTACTTCGTCCTGGTCGGCAGCCGCGGGGTGTTCCTCATCCAGGCCGGCACCCTGCTGACGGTCACCTTCGGGATCGCGGTGCTGGTGCTGCCGCTGATCGGACTCTGGTTCCTCTGGAAGAACACCCAGTTCGCCCGGAAGGCCGGACTGCTCGCGGCGGAACTCGAACGCGAGGGCGGGCTACCCGTCGACGAACTGGAGCGCACGCCCAGCGGGCGCATCGACCGCGACTCCGCCGACGCCGTGTTCCTCAGGCGCAAGGCCGAGACGGAAGCGGCGCCGGAGGACTGGCGCTCCTGGTTCCGGCTCGCCGTGGCCTACCACGACGCCCGCGACACCCCCCGCGCCCGCAAGGCCATGCAGCGGGCGATCGCCCTCCACGAGGGACGGCAACCGGCCGCCTGACCGACCGTGCCCCGGCCCGCGACGGCGGGCCGGGGCACGGGGCGGCGGCCGGAAACGTACGGGGCGGTCGGTTCAGCCCCGGCGGTACTCCTCGGCCCACGCCTCCACGGTGTCCGCGGCCCGGTCGAAGGCGTGCGAGCGGGCCAGGAAGTCCGCGTTGTGGGTGGTCAGCAGCAACACCGGTGCGTCGTCCGCGCGGCGGCCGGAGACCGCCAGGGTCAGGGCCTGCCCCTGCACCGTGCGCGGCAGCCCCAACCAGCGCACCGGCTGCTGGGCGGTGCGCAGCGCGGTGACCCGCTGCCAGGGGAACGTGACCGTGGTCAGGAAACCGACCCGGCGCACGCCCCGGGCGCTGACCCAGGTGCCCATGCGCAGCAGCCGCAGCGCGGCGGCGATGACGAGCGCCGCCACCGCCATGCAGGCTCCGGCCGCGGCCGGGGAGTCGGCCAGTGCCACGATCATGGTGGCCAGCAGCACGTACGAGGCCAGCAGCAACAGGAGTGCGCCGGCACCCACCCGCCAGGGCCCGGGGCGGTAGGGGCGCCGCCAGCGATCACGGTCGTCGAACGGCAGCGCGACGTCGTCCGACGACTCGTCGAAAGCGCGGTCCGCCGTCAGGAAGGGCAGGGGCACGACAGGTCCTCACTCGATCCACGCACGGGTCCGTGCCCGGTGAGGCTATCGATACGTGACCGAACCGACCACCCTCGGGGGGCCGGACGAGTCACGCCCGGCTGACGCCCCAGGTCAGACGGGTGGCCGCCAGCGCAAGCCCCTTCGTCGCGCTCACTCTCCGTCACGGTGGGTGACGGTGTGGGTCAGCGATCGTCGACCGTCGCCTCCGACTGCTGGGTGCGCGCGGGCGAGGGATCGGGGGAGAGGGCCGGAGTTCCGAACACCAGGGCGCCGACCAACCCGGCGGCCACCGTCAGCCCGATGAGGGTGCGACCCGCGACGACGCCCGCCGAGAGCCGGTCCCGCGGCGGGGGAGCGACGTTGCTGCGGAAGCCGTCGGTCTCGGCGACGAAGGCGAAGGGAACGGACTCGCGCCGGGGGGCCATGGGGGGCTCCTTTCCTGGGGTGCGGTCGGCGACGGAACGCCGTCACCCTCCAAGACGCACGAAAGCGTCCACAGGTGCCCCCTATCGGCGATTTCATGGAAATTCGCCGGGCTTCGCGAAGGTGCGCGCCGACCGAACCCCACGGGGAGCCGGGTCGGCAACGGAAATCCGGCGGGCCGCCCGACCACCCCCATCACCCGGCGAAGTGTCCGGATTGCAGCATTTCATGAACTTCATCTAGCCTGATCGAACGGACCCGGCACTGCTTGAACCCCCGAGCAGGCAGTGCCGGGCTCCACCTTTGTCGCACACCCGTGTCCCCCGCATGGGGACCCCGCGCTGAGCAGCGAGTAGCGTGTTACCCATGGCTCCGACCTCCACTCCGCAGACCCCCTTCGGGCGGGTCATCACCGCCATGGTCACGCCCTTCACGGCGGACGGCGCACTCGACCTCGACGGCGCCCAGCGCCTCGCCGCCCATCTGGTGGACGCCGGCAACGACGGCCTGGTGCTCAACGGCACCACCGGGGAGTCCCCCACCACCACCGATGCGGAGAAGAGCGAGCTGGTCCGGGCGGTCCTCGAAGCCGTGGGCGACCGGGCCCACGTCATCGCGGGCATCGGCACCAACGACACCCGCCACAGCGTGGCCCTCGCCCGCGAGGCCGAAGGCGTCGGGGCGCACGGCCTGCTCGCGGTGACGCCGTACTACAGCAAGCCTCCGCAGGAGGGGCTGTACCAGCACTTCACCGCGATCGCCGACGCCACCGGCCTGCCCGTGATGCTGTACGACATCCCCGGCCGCAGCGGGGTGCCCATCGAGACCGAGACGATCGTGCGTCTCGCGGCGCACCCCCGGATCGTGGCCAACAAGGACGCCAAGGGGGACCTGGGCCGCGCCAGCTGGGCCATCGCGCGCTCGGGGCTCGCCTGGTACTGCGGTGACGACATGCTCAACCTGCCGCTGCTGTCGGTGGGCGCCGTGGGCTTCGTCTCCGTCGTCGGTCACGTCGTCACCCCGGAGCTACGGGCCCTCGTGGACGCCTACACCGCCGGTGACGTCCAGAAGGCGACCGAGATCCACCAGCGGCTGCTGCCGGTCTACACGGGGATGTTCCGGACCCAGGGCGTCATGACGAGCAAGGCCGCCCTCGCCCTCCGGGGGCTGCCCGGCGGTCCGCTGCGACTGCCGCTGATCGGGCTCACCGCGGAGGAGACCACCCGACTGCAGGAGGACCTCGCCGCCGGGGGGGTGGAGCTGTAGCCCTCGCGGGGTATGGCTCCCACCACAGACTTCACAACTGAATACGCACCACCACCGGACCGACCCGCTCCGGTGCGACCGACAACTGCATTTGCACGAACGTCACGCGCGCCACGTGCCACTGGGTACGTGGCGCGCGTGGTTGAGGAGAGTCTTTTGAGTCATCCGCATCCTGAACTCGGTGCCCCGCCCAAGCTCCCGAAGGGCGGCCTGCGCGTCACCCCGCTCGGCGGCCTCGGCGAGATCGGCCGCAACATGACCGTCTTCGAGTACGGCGGTCGTCTGCTGATCGTCGACTGCGGAGTGCTCTTCCCCGAGGAGGAGCAGCCCGGAATCGACCTGATCCTGCCGGACTTCTCGTCCATCCGGGACCGCCTCGACGACATCGAGGGCATCGTCCTCACCCATGGTCACGAGGACCACATCGGCGGTGTCCCCTACCTGCTGCGCGAGAAGCCGGACATCCCGCTGATCGGTTCCAAGCTGACCCTCGCCCTGATCGAGGCGAAGCTCCAGGAACACCGCATCCGCCCCTACACCCTGGAGGTGGCGGAGGGGAACCGGGAGCGCATCGGCCCCTTCGACTGCGAGTTCGTCGCGGTCAACCACTCCATCCCGGACGCCCTGGCCGTGGCCGTGCGCACCCCGGCCGGCATGGTCGTGCACACCGGCGACTTCAAGATGGACCAGCTCCCGCTGGACCGTCGACTGACCGACCTGCACGCGTTCGCCCGCCTCAGCGAGGAGGGCATCGACCTCCTGCTGTCGGACTCCACGAACGCCGAGGTCCCGGGCTTCGTCCCGCCCGAGCGCGACATCTCCAACGTGCTGCGCCAGGTGTTCGCGGGCGCCCGCAAGCGCATCATCGTGGCGAGCTTCGCCAGCCATGTGCACCGCATCCAACAGATCCTGGACGCCGCCCACGAGTACGGCCGCCGGGTCGCCTTCGTCGGCCGGTCCATGGTCCGCAACATGGGCATCGCCCGAGACCTCGGCTACCTCCGGGTGCCCGCGGGGCTCGTCGTGGACGTCAAGACCCTCGACGACCTGCCCGACAGCGAGGTCGTCCTCGTCTGCACGGGGTCCCAGGGCGAGCCCATGGCCGCGCTGTCCCGCATGGCCAACCGGGACCACCAGATCCGGATCGTCCAGGGCGACACGGTGATCCTGGCGTCGTCCCTGATCCCCGGCAACGAGAACGCGGTCTACCGCGTGATCAACGGCCTGACCCGCTGGGGGGCGAACGTCGTCCACAAGGGCAATGCGAAGGTCCACGTCTCGGGCCACGCCTCGGCCGGCGAACTGCTGTACTTCTACAACATCTGCAAGCCGCGCAACCTGATGCCGGTCCACGGTGAGTGGCGCCACCTTAGGGCCAACGCCGAGTTGGGCGCCCTCACCGGCGTTCCGCACGACCGCATCGTCATCGCCGAGGACGGCGTGGTCGTCGACTTGGTCGACGGCAAGGCCAAGATCGTCGGCAAGGTCCAGGCCGGCTACGTCTACGTCGACGGGCTGTCGGTAGGGGACGTCGGCGAACCCGCGCTCAAGGACCGCAAGATCCTCGGGGACGAGGGCATCATCTCCGTCTTCGTCGTCGTCGACGCCAGCACTGGCAAGATCACCGGCGGCCCGCACGTCCAGGCCCGCGGCTCCGGCATCGAGGACGCGGCGTTCAGCGACATCATCCCCAGGGTCACCGAGGTGCTCGAACGCTCGGCGCAGGACGGTGTGGTCGAGCCCCACCAGCTCCAGCAGCTGATCCGGAGGACCCTCGGCAAGTGGGTGTCGGACAACTACCGCCGTCGTCCGATGATCCTGCCGGTCGTGGTCGAGGTCTGACCTGACCGTGCGCCAACCTGGAGCGGGGCCCCTCGATTTGCGTCCGAGGGCCCCGCTCCAGTACGTTTACGGCTCCGCCTGACGGGGAAGCGCCGACGCCTCCGTGCGATCGACCCTTCGTTCCGTCAGACCGGGAAATCCGACTCGGAATCGTCTGATAAAGTCGGAACCGCTGGAAAGGAAAGCGAGCGAATCGCTCTCCTGGAAAGCACCGAGGAAATCGGATCGGGAAACGGTCTGATAGAGTCGGAAACACCGAAGGGAAGCGC
>NZ_JBEOWM010000062.1:0-31022 GCF_040296045.1 Streptomyces sp. NPDC002490 | reverse complement strand
TGGCGCCGGCCGGGCTGCGGGAGCGGTGTGCCGGGGCGGCGCGCCGGGCCGCGGCCCGCACCGGAACGACGGCTTCCGGGCGACCGCTCACTCGGTGAAGTCGACGCCGATCCACCAGTTGCCCGGCGCCTCGGGGTCCCTGCTGGACCAGTACTCGACGGTCGCCTCGGTGAACTCCTCGGCCGACAGCGCGCCGTCCCCGTTCCGGTCCAGGTGCCGGAAGGCGGTGTCCGCCTCCTCCCGCGTCACCCCGGGGAAGTGACCGCGCAGGAAGGCGAAGTACTCCGTGGGGTCCACCACGCCGTTGCCGTCCGCATCGGCCACCGCCAGGAACGCCTGCGCCACGGCGCCGACCGTGGCCTTCGCCGTCTCCGGGTCGTCGACCAGGGAGAGGGTGGAGGCGAGGAACTGCTCCCGGGTCATGGACCGGCTCTCGGGCGGCAGGTGGGGTACGTGCAGCTGCCGCCAGACGCCCACGTAGGCGTCCACGATGCGCCGCTCGCCCTCCGAGCCCGGCCCGTGGCCGAGGGCCCGGGCCGACCGCTGCCCCATGAGCACGTGGTCGGCCTCGGTCAGGGCACCGCTGCCGTCCACGTCGAAGCGGTCGAAACCGTAACTGATCTTACGGACCAACAGGTCCTGGGACATGACGCGTCTCCCTCGCCAACTCGCCGCTCCGCAGGTGCCGGAAGGACGTCGAGGGCGGCCGCGGGAAGCGGTCCTCGGCGCCGACGGCCCACCGGCCGCGGCCCCGCGCCCCCGGCGTTCTTCCGCTCTTCGGAACGGATCATCATGTGGTCTCCGGGGGACCGTACGTCGGGCCGCGGGGCCGCGGACATCGAACAGCGGGCAGAACACCGCGGAATCGATGCCCGGCGGGGCGCAGGACCCGCGCGCAGGCCGGCGCGGGGCGGGCGCAGCCGGTCTCGGCGCCCGTCGCACGCCGACGCGCCGTCCGTTCGTGCAGGCCAGACGGGTGCGGTGGCCGTCCCCCCGCCGAGCCGTGGGCCGTCTGTGGTCTGACCGGAAGGGGGCGGTCCCTGGCCGAAGCCCGGCTTCCGGATCCCCGCTCGTTGACATTGCATGGCGACAGTCGATGTCTGACCGGGGAAGGAGCAGTGTCTGCGGGTGCCGGCACAGGAACGGGGAACGGAGCGGCCACGGATGTGGGTGGAGCGCGGCGAGGTGACGGACGCGGCGGCGGAAGCCGCGGCGGCCGTGCACGGGGGCGAGGGACGTTGGGTGCGGATCTCGGCGGCGGTGGCCGGCATGGGTCGGACCGCCGCACTCGACGAGATCGTCCGGCGGCAGGCCGTCGACGGGGTCATGCGGGTCGGACGGGCGCGGGGCGCGCCGGAGGAGACGGAGTTCCCGTTCGGGGTGGTCAGACAGCTCTTCGCGGACGACGTGGGCGTCCCCTTCGCCGCACTGGACGGGCCCGACGAACAACGCGTGTTCCACCGGCTGGTGACGCACACGGCCCGGATCGCCGCCGAGCGTCCGGTGCTGTTCGTGGTGGACGACCTGCACCACGCCGACGAGGCGTCCCGGCGGTGGATCGGCTATCTGGCGCGCCGCTTCCCCGGACTCCCGGTCCTCCTGGTGCTCTCCGCGTGCGCGGAAGCCTCCGATCCGGTCCGACTCCCGGCCGCCACGGGCACATCGGTCCTCCTCCCTCCGCTCAGTGCGTCCGCGGTCACCGGTCTCGCCCGGGCCGCCGGGCTGGACGAGGAGCGGACGGCGACCTGCGTGGCGGCGGGCGCCGGCATTCCGGCCCTGGTGCACGCGCTCGTGGCCGACCTGGCCGGCGGTCCGCTCCCCCGCCCTCCGTCCGCCGCCGCGCGGAGCCGCTACCGCGACACGATCGTCGACTGGGTCCGCCACCGGCTCGACCCGCACGCCCGCCACGCCTGCCTCGCCCTCGCGGTCGCCGCGGAGGAGGAGACGTCCGGTCCGGGCCTCCTCGACCGGCTCCGGGCCCCCGGCCCGCACGGGCGGGCGTCGGGCGGTCATCCGGATTCCGCACTCGGCGCGTTGCTGCGCCACCCCCTCGCGCGGGAGGCCGTGCTCGCCGCCGCCGAGCCCGGCGAGGTCGCCGCGCTCCGCATCCACCTGGCCGAGTCGTTGCACGAGAACGGGGCCGCCGCCACCGCCGTGGCCTCCCGGCTGCTGCACGTCGCCGCGTTGGACGAGGAGTGGATGGTGCGGGCCCTGGACGAGGCCGCGGACGAGGCGCTGCGGGCCGGTCGGGCGGCCGAGGCCGCGACGTACCTGCGGCACGCGTTGAGCGGGCCGCTCGCCCCCGACCGACGGGCGGCCCTCGCCATGCGCCTCGGGGCGCTGGAGCTCCCGCACAGTGCGACGGCCGGGATCCGCCGGCTGCGCACCGGGTGGGAACTGCACACCGACGTCCGGGAGCAGGCGACGGCGGCGACCGCGCTGAGCGCGGCGCTGGTCGCGGATCGCCGCCCCGACACCGCACTGCGGGTCATGCAGCGCGCCAGTCGCATGGCGGACGACGACGGACTCGTGCCGGTCCTCCAGACCCTCACCGCACTGATCTCCTCGCACGACGCCGTCGCCTGGCGGGGCGCGGTCGCCGATCTGCGGGCCCTGGCGCCGACGGCACCGGCCGGTGTGGAGCCGCTGGTGTGCGGACTGATCACCGAGTACGAGGCCGGAGCGGGGCTCTGTTCGGCGGCCGAGGTGCTCGCCAGGGTGGGCCCGCGCCTGACGGCGCCGGTGGACCCCCGGCTGCGGACCTCCTGGCTGGGCAGTGCCGCGACCCTGTTGCAGTGGGCGGACCGGCTGGTGGAGGCCCGCGGACTGGCGGACGCGTGCCTGCCGGCACCGCCCGCTCCCCCGGACCTGACGGACGTGGGCGTGCAGTGCCTCCTCAGCGTCCGGGCCGAGGCGGCGCTGTGGGCGGGGGACTTCCGCACCGTCATCGCCGAGAACGCCCCGCTGGTCAGCGCATCGGCCGGGCAGGGCGTCCAACTGCCGCACCTGACCGCGATGGTGACGACCGCGCTGTTCGAACTCGGCCGGCGTGCCGAGGCGTGGGAGACCCTGACCGCCGTGGGCCCGTCCGGTACCGACAGCTCCTGGGAGTGGAGCGAACTGGGCTACGCCCGGGCCCTGCTGTACTCCGCGGACGGCGCCTGGCAGGAGGCCCTCGACGCCTACCTGGCCTGCGGGGCCGGCCAGAGCGCCCGGGACTTCGTCAGTCCGGTCGCCACGCCGTGGCGTTCCGGAGCGGCGATCGTCCTCGCTCGGCTCGGGCGGTGGGCCGAGGCCCGGGAGCTGGCCGAGGTGGAGGTCGGCCACGCGCGGACCTGGGGAACGGCGCGCACGGTGGGCCGGGCGCTGCGGGCGTACGCCGCGGCGGTGGGGGGCCGGCAAGCGTTGGAGTCGCTGGTCGAGGCCGCCGAGGTGCTGGGCACCGGTGCCGCGCCCGTGGAGTTGGCGGAGACCCTGCTCGACCTGGGGCGGGCCCATCTCGCGGCGGGCAACGGGCGCAAGGGGCGCGCGGCGTTGCGGGAGGCCCACGCCCTGGCGCTGCGGCTGGCCGCGCCCGCCCCCGGGGCCTCGACGCCGTCCGGTCGGCTGCTCGCCCTGACGGACGGGGCGCTGCGCGAGGGCGGGGTGCGCAAGCGGGCGCGCTCCGAGGACGACGGCCGGGTGCTGACCGCCGCCGAACGACGCATCGTCGAACTGGCGGCGGCCGGGCACACCAACGCCCAGATCTCCTCCGTGCTGTGCCTCGCCCGCCGCACGGTGGAGTCGCACCTCACCAACGCCTACAAGAAGCTGCGGATCACCCGGCGCACCCAGTTGGCGGCGGCCCTGGCGGCGGACGCCCGCACCACGGACGGTGCTCCGGCCGGAGGCCGTCCGGACGGGTGAGCGGGCCGGTCCGGAACCGGGCGCGCTACGGAGTCGCCCAGGGCTGCGGCAGCAGCGCCCGGAGTCCCTCGGCGGGCGAGGCGAGCGCCACGGCGTAGCGGTGCGCCTCGTCGGTCCACCAGCCGCTCAACCCCATTCCGGCCGCGGTCAGTTCGGCGCGGATCCGCTCCCGGGAGAACTTGGTCGACACGCCCACCAGCAGTCGCTCGCCGGCCGCGAAGGACACGGTGCGGTCCGGCACGGCGAGCCTGACCGTGTGGGACCTGCGGGCCAGGAGCGCGTTCTCGATGCGCTCCTGCCGCGGGTTCCAGACGACGTCGTGGTCGAAGTCGTCGTGGTCGAAGTCGGCACCGAGCCTGCGGTTGAGGACCGTGAGGCCGTTCTTGACGAAGGCGGCGGTCGCTCCCGCCCGGTCGTCGTAGGCCGCCCGCAGGGTCTTCTCGTCCTTGACCAGGTCGATGCCCAGGAGCAGCCCGTCGCCCGGCCCCAGTTGGCTCCGTAGGACGTCCAGGAGCCGCCCGGCCCCGAAGGGCCGGAAGTTGCCGTAGGTGGCGCCGAAGAGGGTGAGCAGCACGGGGGCGCCCCCCGGGGCCAGTCCCAGCGGTTCGGTGAAGTCGGCGACGCGCGGCCGGACGTCGAGTCCGGGGTGGTCGGCGCGCAGGGCCCGCGCGGCCCGGCGCGGGCCGACGTCGCTGACGTCGACGGGCACGTACCGCTCCAGGGAGCCCTCCGTGCGCAGGGCGTCGAGCAGCAGTCGGGTCTTGCGGCCGGAACCCGCCCCGAGGTCCACCAGGGTGCGGGCACGGGTGCGGGCCGCGATGTCCGGGCCGTGCCGGGCGACGATCTCCCACTCGGCGTCGTCGAGGTAGTACTCGGGCTGGCGGGCGACGGCGGTGAAGAGCGTGCTGCCGTGGTCGTCGTAGAGCCAGGTG
Organism: Streptomyces sp. NPDC002490; assembly: GCF_040296045.1. NCBI lineage: Bacteria > Bacillati > Actinomycetota > Actinomycetes > Kitasatosporales > Streptomycetaceae > Streptomyces > Streptomyces sp. NPDC002490. The sequence continues at coordinate 26,184 of NZ_JBEOWM010000062.1, read as the reverse complement.
GTGGGCAGGCGCTTGGGGGTGCCGGTGAGTGCGCGCACGACCTCCTGGTGTGCGTCGGCCGCCCTCTTGGGGGCGACGGTGCCGCTGCCGGTGAGCAGGCTCATGGTCTCTCCCGAACGAGATGCGGAGGGCACGGGTCAGGCGGTGTGCGCCCAGATCAGCCAGTGGTAGCCGGAGTCGGAGGTGTCCGCCCGGGCGGGCACCTGCGGCATCCAGGCCGCCGGCGGGTTGTCGGGACGGGGGAAGACCAGTTCCTCGACCGTCCAGCTGCGGGCGTCCCAGCCCTCCGCCGTGAGCTGCGCCCGGGGGTCGGTCCAGCCGCTGGCCCACAGCACCCCGAGTTCGTCCAGGCTGGTGAGGACCGGCGCATAGTGGGACGCGGTGAACACGTCGGGGTGGACGTGGTCGCACCACAGCCGGCTGCCCGGGGCCGACATCTCCCGCACGGTGCGCAGCAGGGTGCGGCACGCCCCGGCGTCCAGGTAGGGCAGCAGTCCTTCGACCAGCCACAGGGTGGGGGCCTCGGGGTCGAAGCCGGCGTCCTCCACGTGCTGGCGCCAGGGGCCGCTCAGGTCGGCGGCGACCTCGACCCGGCGGCAGCCCGGCCGCAGGGAGTGCCGGGTCCGGGCCAGCCGCTGGTTCCTGGCTTCCAGGAGCGCGGGGAGGTCGACCTCCATGTAGAGCAGTTCGGTGGGCAGTTGCAGGCGGAAGGCACGGGATTCGAGGCCCGCGGCCAGGGAGACGACCTGTCGGACGCCCTCGTCGACGGCGACCTTGACGGCCTCGTCCCCCATCCGGGCCCGCACCGCGACCACGGGCGGCGAGTAGCCGAGCACCGACACCACGACCTCCTGCCACTGTCGGCGTTCGGCATCGGTGCACAGGGTGAGCGGGTCCTCCAGGATGCGGTCCGCCCGGACGTTCTCCAACTCCCGGGCGGCCGCGGTCCATCCCGCGGTCGAGCTGATGCTTTGCACGGAGCTCCTTAGGCGTGGGTACGTGGGGGCGGCTGCCGCCGAACGGTCGTGCGGGCACGGCCGCGGCGCGCTCGGCACGGGGACCGGAGGGCCCACCGACCCGTGCCGCGCTCCCGGTCCGACGCGGTGGTGGACGTGCCGTCCCGCGCGAGGTCCGCTCCGATGCCGCCGGGCCGGAGCTGCGGGGAGCGTCCCCGACGTGCTCCATCCTCGCCGGCCGGCCCGGGCGCCCACCATCGTGGACAACCACGAGATCACGGCGGCGGACCCGGGGTCGTGCGCTAGGTGAAGCGCCGGGCCGGCGCCGGGGCCGTCGCCGCGGCGACCGCGTCGGCGACCGCCCCGATGTCGTCGCCGGAGAGCGTGGAGACCGTGATCCGCACGGCGGGGGGCGTACGGATGCGGAACCGCGCGCCGGGCGACACGGCCCAGCCGTGGTGCAGCAGTCTGGTGACGACGCCCGTCTCCTCGGGCACCGGAACCCAGACGTTCATCCCGCTGCGGCCGAGGGCCGGGACGCCCCGGTGGGCGAGCGCGGCGATCAGGGCCTCCCGTCGGGTCCGGTAGGACGCCGCCACCTCGGCCGGGTCCACCGCGGCCGTGTCCCAGAGCCGGGCCAGGGCCCGCTGTTGCAGCAGGCTGACCCAGCCCGGCCCGAGGCTCTGCCGCCCCCGGACCCGGTCCAGCGTGATCGGGTCGCCGGTGAGCACGGCCACCCGCAGGTCGGGGCCGTACGCCTTGGCCGCCGAACGGACCAGGGCCCAGTGGGTGGTGGCTCCCGCGAGCGGGAACAGCGGCTGGTCGACGATGCCGTGCCCGTGGTCGTCCTCGATCACCAGCGCCTCGGGGTGGCGGGCGAGGACGGCCCGCAGCGCGCGGGCGCGGTCCGGGCCGAGCACGGCGCCGGTGGGGTTGTGCGCACGGTCGGTGACCACCAGGGCGCGGGCCCCGGCGGCCAGCACCCTCGCCACGTCATCGGGCAGCGGCCCGTCCTCGTCCACCGTGACGGGCGCGGTGCGCAACCCCAGCGCGGGCACCAGGTCCAGCAGGCTCCCCCAGCCCGGGTCCTCGACCCCCACGGTGTCGCCGGGGGCGAGGTGGGCGGCGAGCAACCGTTCGACGGCGTCCAGCGAACCGGAGGTGACGGCGATCGGGCCGGCCGGAACCCCGTCCCGGGCGAAGCCACCGCGGGCGTGCCCGGCGAGGTCCGGGTCCACGGGCTCGGCCCCGTACAGCACCGGTTCACGGTCGCCGCGGGCGGCCGCTTCCGCGAAGGCGGCGGTGAGGGGCGGGAGGAGCGAGGGGTCGGGGTTGCCGTCGGACAGGTCGCGGACGCCGGGGGGCGGGTCCACGCGCAGGGCGTTCCGGGCGGCGACGGGTGGCTTGGGGCGCACCCGGCTCCCCCGGCGGCCGTCGGTCTCGATCACTCCGCGTTCCCGGAGGGTGCGGTAGGCGGCGGCGACGGTGTTGGGGTTGACCCCGAGGCGCTCGGCCAGGGCGCGCTGCGGCGGGAGCGCCTGCCCCGGCCCCAGTGCACCGGAGGTGACGGCCTGTTCGACGCTGCGGGCGATGTCCGAGGCTCTCCGCCCCTGGATGGGATATTCTCCTAGCACAAACAATATTATGCACTAGTGCAATCCAAGGCGCGCGTCGCACCGCGCCGCACCCGGAGGCACGGCGCATCGCCAGCGAGGGAGCCGAGATGTCCGACCGCACCGCCTACGCCCCGACCGACCGGACCGTCCCCACCCGCTCCCGGGAGCGGGCCGCGTACGACCACGCGACCGTGCACGCCATACTCGACGCCGGGTACGTCTGCCACCTGGGGTTCGTGCGCGACGGCACCCCGGTGGTGCTCCCCACGCTGTACGGGCGGGTGGGGACGCGCCTCTACGTGCACGGCTCGGCCGGATCGCGCCCGCTGCGGATGGCCGGGCAGGGCACCCCGGGACTCCCGGTGTGTCTGACGGTGACCCACGTGGACGGTCTGGTGCTCGCCCGGTCGGCCTTCCACCACTCGATCAACTACCGCTCGGTGGTCGTCCAGGGCGTAGCGCACCCCGTCGTCGACCCGGACGAGAAGCGCCTTGCGCTCGACGCGCTGGTGGATCACGTGGTCCCCGACCGCTCGACCGACTCCCGACCGGCCAACGCCCGGGAACTCGCGGCGACGGCGGTGCTCCGGCTCGACCTGGACGAGGTCTCGGCCAAGTGCCGCACCGGCGGCCCCAACGACGACCTCGAGGACCTGGACCTCGCGCACTGGGCGGGCGTGGTTCCCGTGCGGCAGACCTACGGAACGCCCGTGCCGTCCGCCGACCTCGCCGCCGGCACCGCGGTTCCCGCCTACCTGACCCGCCGGTGAGACGCGGGGGCGGGCTGCCCCGCCCCCGCCTCAGCGACGCCCTTCGGACCGCCCCTCGGCCACCGGGCCCGGGTCGAGGGGTCCGGGCGGCGCCCCGGGCGGCGCGGGGCGCGCGGACGCGTTCCCGGCGGATCCGCCGCGCGCCACCGGCTCGGACGAGCCCTTGACGGGCGTGGAGGACTGGGCGATGAACGCACCGAGCACCACCAGGAGCCCTCCGAGGACCTGCGGAGTCGCCAGTTGCTCACCGAGCAGCACCCAGGCCAGCACGGTCGCGGTCACCGCCTCCAGGCACGCCACCACCCCGGCGACCTGGGGCGAGAGCCGCCGCACCGACCGCACGCCGGTGGCATAGGCGAAGACGGTCGCGATCAGCACCACCCAACCGAGCAACAAGTAGGCGTCCACCGGGGTGCCGTCGAGGTCGGCGGTGCCGGCCAGCACCGACCAGTCCATGCCCCACGGACGCGCGATCACCGTGAGGACGAGTGCGCCGATCAGCAGGCCGTACGCGATGACGCCGAGCGGGTCGGGCGCCTCCCGGCCCGCGTCGCTGCCCTGGTCGGAGAGGACGAAGTAGCACGCCTGGCAGCAGGCCGCGGCGAAGGCGAGGAGGAGGCCGAGGGCGTCGAACCCGAGCCCCGCCCACACCTCCACGACGCAGGCGAGGCCCCCGACCGCGAGGACCACGCCGAACGCGGCGGCCCGCGTCACGGGCCGGCGCTGCACGAAGCGGATGTACCCCAACAGCAGGGCCGGCCCGAGGTACTCCACGAGCAGGGCCACTCCCACCGGGATCCGGGCGATGGCGGCGAAGTAGAAGGCTTGGACGCCCGCCACGGCGAGCAGGCCGAAACCGGCGAGGAGCGCGGGCCGGCGGCGCAGCAGGTCACGGTGGCGCCAGGCGAGCGGCAGCATGACCAGCGCCGCACCCGCGACCCTGAGCCACACCACGTGCAGCGGGTCGAGACCCGCCTCGATCAGGGGTTTGGCCGCGACGCCGGAGCCGCCGAACGCGACGGCCGAAGCCAGTGCGACACCGAGGTCGGCACCCCGCCCCTGACGGGCGCTCACCTGAGACGTACTCACCGACGCATGATGTCAGAGCATCACCGCGATGTCAGGAGTGTCCCGTCTCACACCCCTCTCGCCCCTTGTTCCGGGAGCCCCGCGCGGTCGACGTCGCCCCGCGGCCGAGGTGCTCGATCCCGACGTGCGACAGGACGTCCACCGCGCGGCTCTCCCGGTCGTCGACCAGGGCCGCGCACAGGTCCACCCCGCTCGCCCGGGTTGCGCCCCGGGCCCGGGCGTGCAGCACGGCGCGTTCCAGCGCCGCGACGGCGGCGGGCGACCAGTGCGGGCCGCGCGTCGCCCGCGGCGGGGGGAACGGGCCGCGGTCCTCGGTCGAGGAGCGCCAGGCCCGGCCGTAGCCGATGCTGCGCTGCACGAGGTAGCCGAGCAGTCGGGCGAGCTGCGGTCCGTCCCCGAACAGGGCGCGCACCAGGGGGTCCGTTTCCAGGAGGGAGTGCAGGAGGTGGGCGGTGTCGACGTGGCGGTCCCCGTCGCGCACGGCACGACGCCGTGCGCCCGCCACGGCGGAGCGCACCTCGACGTCGAGCAGGTCGTCGGGGGGCGGGCCGGCGGCGCGGAGGGCGGGCTGCTGCGGAAAGGAGAGGTGCACGTCCTCCACCCCATCACCGACAGGCGAACGACACATCACCAGGAGGAAGCATCTTCCCGTCCGACAGCGGTCGGGCGTGATGCGCCGATCCTCCTCCTTGCGGATGACTTCGGACGATCTCCCGCCCCCCGCGCGCGCCCCCTTGCCATTCGCCGCCCACCGCGTACGCCCCCGCTTCGCAACGGGCCGGGGGAGCGGAGGCGCCGCCGACCGGAGCCACCCCCTCCGATGGGGCGACCGCTCCCCGCGGGCGGCGCCCTCCCGGGCCCGGGACCGGTTCGGCGCTTGCGGAGACCGACCGCCCGCGAGCGACCGCCGGCGCCACCCGCGGGCTCAGTCCTCGTCGGCGAGGATCAGGTAGAGCTTCTTGCGCGCCTCGTTGATCACGGCGAGCGCCTTGTCTCGCTGCTCGGGGCTTCCCGACTTCCACACCTGGCCGAAGGCGTCCACCAGACCGGTACCCGCTTGACGGATCTCGTTCAACGCCTCCCAGTCCAGCCCCTTGCCCATGTCCTCCCAGGGCGCGTCGGGACCTTCCGAGGCGGCCTGCCGACCGGCTTCGGTGAGCGCGAACGACTTCTTGCCGCCCTCGGTGGCACTGCTGATCAGGCCCTCGTCCTCCAGCAGTTGCAGCGTCGGGTAGACCGAGCCCGGACTGGGCTTCCACGCCCCGCCGCTGCGCTCGGCGATCTCCTGGATCATCTCGTATCCGTGCATCGACCGGTCCCGGAGCAGGGCGAGGATCGAGGCGCGCACATCACCGCGGCGCGCCCGCCCCCTCCCCCCGCCACGGCCGTGACCGCCCCAGGGTCCGCCGCCGGAGCCGAAGCCCGGACCGAAGGGCCCGAAGGCGGCGCGCCCCTCGAAGCCGCCTCGCCCGGGCCGGCCGGGGCCGCACGGGCCCCGCCCGTGTTCATGAGCGAACATCTTCTTCACCCCTCATATCGTTGATCGATTGCGACACGTCAACGATATATCGAAGGAAGGGTTCCGACAAGCCGTGGGAAGCGGTGGAGGGTGACCTGGGTGTCAGCGGGTGTTGACCGATTGCCGGCGAAGGCCGATCGATGGACTTCTGCGCCAACTGGAGACGTCCGTCTGCGGGGTTGGTGACGGTGCAGGACGACCGCGGACGGCGACGATCCCTCCGCCCGACGGGTCTGTAGTGTGCGGCAATGACGAGAAGCGAGCGGCCCGCGGAGCAGTTGGACTGGTACTGGCAGAAGAACCTGCGGCCACGGCTGGACGGCCTGACCGACGAGGAGTACTTCTGGGAGCCGGTGCGGGGCTGCTGGAGCATCCGCCCATGTGACGCCTCGACCGCACCGGGGTCGGAAGGTTCGGGGAAATGGACGATGGACTCCGCGTCCCCTGCCCCGGTGCCGGCACCGGTGACCACGATCGCCTGGCGGCTGGCGCACGTCGTCGTCTCGTGCCTGGGCTACCGGGTCGGATGGTACTTCGGCGGCCAGGGCGTCGACTCCCGGACCTTCGCCTACGCGGGGACCGCTGACGAGGCACTGAAACAGCTCGATGAGATGTACGGAAGATGGAACGCGGGGGTCCGCGAGCTCTCGGACGCCGACCTGGACGATCCGCCCGCGGTGGGTCCCGAGCGGTTTCCCATGGAGAACAGGGTCCTGCACGTCAACAGGGAACTGATCCATCACGGCGCCGAGATTTCCCTGCTGCGCGACCTCTACCGCTGGCAGGACGGAGCCGCACCGCATGGAAAAGGCCAGGTCAAGGGCGCATAGTCAGCCGCCGGGCCGGGCGGCGCCGGGCCTGACCGGCGAGCATCTGCCCTTGGCCTGCGGCGGTCAGGGTTCGGTGGGACCGACCGACCCTCGGACGGGACGGGACGGGACGGCCGGCCGGCGGGCGGGCGGGCGCAACGGGTTCGTGGAGTACGGCAAGCACGAGGGGCGAGCGGCTCGCGGAGCGGTGGAACCGGCACCGACGCGCGCCACGCCTCCTGCGCACCGCTGCTCCCGCCCGCCCCGCGACCGGGCCAGTGGTGCCGCATTGGCCTTGGCCGGGACACCGGGAGAACCCCTACGGTCCTGTCATGCGCCTACGAATCATCGACGCCTTCACCGACCGGCCCTTCGCCGGGAACCCCGCCGGGGTCGTCCTCTTCGGCGACCCCGCGAACCCGTCCGGCTTCCCCCGGGACGACTGGATGCAGCAGGTGGCCCTGGAGGTGAACCAGGCCGAAACGGCGTTCGCGCACCCGCTCCCGCCCGGGGGTGACGCCGACTGGGCCCTGCGCTGGTTCACCCCGGCCACCGAGGTCTCCATGTGCGGGCACGCCACGCTGGCCACGGCGCACGCCCTCGTCTCCGACGGGCTCGCGGACCGCCCGGTCCGGTTCCGGGCCCGCTGCGGTGTCCTGACCGCGGCACCGCACCCCGACGGGACGATCACCCTGGACTTCCCGACCGCTCCGCTCACCCCGGTCACCGCGTCGGAGGAGCTGGTGCGGGCCCTCGGCGCCGAACCGCTGTCCGTCCACGACACCGGAGCCGAGGTGGGGGACCTGCTGGTGGCGCTTCCGGACGAACGGACGGTCCGCGCCCTCGCCCCGGACCTCACGGCCCTCGCCCGGGTGTCGGAGCGCGGCGTGATCGCCACCGCACCGGCCGGCGCACCGGACGCGGGCCACGACTTCGTGTCGCGCTGCTTCTTCCCCCGGGTCGGCATCGACGAGGATCCGGTCACGGGGAGCGCGCACACCGCCCTCGCCCCCTTCTGGGCGGCGCGCCTGGGGCGCAACGCCCTCACTGGGCTCCAGGCGTCGGCGCGTTCCGGGCTGGTCCGCGCCGAACTCAGGGGCCCGCGCACGCTGCTGACCGGCGGTGCGGTCACCGTGTTCGACGGCCGGTTGCTCGCCCCGCCGCCGACCCGCTGATCCGTCAGGGCGCCGTGGGCAGCCAGTCCACCCTGCCGGCCAGCAGTGCGTAGCCGACGAACGCACCGATGTCCAGCAGGGTGTGGGCGACGACCAGCGGACCGATCCGCCCCCACCGCCGGTACAGCCAGACGAACACCACGCCCATCACCATGTTGCCGATAAAGCCGCCGATGCCCTGGTAGAGGTGGTACGAACCGCGCAGCACCGAGCTCGTCGCCAGCGAGGCCCAGGGCGAGTAGCCGAGTTGGTCCAGCCTGCGCAGCAGGTAACCGAGGACGATGACCTCCTCCAGCACGGAGTTCTGCACCGCGGACAGGATGAGCACCGGGTACTTCCACCAGACCTCGGGCAGCGCCTCGGGCACCACCGTGAGGTTGAACCCGAGCCCGCGCACCAGCAGGTAGAAGGCGATCCCGGTACTGCCGATCGCCGCGGCGACGGCGGCCCCGCGCCCGAGGTCGAACCACGGGCGGCGCCGGTCGAAGCCGAGCACCCCGAGTCCCTTGCCCTCCCGGATCAACAGATGGGCGACCAGCGCGACGGGCACCAGCGCGGAGGTGATGCCGAAGAGCTGCCAGGCCAGGTCCAGCCAGGGCCGGCCGGGCGCCGCCGAGGCGTTCATGGTGGCGGCCTGGTCCCGCAGGCCCCCCGGTTCGGTGACCGACCCGAGGAAGCTGATCAGCGCGGACACTCCGCTCGCGCCCAGGGAGAGCGCGAGGACCAGCAGGGTCTCGTCCCTCAGCGTCCGGCGCGAGAGCTGCTCCCCCGGTTCGCCCGTTCCGGGTCCCACCGCCGACCCCGCTACCGTCTGCACCCGTGCCTCCCGCTGCGTGACGCCGTCATCCCTGGCCGCACGGGACCCCCGGCCCCGCCCGCAGCGCCCATCCTCCCCCGAACGGGTCCCCGGACCGTGCAGGGGTGCACCTCGCGGGGCGCAGGGGCGAGCGGGGCCGCGGGATCAGCCCAGGGGGAGGGCGGGGCGCGGCAAGCCGATCGGCCAGGCGTGCACCGGGTCCCCCGCGTGCATCAGCTCGCAGTAGCGCCGGGTCGTGGCGGCCAGCGCCGCGTTGCGGTCCATGCCTCCCGCGAGGGCGCGGTGGAAGGTGGCCGCCTGCCACGAGGCCCCGTTGGCCCGCCTGCGGCACCTCTCCTCGATCACTCCGAGGTACAGGTCGCGGTCGGCGGGGGTCACGCCCCAGGCGTCCAGCCCCGCGGCGGCCAGGGGCAGCAGTTCGTCCAGGACGAGGGCGGTGGCGGCGATCCTGCGCACGCCGCCGTGCCGCCCCGGGCGGGGCCATCGCAGTTCGGCCCCGATCCCGTGCCGGCAGGCGTCGTCGAAGTTGGCGGCGGCCTCCTCGAAGGACAGCCTGCTCCACACCGGGACGGCGTCCTCGGCCAGTGCCCGCACCACTCCGTAGTAGAAGGCCGTGTTCGCGACGACGTCGACGACCGTCGGCCCGGCCGGCAGCACCCGGTTCTCCACCCGCAGGTGGGGCACGCCGTCGGCGACGCCGTACACCGGGCGGTTCCACCGGTACACGGTGCCGTTGTGCAGCACCAGTTCGGCGAGCGAGGGCACCCCGCCCCCGTCGAGCACCTTCAGCGGGTCCTCCTCGTCGCAGATCGACAGCAGCGGCGGGAAGAACCGCAGGTTCTCCTCGAACAGGTCGTACGGCGAGTCGATCCAGCGTTCCCCGAACCAGGTGCGCGGCCGGACGCCCTGGGCCGCCAGCTCTGGCGGACGGGTGTCGATGGACTGCTGGAACAGCGGCGGCCGGGATTCGCACCACAGTTCCCGGCCGAACAGGAAGGGCGAATTGGCCCCCAGGGCGATCTGCACCCCCGCCACGGCCTGAGCCGCGTTCCACACCCCCGCGAACCGGGCCGGGGTCACCTGGAGGTGGAGTTGCACCGAGGTGCAGGCGGCCTCGGGGGCGATCGACTCCGAGGTGCAGGTGAGTCGTTCCACGCCGTCGATGTCGAGGAGGAAGCTCTCTCCCCGGGCAGCGACGATCTGCTCGTTGAGCAACGTGTAGCGATCCGCCTCGGAGAGGTTCGCCGGCACCAGGTCGCCCTGGGTGAGCGTGGGGAGGATCCCGATCATCACGATTCCGGCATCGACTTCGTTCGCCTTCCGGTGGGCGTAGGAGAGACCGGTGCGGAGTTCTTCCGCCAACTGGTCCAACACCCGTCCGCCGAGCCGGTGGGGCGCGATATTGACTTCCAGGTTGAACATGGCCAGTTCGGTCTGGAAATCCCGGCTCGCGATCCGTTCGAGCACTTGCGCATTCATCATCCGCGGCAACCCGTCCGGCCCGGCGAGATTGAGCTCGATCTCCAGTCCCATGAGGTTCTTGGGACGGTCGAAGCGCTCCTCGTCCAGGAGTCGCCCGAGCCCCGTCAGACACTGTCGGAGCTTCTTCCGGTACCGCTGCCGATCGGACAGGTCGACCACACCCGCTACGACCTTCTCCCCCATCGAAGTATTCCCTCCTCGAAGTGGGCAGCCCACCGTCTGGCCGCGTCGTCCTCGGGGATGATGCCCAGACGCGGCCATCGGTAACGTCCCGCCGCCGCCACCTGGCCCCGCCACCACGGGCGTGTTCCGCATTGGGCGCTTTCACGAGGCAATGGACGCTGCGCACGGGAACACCCACAAGGTCGAGCAGAAGGGCTAGCCGCGCCCCCGCAAAGCCTGCCGAATTGTGGCGCAAAACGGCAAGGAGAATCGGCCGCCCCACCCCACAAAACAACACGAGGTCACAGAGTCGAACGCATCGCGAATGGGGATAAAAAAGCCCGACCCACCGGCCAGAAGACATCTTGCTCGGGCCGGTTCGATCAGCTAGCCGAATCATCGAACGAACGCGCATCGTATAAACTTCGCTACCGAGGCAGAGAGTTGGCGTTCGCGGCCCTGTCCCACCGCTCCCGCTTCCTCTGACCCCGTGCGCTGACAGTGCTGTCCGCGCTTCCTGGTTCCGCCTGCCGGTGAATGAGAGGCGACCCACCATGCCGCTGGTCTATCCCCCAGCCCCCGCGCCCACCCTGAGTAGCGTCATCACGGCACTGGAATCCCCCACCGCCGTTCACGAGGCCCGCACCCCCACCCTGCGTTCCGCGCAGGGCGCCGTCGCGGCGGAACTCCCGCTGCCCGTCCACGTACTCGACCGGCTCGTGCCCGGGGCCCGCGCCAGCCTCGCGGGCTGGCGCTACGCGATCCGGTGCGACGGCAGGTCGGTGGCCGCAGCGGACACCGTCCTCACCCCGGACGGCTGGGCCTTCTCCCACTTCTTCGAGGGCCCGTACATCGCCTCCACCGAACGCGCCGTGCGCCAGGCGGAATCCCTCCAGGCCCCCCACCAGCCCCGACTGCTGTCGCTCCCCGGCTTGTACATGCTGACCCTGTGGCTGCACGGCGACCCCGCGGCGGACCCGGCGGTGGGCAGTCCCGCCCCCGACGACCTGCTCGTCCCCTTGGCGCCGGCGCCCCCGGGGGTGCCGGCCCACCGCGTCCACCGGGTGGACGAACTGCTGCCCGCCCTGGGGCACCGGCTCGCACCGGCGCCTCCGCTCGCCGCGCCGGCCTGACCCGCTCCGCGAGGGACCCCACGGCGCCCGGGGGTTCCCCTGCGCGACGGCGGCCCCACCGCTCACTCCGAGCACCGGGGCCGTTCCCCTCCGTTTCCGGCCCAGACGGACTAGCCCTTTCCGACCATGGCGAACCCTCCTTTGGGACAGGCCAGGTGGACTGAACCATCCTTGCGGGTGATACGCGTCTAGCGAGTAAGAACCGGCTGCGACGAAATCCCTGCGGAATCACGCCCGTGCGGCAACACTGGAATCAGACCGACGACACGGGCGGCGGCACGTCTCCTCGTTCCGCCGCAGCACGGACGTCACACCGCAGCGAAAGAGCGCTTCCACCATGTGCCAGCATCAGCCATCGTGCCCGACGGCGGAGTCCGCCGACCGTGAGGCCGCGCTCGCCGTGGCCCACCGCCCCGAACAGGGGTGGAGTCTCCTCTGCAACGGCGTCCTGCACTTCGAGGACACCGGTGAACTCCTACCCAACGGCGAAGTCATCGCGCCTCGTCGCCCACTGGGCGCGGACGGGGTGATGACGGCGGCCTGAGCCCGCCGGTGCTGACGGACCGGTCGGGCGACCCGTGGCCGCCCGACCGGTCCGTCAGCACGTCAAGCCCTGCCGGCGGTTCACTCCCCGTAGGCGTCCAGCGGCGGGCAGGAGCACACCAGGTTGCGGTCGCCGTACGCCTGGTCGATCCGCCGCACCGGCGGCCAGTACTTGTCCGCGGGCGACACCCCGGCCGGGAAGACCGCCACGTCCCGCTCGTAGGGGTGCTCCCAGTCGCCGGCCAGGGAACGCGCGGTGTGGGGCGCGTTGCACAGCGGGTTGTCCTCGGCCGGCCACTGTCCGGACGCCACCTTCTCGATCTCCGCCCGAATGGCGATCATCGCCTCGCAGAAGCGGTCGAGTTCGGTGAGGTCCTCGCTCTCGGTGGGCTCGATCATCAGGGTGCCCGCCACCGGGAACGACATCGTGGGCGCGTGGAAGCCGTAGTCGATCAGCCGCTTGGCCACGTCGTCGACCGTCACGCCGGTCGCCTTGGTGAGCGGCCGCAGGTCGATGATGCACTCGTGGGCGACCAGACCGCCCGGACCGGTGTAGAGGACCGGGTAGTGCGGCTCCAGGCGCTTGGCGACGTAGTTCGCGGACAGCACCGCCACCTGGGTGGCCCGCTTGAGCCCTTCACCGCCCATGAGGCGCACGTACGCCCAGGAGATGGGCAGGATGCCCGCCGAACCCCACGGCGCGGCCGAGATCGGCCCCACGCCCGTGTCCGGTCCGGCCGCCGGCTGGAGCGGGTGGTTCGGCAGATGGGGTGCGAGATGGGCGCGCACCGCCACCGGCCCGACCCCGGGCCCGCCGCCCCCGTGCGGGATGCAGAAGGTCTTGTGCAGGTTCAGGTGCGAGACGTCGCCGCCGAACCGCCCCGGCTTGGCCAGCCCGACCAGCGCGTTGAGGTTGGCGCCGTCGACGTAGACCTGGCCGCCCGCGTCGTGCACGGCCGCGCAGATGTCGGCGACGTGCTCCTCGAACACCCCGTGCGTCGACGGATACGTGATCATCAGGACGGCCAGTTCCTCGCGGTGCCGCTCGATCTTGGCCCGCAGGTCGTCGACGTCCACCTCGCCGTCGTCGGCGGTCGCCACGACGACCACCCGCATCCCCGCCATGACCGCGCTCGCCGCGTTCGTCCCGTGCGCCGAGGAGGGGATCAGGCAGACCGTGCGCTGTTCCTCCCCGCGCGCCCGGTGGTAGCCGCGCACCGCGAGCAGGCCGGCCAGTTCGCCCTGCGACCCCGCGTTCGGCTGGAGGGACACCTTGTCGTAGCCGGTGACCTCGGCGAGCCGGTCCTCCAGTTCCCGGATCAGCGTCAGGTAACCCTGGGCCTGCTCGGCAGGGGCGAAGGGGTGCAGCTGCCCGAACTCCGGCCAGGTGACCGGTTCCATCTCGGTGGTGGCGTTCAGCTTCATCGTGCAGGAACCGAGCGGGATCATGCCCCGGTCGAGGGCGTAGTCCCGGTCGGAGAGCCGGCGCAGGTAGCGCAGCATCGCCGTCTCGGAGCGGTACTGGTGGAAGACGGGGTGCGTCAGGTAGTCGTCGGTGCGCAGCAGCGCCGCCGGCAGAGCGTCCGGGACCCTCGCGTCCAGGTCCTCGACGTCGGCGTCGGCTCCGAAGGCGGTCCAGACCGTCCCGAGTTGCTCGCGGGTGGTGGTCTCGTCGCAGGCCACGCCGACGTGGTCGGCGTCCACCAGCCGCAGGTTGACCCCGTCCTCGCGGGCCGCGGCCACGACGGCGGCGGCCCTGCCGGGCACCCGTGCCGTCACCGTGTCGAAGAACGCGCCGTGCACCACCTCGACACCGGCGGCCCGCAGGCCCGCCGCGAGGACCGCGGCGTAGCGGTGGGTGCGGCGGGCGATGGTCCGCAGGCCCTCCGGCCCGTGGTAGACGGCGTACATGCCGGCCATCACGGCGAGCAGCACCTGGGCGGTGCAGATGTTGCTGGTGGCCTTCTCGCGGCGGATGTGCTGTTCGCGGGTCTGGAGCGCGAGCCGGTAGGCGCGGTCGCCGTCGCGGTCGACGGACACGCCGACGAGCCGGCCGGGCAGGTTGCGGGCGAACTTCTCGTGCACCGCCAGGTAGCCGGCGTGCGGGCCGCCGAAGCCCATGGGCACGCCGAAGCGCTGGGTGGTGCCGACGGCGATGTCCGCGCCCAGTTCGCCGGGCGGGGTCAGCAGGGTGAGGGCGAGCAGGTCGGCGGCGACGGTGACGACGGCGCCCAGTTCGTGGGCCTGTTCGATGACGGGGCGCAGGTCGAGCACGGCCCCGGAGGCCCCCGGGTACTGGAGCAGGACGCCGGTGACGCCCCGCTCGGCGACCTCGGTGGGGATGCCGGCGGTCAGGTCGGCGACGACGACCTCCACCCCGGTCGGTTCGGCGCGGGTCCGGATGACGGCGACCGTCTGGGGCAGGGTGTCCGCGTCGACGAGGAAGACGCCGCCCTTGACCTTGCCGACCCGGCGGGAGAGTGCCATGGCCTCGGCGGCGGCGGTCCCCTCGTCCAGGAGGGAGGCTCCGGACGTGGGCAGCCCGGTCAGTTCGGCCACCGTCGTCTGGAAGTTCAGCAGGGCCTCCAGACGGCCCTGCGAGATCTCCGGCTGGTACGGCGTGTAGGCGGTGTACCAGGCCGGGTTCTCCATGACGTTGCGGAGGATGACCGGCGGGGTGAAGGTGCCGTAGTAGCCCAGGCCGATCATGGAGCCGAGGACGTCGTTGCGGTCGGCGAGGGAGCGCAGTTCGGCGAGGACATCGGCCTCGGTGCGGGCCGCGGGCAGGTCGAGCGCCTCGGCGTTCTTGATGACGTCGGGGACCGCGGTGGCCGTCAGCTCGTCCAGTGAGCCGTACCCGACCTGGGCGAGCATCTTGGCACGGGCTTCCGCATCGGGGCCGATGTGGCGCCGCTCGAACGGAATGCCCTGTTCGAGCTGGGAGAGCGGGGGACGGTTGACAGTCATTGCGGGGGCCTCCTGGTCGGTACGACCTGCGAGGGGCACCATGACGCGGGTGCCCGGACGGCCTCCCCCTCTGTCATCTCAACCTGAGAGCTTCACCGGGCGCGCGGCCCGACTTTCACCGTCGGTGAGGGCGGAGGTCCGGAAACCGCCCGCCCTGCTTTCCAGAGTGACCTCACCCGCGCGGTACTGGGGCCTGAGAGATTCCGGGGAGGATTTGCTCCTTCGGCGCCCCCGACCGTGGCCAGGGAGCTCTCCCGCACGGGGTCGACAGCCGCCTCCAGCCTACCAGCGGCTCTTCGCACGGGGCTTCGAGTGGCCGCCTGCGGAAATCTGCTCTTTCGTGGTGCTGACGGATGAGTTGCGACGAGCTGGAGGGCACGTGCAGACCGACATCGATCCGCGCAACCTGATCGGCCGCAAGGCGTTCGACCTCCACGGTGCGAGGATCGGCACGGTGGACGAGGTCTACCTCGACGACGCCACGGGAGTGCCGGAGTGGGCGGCGATCCGGACGGGTCTGTTCAGCCGGGACGCGTTCGTCCCCCTGGAGCCCAGCGAACTGGTGGCGGGCACCCTCCGGGTGCCCTTCGAGCGCGCCCTGATCAGGGACGCCCCGGACTTCGGCGTGGGGCGCCACCTCTCCCCCGAACAGGAGCTGCGGCTCTACCACCACTACGGGCTCGACGTGGCCTCTCCCGGCCCGGACGTCGGCGAGTGGGCCGCCGGCCCGGGGGACGAGCCCGAGCCGTCCGGGGAGAGGTAGCCGTCCGCCACCAGGGGGACCGGGTCGGAGGGGGTGAGGTCGGGGTCGTCCACGGCGAAGGTCCGCACCCGGCCCGGCGGGGAGTTTGGGGTCTCGAAGCGCACCGTCACCCGTCCCACCCCGCTGCCCTGGACCCAGCCCGGCCCGTGGACGGCGTGGTGGACGTCGTGTCCGGCCGCCCACCGGGAGGACGCACGGGCGGACGACACGGGGTCCTGCGGGCCTTCGGCCCCCGGATCGGCCTCCGTGTCGGCGGGCACCTCGGGCGGGTGCTCCCCGGCCGCCTGCGCGAACAGGTCCTCCTGGGTGTAGTCGGCGAGGCCGCTGACGCCCACGCCGAGGAGCCGCACGCCGCCGGTGGTGTCCACCGACTCCAGCAGGCGGCCGGCCGCCTCGCGGACCACCCTGGGGTCGTCGGTGGGCCCGCGCAGCGTCTCGGAGCGGGTGAGCGTCGAGAAGTCGTAGCGGCGCACCTTGAGCACCACGGTGCGGCCCGAATGGCCGGAGTCCCGCAGCCGTCGCACGCACCGTTCGGCGAGCCGCTGCACCTCCAGCCGCACCCGGGTCCGGTCGTGGATGTCGACGTCGTACGTGTCCTCCACGGACACCGACTTCGTCTCGCGTTCGGCCACCACCGGCCGCTCGTCGCGGGCGAGGGCCATCGCGTACAGGCCCGCTCCGTGGGCCTTGCCCAGCAGCCGCACCAGTTCGTCCTCGCCGGCCTCGGCGAGTTCGCCGACGGTGCTGATGCCCGCCCGGCGCAGGTGGTCGCCGGTGGCGGGCCCCACCCCCGGCAGCACCCGGACCGCCATGGGGGCCAGCAGGGCCCGTTCGGTGCCCGCCCGCACCAGCAGCAGACCGTCCGGTTTGGCCTCCTCCGATGCGATCTTGGCGACCATCTTGGAGGCGGCCAGCCCGACCGACCCGGTCAGCCCCGTGGCGGCCCGGATGTCGGCGCGCAGTCGGGTGCCCACCGCGCGGGCGGACGCCTCCTCGCGGGCCGTGCCGCCCGCCTCCAGGTCCACGAAGGCCTCGTCCAGGCTGAGCGGCTCCACCAGCGGGGACAACTCCCGCAACATGCTCATCACCCGGTCGCTGATCTCCCGGTAGAAGCCGAAGCGGGGCACCAGGTAGGCGGCGTTCGGAGCGAGCCTGCGGGCCTGGGCCGTGGGCATCGCCGAGCGGACCCCGAACCGGCGTGCCTCGTAGGACGCGGTGGCCACCACCCCCCGCGGACCGATGCCGCCCACCACCACGGCCTTCCCGCGCAGGCTGGGCTTGGCGGCCTGCTCCGCCGAGGCGTAGAAGGCGTCCATGTCCAGGTGCAGGATGGTGGGCTGGTTCCTCACCCTTCCGATGCTGCCCTACGGCGGTGACAACGCCCCCAGGCGGCCCGGGGGCGGCCTCCCGAGGTCAGCCGGCGCGGTTGCGGCGCCGGGCGAGTTCGTCCGCCGGATTGTGGCCGATCAAGGTCTCTCCCGTGTCGACGCGCTCGCCGTGCAGTTGGGACAGGGCGCTCTCGACGTCCTGCCAGACCACGCCGACGGCGATGCCGAAGACGCCCTGGCCGCCCTGGAGCAACTTGTGCACCTCGTCGGGCGAACTGCACTCGTAGACGGTGGCGCCGTCGCTCATCAGCGTCAGCCGCTCCAGGTCGCGGAATCCGCGCTCCCGCAGGTGCTGGACGGCCGCCCGGATGTTCTGGAGGGACACGCCCGTGTCCAGGAACCGCTTCACGATCTTGAGGACGACCACGTCCCGGAAGCTGTACAGCCGCTGGGTGCCGGAGCCGTGCGCGGGCCGAACGCTGGGCTCCACCAGACCGGTGCGGGCCCAGTAGTCCAACTGGCGGTAGGTGATGCCGGCGGCGGCACACGCGGTGGGACCCCGGTAGCCGACCGGTTCCGCGGCGCGCCGGGCGTCGTTCTCGGGCACCGGCAGGGGACGGGGCGGCACCTGGCCGACCCGACCGTCGTGGAGCGCGTACGGGCCGCCTTCCCCCAGGATCCGTCCGGGGGCACCCCCAGCCGTACCGTCGCCGCTGCTTCTCACGCCGACCTCCGTCCTTGACCTGCCCTCACGACGGTAGGCAGTCGCTCGGAGTGCGTCAACGATCGCCACACTCGCCACGCCGAGTGATAATCACCCTACGAGTGGTTTCCCGTGTCCGGTTGCGGGGAAAGGCTAGCCGAATGCGGTGAGAGGGCCGTCCCGGGATGGAGACGACCCCCACCGTCCGGACGCTCGCACCGGCGGCGCGGGCCCGACAGTCCGGTCACTGGCTGTTGGTGCCGAAGTCCTCGGGGGAGATCTGGTCGAGGAACTCGCGGAACTTCTCCACCTCGTCCTCCTGCTCGTCGGGGATGGCGATGCCCGCGTCGGCGAGCACCCCGTCACTGCCGTAGATCGGCGTTCCCGTGCGCAGGGCCAGCGCTATGGCGTCCGAAGGACGCGCACTGACCTCGACACCGCTTGCGAAGACCAGTTCCGCGTAGAAGACGCCTTCGCGGAGGTCCGTGATGCGCACTTCGCTCAGCTCCTGGCCCACGGCCTCCAGCACGTCCTTGAACAGGTCGTGGGTCAGCGGACGCGCGGGAGCCATGCCCTGTTGGGCGAAGGCGATCGCCGTCGCCTCCCCGGGCCCGATCCAGATGGGGAGGTAACGGTCGCCTCCCACTTCACGCAGAAGCACGATCGGTTGGTTGGAGGGCATTTCGACCCGGACACCTACGACGTCGAGCTCGTTCACACAGCAACCCTAGGCCGTGCCCGGCACCTTTGGGTAGTCGGGCACCCCTCCGGGCCCTCCAGCAGGCCGTTCCGGTGCCGTGGACGGCCGGTCGCTCAGGGCGACCGCACCCCCAGGGCCGCGTGCACCAGCACGGTGTGCAGCCGGACGGTGAGCCCGGCCAGCTCCCGGGCCCGGGCCTCGGCATGGGCCCGGGTCTGGGGGTTCCGGTGCATCCGCAGGGGCGCCACGACCTGGTCGACGAGACCGGCCTCGCGGTCGGCGGAGCCCTTCATCGCCCTCAGGTGCCGGGGCTCGATCCCGAACCGGCCCAGTTCCTGGACGAGGCCCGCCACGGTCACGGCCGAGGCGTCGTAGCTGCCGTCGGGCAGCGGAGCGAGCAATCCGTAGGACTCCCACTCGGCGAGCCCGTCCTCCCCGATGCCGACGGCGGCCATCAGCTCCGCACGGCCCACTCGGGCCGCCGTGGGCGCGGTCCCCGGAGCCCCGGGCCCCGCCGGGTCCTCGTCCGGGGTGTCACCCGGTCGCCCCAGGGACGGCAGCTGGACCGCCTCGCCCCGTTCCAGGGCCTGCACGTACTCGCGGATCACCCGCAGCGGCAGGTAGTGGTCCCGCTGCAACCGCAGGACCTGGCCGAGCCGCTCCACGTCCTGCACGCTGAACTTGCGGTACCCGGACGGGGTGCGCTGCGGTTCGACGAGGCCCTCCGACTCCAAGAAACGGATCTTGGAGATGGTGACCTCCGGGAACTCGTTCCGCAGCGCGTTCAACACGGCGCCGATGCTCAGCAGGCGACGGCCCGCCGCGGCGGTGCCGTTGCCGGCACCGCCCGGTGTGTGCACCATGGACCTTCCCTGGTCAGACACCCCGCTGGCTCGCGTAGAAGACCAGCCGGTACTTACCGATCTGCACCTCGTCGCCGTGGGAGAGCCGAACGTTGTCCACCGGCTCACGGTTGACGTACGTGCCGTTGAGGCTGCCCGCGTCGGCGACCGTGAACGAGCCGTCCTGTGCACGTCGGAACTCGACGTGCCGCCGGGAGACCGTGATGTCGTCCAGGAAGATGTCGCTCTGCGGGTGACGCCCCGCGGTCGTCAGATCACCGTCGAGGAGGAAACGGCTGCCCGAGTTCGGCCCCCGTCGCACCACCAGGAGCGCGGAACCGAAGGGCAGCGCGTCGACCGCGGCCTGCGCCTCGGGCGACAGGGAGGGCAACTGGGTCTGCCCCGTCACCTCCGAGTCGTACGCCTCCAGGCCGGAGATCGAAATGGTCGAGGTCGTCTCCGAAGGCCGCTCGGCGCCACCGCGCAGGGGAGCCCCGCAGTGCGAGCAGAAACGGCTCGCCTGCGCGTTCCGGCTGCCGCACCTCGTGCACACCAGATCCATGGACGGACCGCCCTCCTGCCCCCCGCCCGGAGGCTGGGAGCCGTACGGACCGGCGGCGAACCCACCGCCCGCGCCCGGGGCCGACTGCTCCCCGAAACCTATGGGCGCGGAGGTGGCGGGGTCGACGGGAGACGCGCCCCGTCCACCCGGGACGTCACCGCCCGGAGCACCCACCTGATCGCGGAACAGCGGACGCTCACCGGACTGCGCCTCGGCGTCCCCCTGCCGCGGGGCACGGTGCCGGGCCGTGGCGTTGCCACGCTCCTCGCGTGCGCTCTTGCCGAACAACTTCGCAAACAACTTCACGGGCGATTCCCCTTGACCGAAACAGACCCGCCCGTGGGGCAGGACGAACCCTGAGTACACACACCTGCCGACCCGGACACCTTCACAACGTCCGTACCCACCAGACAGTTTCCACCACGCACCGCGCTTCCGGTGCGCCGACCCCCCGCAATCACGCGCCCTCGCAAAGTGACCGAGGCGTTCCCCGGCTCACCGCGAGGACGACCGAGCGTAGTCAGGCCGCTGCGCCGGCCGCAAGGCATCCACGACGATCTTCTTCGAGCGCGTCACGGTCACGTCGGCCTGCTCCTTCTCCAGAGTCTGCACCACGCCGCCGGGAATGTTGAGCGCCGGTTCGAGGTCCTGCGGCCTGCCGATGACCTTGAAACGGTAGGGGGGACTGATCCCGGTTCCGTCCACGCTCACTCCTTCTCCCTTGCCGCCCGTCAGATACGTGCCGGCCACCACCCGGACCCCGTTCAGTTGGATCGCCTCGGCGCCGGCCGCACGCAACTCCTGGACGGCGTCCAGGAGCATGCGGGCCTCCACCGCTGCCCGGGAGTCCGTGACGACCACCGTGATGCCGGGTCCTTCGGCGCCCACGGTGCCCGCCAGCACCCCCAGCTGCTTCTCCCTCTCGACGGTCTGCTTGCGCGCCTCTTCCGCCTGGTCCGAGCTGTTCTCCAGCTCGGTCCGCTGGCCCTGGAGACGCTGCTTCTCCTCTTCTAGACGTTGGGTCCGGTCATCCAGTTCATCAAGGATCCGCACCAGATCCTCCTGCCTGGCGCCACGGAGCACACTACTGTCGCTGGTGGCCGCCACCTGGACGGCGAGGCCGAAACCGAGCCCCGCCAGCAGCAGTGCCACGATCAGTTGCGCCCGGCTGAAGCGCGGCGGCCACAACCCCTTGACCAGGCGTTGACGGCCCGTCAGGCCCGGGGGAGCCCCCTCCGGGGCGCCGTGCCCCTGCGTTTCCCCCGGACCGCCGGCCACGGGTCCCACCGGCACTTCCGCGGGCAGTTCCGCACGGAGCGGCCACCCGGAGCCGGACCGCCGGGCGTCCCGTCCCGCGGAACGGGTGCCCTCCTCGGGGCCGCGCCCCTCGCTGCCGTCTGAGTTCATCTGCCTCACGCCCGGAAGACGTGCCGCCGGATCGCGGCGGCGTTGGAGAAGATGCGGATGCCCAGCACGACCACCACACCGGTCGACAGCTGGGCGCCGACGCCCAACTCGTCGCCCAGGAAGACGATCAGTGCCGCCACCACGACGTTCGACAGGAACGACACCACGAACACCTTGTCGTCGAAGATGCCGTCGAGCATCGCCCGCAGGCCGCCGAAGACGGCGTCGAGCGCCGCGACCACGGCGATCGGCAGATACGGCTCGACCACCGCGGGGACTTCGGGTCGGACCAGCAGTCCGGCCACGACTCCCAGGACGAGGCCCAGTACGGCGATCACGATGTGCCCTTCTCTGTTCTCGGCTGTGCGGTACGGACGATCACGCTCGGTGCCGCCGGCAACCGCAGGTCCTTGTGTACGGAAATCCCGGTCCTGATCCCGAAGTTCTCCTGGAGAGCGTTGAGGTACAGGCCGTCGGGACTGTTCTGGAACCGGGTGCTCAGCCGCTCCCCGTCCCCCACCGCAAGCACCGTGTACGGCGGGACCAGGGGCCGGTTGTCGACCAGCACCGCATCGCCGGCGGCACGGATGGCGGACAGCGCCGTCAACCGCTGGCCGTTGATCGACACGGCCTCGGCACCGGAGTGCCACAGGCCGTTGACGACGCGCTGGAGGTCACGGTCCTTGACCCGCCCGGTGTCGGAGAAGCCGGAGGTGCCGCGCGGGCCGTCGCCGTCGACGTCGGCCTCCTTCGCGTCGTCCACCGTCAGCTTGACCCCGGGTCCGTGCACGGCGGAGGAACCCGCCAGGACGCCGATGAGGTCGTCGGGGCCGGTCTCGTGCCGGAGCGCCTCGCGACGGCGGTCGTGCACGTCGTCCCGCAGGTCGTCCACGTTCTTCTGCAACTCGTCGGCCGCGGCGGTTTCGGCCTCGACCCGGTCGATCAGTTCCTCCCGCTCCTTCGCGATCACCGGAGCGGTGGCCCGGGCCTGGGCCGCACCCACCGTGACCACGAGGGCCGCCAGGACCAGCCCGCCGGCGAGCCCGAGGCGGGCCCGGAGCGTCTTCGGAAGCCCGCCGGATTCGCCCTGCGCCCGCTTGCGGGCGGCCGCCTCCGCATAACCGTCGTCGAGGCTGTGGTCCATGACGTTGGTCAGCAGGGACATGGACGCGTCCGGGCGCCGGGGACGCGAAGCAGTACTCCGAACAGGGGGCGGCTGCGGCATGCCGCACATCGTCGCACGTCGGTGCCCATTCCTCCGAATGGCCCTGTCCGGCCGCCGGACGGGGCGGTTCGGCGACGCCGGCGTCCACTCGAAAGACGTACCCGGGCGGGTCGTGCGACGGCCCGCCCGGGTGACCTCCGCTCAGCTGCCGGCGCCCTCCACGACCGCCGACCACTCGTCCAACAGCGCCTGGGCGGACGCGTCGTCGGGGCCCTCGGCCCACAGGTGGGTGACCGCTTCCGCGCGATCCGGCAGGACCAGCACCCACCGGCCGTCCGCCTCGACCACCCGGACCCCGTCCGTGGTGTCCACGGACCGGTCCCCGGCTTCCTCGACCACGCGCCGCATCACCAGCCCCTTGACCGCCCACGGGGTGGCCACGTCCCGCTTCAGGACGTGCGCCCGCGGAATCCGGGCATCGATCTGACTCAACGTGAGCTGGGTGCGGGCCACCAGACCGATGAGTCGGACGAAGGCCGCCGTGCCGTCGAACACGCTGCTGAACTCGGGCACGATGAACCCGCCACGGCCGTCGCCGCCGAAGATCGTCGTCTCCTCACGTCCCACCCGGGTCAGGTCGTCGGGGGTGGTCGTCGTCCAGTCGACCTGGGTGCCGTGGTAGGCGGCGACCTGCTCGGCGATCCGGGTGGTGGTCACCGGCAGCGCCACCCGACCGCTGCGCCGTTCGGCGGCGACCAGGTCCAGCATCACCAGGAGCGCCCGGTCGTCCTCGACGATCCGCCCCTTCTCGTCCACCAGGGAAAGCCGCTCGCCGACCGGGTCGAAGCGGACGCCGAAGGCCGCCCGGGCGGAGGCCACGATCTCGCCCAGCCGCACCAGCCCGGAGCGCCGGGCCTCCGCGGTCTCGGTGGGCCGCGCCTCGTCCAATCCCGGGTTGACGGTCAGCGAGTCGACGCCGAGCCTGCCCAACAGGCTGGGCAGGACCAGTCCGGCGCTCCCGTTCGAGGCGTCCACCACGACCTTCAGCCCGGATTCGGCGATTCCCGTGGTGTCGACGTTGCGCAGCAGGGACCCGGTGTACGAGTCGAAGACGCTCGACGGGAAGTGCAGGTCCCCGATCTCGCCGGGGAAGGCACGGCGGTACTCCTGGCGTGCGTAGACCCGGTCGAGTTTGCGCTGGCTCGCCTGCGAGAGGTCGGCGCCCCGGCCGTCGAAGAACATGATGTCGACCGAGTCGGGCACTCCGGGCGAGGTGCGGATCATGATGCCGCCGGCGCTGCCCCGCGCGGTCTGCTGCCGCGCCACCGGAAGCGGGACGTTCTCCAGGTCCCGCACGTCGATGGCACTGGCCTGGAGCGCGGAGATCACCGCGCGCTTGAGCGCGCGGGCGCCCCGGGAGTGGTCACGTGCGGTGGTGACCGTTGCTCCCTTCTTCAGGGTCGTGGCGTAGGCACCCGCGAGGCGTACGGCCAGTTCGGGGGTGATCTCCACGTTCAGGATGCCGCTGACGCCCCGCGCCCCGAAGAGGTGGGCCTGACCCCGCGACTCCCAGATGACCGAGGTGTTGACGAAGGCGCCCGCCTCGATGGTCTTGAAGGGGTAGACCCGTACGTTGCCCTGGACGATCGATTCCTCGCCGACGAGGCACTCGTCGCCGATGACGGCACCGTCCTCGATGCGCGCCGCCCGCATGATGTCGGTGTTCTTGCCCACCACGCAGCCGCGGAGGTTGCTGTGGTCCCCGATGTACACGTTGTCGTGGAGCACGGCCTTGTGGAGGAAGGCCCCGCTCTTCACCACCACGTTCGAGCCGACCACCGTGTGTTCGCGGATCTCGGCGTTCGCCTCCACCTTGGCGTAGTCCCCGATGTACAGCGGGCCCCGGAGGACCGCGTCGGGGTGGACTTCCGCCCCTTCCGCCACCCACACCCCGGGGGAGATCTCGAATCCGTCCAGGTCGACGTCGACCTTGCCTTCGAGGACGTCGGCTTGGGCCTTCACATAGCTCTCGTGGGTGCCGACGTCCTCCCAGTACCCCTCGGCGATGTAGCCGTAGACCGGCTTGCCCTCCTTCATCAATTGGGGGAAGACGTCGCCGGACCAGTCGACGGACGCGTCGGCCTGGACGTAGTCGAAGACCTCCGGCTCCATGACGTAGATGCCAGTGTTGACGGTGTCGGAGAACACCTGGCCCCAGGTGGGCTTCTCCAGGAACCGTTCGACCCGACCTTCCTCGTCGACGATGGTGATGCCGAATTCCAGCGGATTGGGCACTCGGGTGAGACAGACCGTGACGAGCGCCCCCTTCTCCTTGTGGAAGGCGATCAGCTCGGTGAGGTCGAAGTCGGTGAGCGCGTCACCGGAGATGACGAGAAAGGCGTCGTCCTTCAACGCTTCTTCCGCGTTCTTCACGCTTCCCGCGGTACCGAGCGGCTTCTCCTCGTTGGCGTAGGACAAGTCCATGCCGAGTTCTTCACCGTCGCCGAAGTAGTTCTTGACGAGGGAAGCCAGGAACTGGACGGTGACCACTGTCTCGGTGAGCCCATGCCTCTTGAGGAGCCTGAGCACGTGCTCCATGATGGGGCGGTTCGCCACCGGCAGGAGCGGCTTGGGCATGCTTGAGGTCATCGGACGAAGGCGTGTGCCTTCGCCTCCGGCCATCACGACGGCCTTCATGTCGGAAGCGTCCTCCTTGGGAGACGACGGTCTAGCCGACTGCGAGCCTTCTCATTGTCCCGCACGGATGCGTTGCGGGCCATCAGGCCACCGCCCAGGCGTCATCGGTGGGCTCAGCCGGCCATGGCGTCCGCCCGTACCAGACGGCGGACCTGCACCACGTAGAGGACTCCTGCCCACCAGTACAGGGTTGTACCCCACCCGGCGAACGCCCATCCGAAAATGGCGGCGAGTGACGCGATCCAACCGCTGCCGTCGCTGAGGAGGAGCAAGGGGAACGCGTACATCAGGTTGAAGGTGGCCGCCTTGCCGAGGAAGTTCACCTGCGGCGGCGGATATCCGTGTCGGCGCAGGATGCCGACCATCACCAACAGCACGAGTTCACGTGCCAACAGGACGGCGGTCAACCAGAGCGGCAGGATGTCACGCCAGGTGAGGCCGACCAGGGTGGACAGGATGTAGAGCCGGTCGGCTGCGGGGTCGAGCAGCCGACCGAGGCTGCTGACCTGGTTCCAGCGCCGGGCGAGCTTCCCGTCCAGATAGTCGCTGATACCGCTCAGGGCCAGCACGAGCAACGCCCAGCCATCGCTCTGGGGGCCGCCGAACTCCGGTCGGAGGATCAGCCACAGGAAGAGCGGCACACCCGCGAGGCGGGCCATGCTGAGGATGTTGGGGATGGTGAGGACCCGGTTCGTTTGGACGCGGGTCTCCTGGACCTCCATCCGGGGGCCTCCTGTGGGAAACGAATCGACGATACGTCCTGACCCTACCGCCCGACGGACAAAGCCCCGCACTGAGGGCATGGACCTTCCCCCGGAAAACGCAAAAAAGTCGTGTGTCCCAGGAAGAAACCCTCCCGGGACACACGACTCATATCAAATTTAGTTCGGCGGCGTCCTACTCTCCCACAGGGTCCCCCCTGCAGTACCATCGGCGCTGAAAGGCTTAGCTTCCGGGTTCGGAATGTAACCGGGCGTTT
>NZ_JBEOWM010000061.1:0-31596 GCF_040296045.1 Streptomyces sp. NPDC002490 | reverse complement strand
CACCTCTAACCCGTCCCAAAACAACTAACCGGCCGCCCACGCAAGACGCTCGGCTGGGATACCCCAGCCGAGCGTCTACATGATCTACTCACCACCTGAAACCAAGTGGTGTTGCGACGACCCCTTGAACCCAAGCCCGGGGGTGCGGGCCCTTCGTCGTGTGCGCTCCGGTCCGCCGGTCGCCGTTCGGGTGACGGGACGGACGGATGAGCGGGCATGTCCGGCGGTCACGCGGGGAATGTCCCCGTCCCACAGCGTGTTCTGGCTGAGGGACACGAGGAGGAGCGGCTGTGCTTGATCCGCAGGATTTGTACACGTGGGAGCCGAAGGGCCTGGCCGTCGTCGACGTGGCGCTGGCCCAGGAGTCCGCGGGCCTGGTGATGCTCTACCACTTCGACGGCTACATCGACGCGGGGGAGACCGGCGACCAGATCGTGGAGAGACTGCTGGACGCGATGCCGCACCAGGTGGTCGCCCGCTTCGACCACGACCGGCTGGTCGACTACCGCGCCCGGCGCCCGCTGTTGACCTTCCGGCGGGACCGCTGGACGGAGTACGAGGTGCCGGCGCTGGAGGTGCACCTCGTCCAGGACGCCACCGGAGCCCCCTTCCTGCTCCTCTCCGGCCCCGAACCCGATGTCGAGTGGGAGCGCTTCGCCGCCGCCGTGCAGCAGATCGTGGACCGTCTCGGGGTCCGGCTCGCGGTGAACTTCCACGGCATCCCCATGGGTGTCCCGCACACGCGACCCGTGGGGCTCACCCCGCACGGTTCCCGCACCGACCTGGTGCCCGGCCACCGCAGCCCCTTCGACGAGGCCCAGGTGCCCGGTAGCGCGGAGTCGCTGGTGGAGTACCGGCTGATGGAGGCCGGCTACGACGTCCTCGGCGTCGCGGCGCACGTACCGCACTACATCGCCCGCTCCGCCTATCCCGACGCGGCCCTCACCGCACTGGAGGCCATCACCTCCGCCACCGGTCTGGTCCTCCCGAGCGTCGCGCACGCCCTGCGCACCGAGGCGCACCGCACGCAGACCGAGATCGACCGTCAGATCAGGGAGGGCGACGAGGAGTTGACCAGCCTGGTCCAGGGGTTGGAGCACCAGTACGACGCCGCGGCCGGTGCGGAGAGCCGGGGCAACATGCTGGCCGAGCCCTCCGAGATCCCCTCCGCCGACGAGATCGGCCGGGAGTTCGAACGCTTCCTCGCGGAGCGCGAGGGCGACGCCTGAGCGGCCGAGCCCACGGCGCTAGGCTGCGGGCATGCTGACAGTGGGTCTGACCGGTGGCATCGGAGCCGGCAAGAGCGAGGTGTCCCGGCTGCTCGTGGAGCACGGCGCGGTGCTGATCGACGCCGACCGGATCGCCCGGGAGGTGGTCGAGCCGGGGACGCCCGGGCTGGCCGCGGTGGTGGATGCCTTCGGGCCGGAGGTGTTGGCCGGGGACGGTTCGCTGGACCGTGCCGCACTGGGGGCGATCGTCTTCACGGACCCCGATCGACGGGCCGTGCTCAACGGGATCGTGCACCCCCTGGTACGCGCCCGCTCCGCGGAGCTGAAGGACGCCGCCCCCGCCGACGCGGTGGTCGTCCAGGACGTTCCGCTGCTCGCGGAGAACGGCCTGTCCGACCTCTACGACCTCGTCGTCGTGGTCGACGTCGCCCCGGAGACCCAACTGGACCGGCTGACGCGGCTGCGGGGCATGTCCGAGGCGGACGCCCGGGCCCGGATGGCCGCCCAGGCCACGCGGGAGCAGCGGTTGGCCGTCGCCGACGTCGTGATCGACAACGACGTGCCGCTCGATGAGCTGAGGGAAGCGGTGGCCCGGGTCTGGGAGGGGTTGGTGCGGCGGGCGACCGGTGCGTGACGGGTGGCCGCCTCCGGGCACGGGGAATGCGGCGGCGGGGACGGCGCGTTGAACGGGTGACGGAGGGGAAGGGGTGAGGTGTGGCCGAGCGCAGTGCATCCAGCGGACGAAGCCCGGAGACCCACGTCATCGACTACCGTGCGGCCGAGCGGCTGCTGGACGCGCGGGACCCCCGAGGGGCCGTGAAACTGCTGGACCGGGTCATCGCGGCGCACCCGGAGAACACCGCGGCCCGGTTGCTGCGCGCGCGGGCCTTCTTCGCCGCCGCCCAGCTCAGGCCGGCCGAGCTGGAATTCACGATCGTGTTGGAGCGCGAGCCCGACAACGCCTTCGCGCACTTCGCGCTCGCCCGGACCTACGAGCGGGCGGGCCGACCGGAGCAGGCGGTGCGGCACTTCCGGCTTGCGGCGGCCCTGGACCCCAACCCCGAGTACCTGGCCGCGGCCCGCTTCGACGACTGACACCCCCGTCCGGGGGCGGAGGGCACGGTCACCGGTCGTCCGAGGGCGGTTCGTAGGGCGGGACGTCCCGACCCGGCTGGTAGTGCGGGCCCTGCCGGATGTGCCGGACGATCGCGAACAGGTCCACCACGGTGATCACCCACAGGACCGCGCAGGCAGCCGCCCAGCCCGGTCGCCCGACCCAGGCGAAGGCGGCCGTTCCCGCGATCGCCCAGGCCATGCCCCAGAGGTTCAGCCAGAACCGCATGCGCAGCGGGCTGCGCGCGGTGGCCGGCTCGTTGCCGGTGCGCATGGTGCCATCACCACTCCCTCCTGCACCGTACTCCGGGGGCACGCCGTGGGCTAGCCGTCGCGGGACCGGGTAGGAGTCCTCCATGCGTGAGGGATACGAGGGATCCGGGCCCGGCGCGATCACTCCGGACGGGTGCGCGGTGGAGCTGTACGCACGACTGCCCCTGTACGGGGAGCCGGAGGTGATCGCCGGGGCGGTGCCCGCGGGGGCCCGGCTCCTCGAACTGGGCTGCGGAGTCGGTCGGATGACCGGGCCCCTGGTGGAGCGCGGGTTCGACGTCACCGCGGTCGACGAGTCGGCCGAGATGCTGGCGCGGGTCAAGGGGGCCCGTACCGTGCGGAGCTCCATCGAGTCGCTCGACCTGGGCGAGACCTTCGACGTGGTGACGCTGACGTCGTACCTGGTGCACTCCGGTGACCGCCGGGTGCAACGGGGCATCCTCGACGCCTGCCGCCGTCACGTCACCGCCGAAGGGTGCGTGATCGTCCAGCGGGAAGGGGCCGACTACCACACCCGGGGCCCGGTCGAACGGGTCGACCCCGCCGGTTTCACCGTGCGGATCGCTTCGCTGCCCGCGGCGGACGGGGTGCGTGAGGTCCGTGCGGAGTACGTCTTCCCCGACGCCGTCTGGCGGCAGACCTTCCTCAGCCGCCCGATGACCCCGGCGGAGTTGGACGAGGTGCTCGCGGAGTCGGGGCTGCGGGTGGACCGCGCCCTCACCGACGACGGGATGTGGCTGCGGGTGGTGCCGCAGGCGTGACCGGCGGGAGGGTCAGCGAGGGCTCCCGCTCCGTCCCCGGGGCGAAGGGTCACCGAAGCCCGTGGGGGCGTCGGGGCCGCGGGTGACGCCCGGGCCGGCGCCGCGCAGCCGCTCCAGTTCCCTGCGGTCCCGCTTGGTGGGGCGACCGGTGCCCCGGTCCCGGAGGCCGATGGGTACCACGGCCTCGCGCGGCGGGGGCGGCGGACTGTTGTCGAGGTAGCAGGTGACGGCCACCGGCGCCCCGACCCGCTTGCGCAGGAGTTCCTTGACGACCACGACCCGCTCGCGCCCGGCGTGCCACACGCGCACCTCGTCCCCGACCCGTACGCCGTGTGCGGGCTTGACCCGCTCGCCGTTGACCCGGACGTGCCCGCCCCGGCAGGCGGTCGCCGCCAGTGAACGGCTCTTCACCAGGCGCACCGACCAGATCCAACTGTCCACCCGGACACTGCCCCGGGACGGGTCGGGGGCGACCGCGGGGGCCGGGTCGGCCTTCGCCGGGTGCTCGGGAGCCGGATCGGACGGGGTGTCCGGCGGGGTCGGACCGGGTCCGCCCGCCACATCAGAAGCCATGCTCCGACCATAGTCGGCCGCTCGTGCCGGCCGCCGTGCATATCTCCCCGCCGGCGGGGAGAGCCGCGGATGCCTACCGTGGTGGGGTGGACGCCGTCGAAGCCATCGGGAGCGCCGCGCGGGTGCGGGCCGCGGCGCGGGACGTTCCGGACCGGGACGGGCTCGCCGTGCTGGACGGGCGGATCACCGGCTGCACGGCCTGCCCCCGGCTCGTCGCCTGGCGGCAGGAGGCCGGACGGGGCAAACGTGCCGCCTACCGCGACTGGACGTACTGGTCGCGCCCCGTGCCCGGCTTCGGGCCGCCCGACGCCGCTCTGTTGATCGTGGGCCTCGCGCCCGCCGCGCACGGCGCGAACCGGACCGGTCGGATGTTCACCGGCGACCGCTCGGGCGAGGTGCTGTACGCGGCGCTGCACGCGCTGGGCCTGGCCTCCGCGCCCCGCACCGAGTCCGCGGACGACGGACTGGCCCTGCGGGGCGTGCGGATCACCTCGCCGGTGCACTGCGCGCCGCCCGCCAACCGTCCGACGCCCGGGGAACGGGACACCTGCCGCCCCTGGCTGGTCCGCGAACTGGAGCTGCTGCGACCCACCCTGAAGTCGGTGGTGGTGCTCGGGGCCTTCGGTTGGCAGGCGCTGTTCCCGGCGCTCGCCGCGGCCGGCTACCAGGTGCCGAGGCCGCGGCCGGCCTTCGGCCACGGCGCCCGCTACGTCCTGGCAGCGGCGCCGCCCCGGGCCGGCGACGCGGCGGCCTCGGACCTGACCGTCTTCGGCTGCTTCCACGTGAGCCAGCGCAACACGTTCACCGGGCGGTTGACCCCCGCGATGCTGGGCGAGGTGCTCCGGGAGGCGTCCGCGGTGGCCGGCACCGGCCCGGACGGCCTCAGTCCCGGGGGACCGCGACCGTCGCCGTGATCTCCACGAGCTGGCCCGGGTACCCCAGACAGGTCACGCCCATGATCGTCGAGGAGTGCGGGCCCCGGCTCAGCCCGCTCGCCCGTACCACGTCCCAGACCGTTGCGATGACCTCGGGCGAGTCGGTGACCACGTACACGTCGGTGTACACGACGTCCTCCAGCCCGGCGCCGACGGCCCCCGCCTGTTCGGCGAGGTTCGCGATCATCTGCTCGGTCTGCCCCACCGGGTCCCCGGGGGCGACCAGCTCGCCGCTCGCGTCCAGCGGGACGGAGCCGGCGAGGAACGCCAGTCGGGTGCCGGCCTCCACCACGGAGGCGTGCGCGTAGGCGGGCGGGGCGAACAGGGACGGAACGGTGATGCGACGGATCACGGGACTCCTCAGCCGTACGGCGCCCCGCCTCCGGTGCGCGGGGCCATCGGATCCGATCATGCGACGGCGTCCCGTGCGGTGCACCCGGATTACCGGTTCGAGCCACCCCGCCGATCGACTCCGGCCACCTCCCGGAACGTCCTCCCGGCGCCCGCGTCCGGCCCTGGGGTGGACGCCCATGGCCCTCGTCTCGCCCCTCGCGCCCGAACTCCGACGGCCGTCCCGACGCGGGCCCCGCCCGGCCCCCGACGACGCCCGGTGGTTGCTCGACGACCCCTACGCCGGTTACGCCCGCCTGCGGACCACGGCGCCCGTCCACCGCATCACCGGCCCGGACGGTACCCCCGCCTGGCTGGTCACCCGCTACGCGGACGTACGGGCCGGGCTCGGTGACGCACGGCTGTCGCACGACGAGAGGAACGCGCGCCCGGCACCTGCGGGCCGGTGGACAGGGGGAACTGCCCGTCAGGTGGGGAGCTCCCGGCCGGACGCAAAAGGGGTCCGACCGGCGGCACCCCCACGGGCCGCCGGTCGGACCGGGTGACCGGGCGACACCCCCAGGGTCGCCGGTCAGGCTGTCACGGGACGCGGCACCAACTGGGCGGCGTTCCCGTGACGCGGCATAGCGCCAGATAGAGCGGTATGGGCGGGGTGTAGGGGACGGTGGCGTCCGGCCGGTGGATCAGCCCCGGGGGGCGTCCCTCGTCCGGGAGCAGGGCCCCGCAGGCGTAGCGGGCGGGCGCCGGCCACTCCAGCGCCACGTCGGAGTCGGACGGGACGATCCACCACCAGCGGTCCAGGTCGGCGTAGACGCAACCGACCCGGGGGAGACGGCGGTTCACCCGTCGGGCGTAGGGGGAGGGCACCGACACCGCGTCGCAGCCGAGCGGTACGGACATGCCCGTGGGCAGGGCCAACCGCAGGGGACAGGTGCTGCCTCCGCGTCCGTTCGCCTTGCGGTGGCGGTCCAGCCTGGCCAGCGTGCCGAGGCTCAGGGTCCGCCCGATCGTCACACCCATTCGGCCCCCGTTCCGCGGAACTCCCCCGCGCGGGACCCGGACGGCGATCCGTCCGACGGCGGTGCGGTCCGCGGCAGTTCGGCCCAGACCAGCAGGCCGGGCCCGGTCTCCTGGGCGCCCCAGGCGGTGGAGACCGCCGCCACGAGGAGCAGCCCGCGTCCGTGCTCCTCCTCGGGCCGTTGGGAGGAGGGACGGGGGTCGCCCGGTGCGCAGCCCTCGTCGCTGACGGCTATGCGCACCTTCTCGGAGTCGTCGTGCAACTCGCAGACGATCAGGTCCGAAGCGGTGTGCACGATGGCGTTGGTCACCAGCTCGGACACCACGAGATCGGCCGCGTCGCAGGTGTCCTCGCACACGGACCAGCCGGACAACCTGGCCCGGGTGAGACGTCTGGCCCGTGCGGGTGAACTCGGATGTGCGGCCAACTCGAAGCGGAAACGGCGCCTGGTGGTCTCGCCAGGAGACGCCCCGGCTGCCTCGGCACCGATACCCATGACGGCAGCCTCTGTTCCTAACGGCGCGGACGGAATCACGTTTGCCACTATCTCCCCGCCGTGAACACTTGGCAAGTACCACTCTGAAAATTGCAGAGTGCAGTGTGCTTGGCGTAGGACACATGACACACTGCTCGCAACAGCACGCGAAGCGGCCCCGGTTGGGTCCGCTCTTCTGTGCTGCCCGATCATCGGTGACTCTCCGGAGGTGGACGTGAGCGAACCGCGGTCCGCGCCGACCGTCGGTCAGGTCGTGCTCGGGCGCCGCCTCCAGGACCTGCGGGAACGCGCAGGGCTGAAGCGGGAGGAAGCAGCGCAGGTCCTGCGGGTCGCATCGGCCACCGTCCGTCGGATGGAGACCGCGGAGGTGGCGCTCAAGATTCCGTACCTCCAACTCCTGCTGAAGGCGTACGGCGTCCCGGAGGAGGAGGTCGACACCTTCGTCAACCTGGCGGAGGAGGCGAACCGTCCGGGCTGGTGGCAGCGCTTCCACGACGTCCTGCCGGGTTGGTTCTCCATGCACGTCAGCCTGGAGGGTGCCGCGACCCTCATCCGCACGTACGAACCCCACTTCGTTCCCGGGCTGCTCCAGACGGAAGGGTACGCGCGCTCCGTGCTCCGGTCGGGCGCCGTGGGCCGCACCCGGCCCGAGGACATCGAACGGCACGTGGCCCTGCGGATGCAGCGGCAGGAACTGCTGACCCGTCGGGACGCGCCCCGGCTGTGGGTCGTCATGGACGAAACCGTTCTGCGCCGCCCTGCCGGTGGCCCCGAGGTGATGCGCGAGCAGATCGACACGCTGTTGGACCGCACGAAGCTGCCGAACGTGACCCTCCAGATCGCCCAGTTCGACTCGGGTCCGCACCCCGGCACGTACGGGCCCTTCGTGCTGTTCCGCTTCGCCATGCCGGAGTTGCCCGACATGGTCTACAGCGAGTACCTGACCGGCGCCGTCTACCTCGATGCACGTCCCGAGGTCACCCGGCACCTTGAGGTCATGGACCGCATGGCGGCCCAGGCCGCTACGGCACATCGCACGAAGGAGATCCTGCGGGATCTCCGCAAGGAGCTGTGAATGGATCGCCAGGGGATATACAACGGCATGCCGGCACGCGAACTCGGCACCGAGGGCTGGCACAAGCCCTGGAGCGGGGGGAACGGCGGGAACTGCGTCGAGGCCATGAAACTGGCCGACGGCAGGGTCGCCGTGCGTCAGTCCGCTGATCCGGACGGGCCCGCATTGATCTACACGCGTGGAGAGATCAGGGCGTTCATCCAGGGGGCCAAGGCCGGGGAGGCCGACTTCCTGCTCTCTTGACGCGTGTCCACGGTGTCCGCGGGGTCGGCACACCGCGGTCCGGTCGGCGGCCGGAGCAGAGCGACCCCGATGCCCCCGGGTCGGCCCGCCCGTGCGTTCACACCCCCATAGCACGGTCCTGCGGGTCGATCGGCGCGGGGAGCGCGCTGCTTCCGACGAGGAAGCGGTCCACCGCCGCCGCCACCGCCCGGCCCTCCGCGATCGCCCACACCACCAGCGACTGCCCGCGCGCCGCGTCCCCCGCGGCGAACACGCCGGGAACGTTGGTGGCGAACGCCCGGTCCCGGGCGAAGGTCCCCCGCTCGTCCAGGGCCAACCCCAGCCCCTCGACCAGCCCGTCGTCCCGCGCGGGCCCCGAGAAGCCGAGCGCCAGCAACACCAGGTCCGCCCGCAGGGTGCGTCCCGAACCGGCCAACGGTCGCCGCCGCGCGTCCACGTCCGCCACCCGCACCCCGCACACCCGGCCCCCGGCATCCGGGACGAAGCCCAGGGTCGAGGCCGCGAAGAGCCGGGCGTCCGCGTCCGACACCGGCGCGGTGTGCAGTTCCTCGCCCTCCTCGTGGGCCGCCGACAGCCGGTAGACCCGGGGATACGTGGGCCAGGGCTCCTCGGCGGGTCGGTCCGGGCCGGGCAGGGCGTGGATGTCCAGTTGGGTCACCGAGGCGGCCCCCTCGCGCAGGGCCGTGCCCAGGCAGTCCGAACCGGTGTCCCCGCCGCCGATCACGACGACGTCCCGACCGGCCGCCGACAGCGGCGAGACCTCCAGGTCGCCCTCGCGGACCCGGTTCGCCCACGGCAGGTACTCCATCGCCTGGTGGATCCCCGTCAGGTGTCGTCCCGGCACCGGCAACTCCCGCCAGCGGGTGGCTCCGGTGGCCAGCACCACGGCGTCGTAGCGGGAACGCAGTTCCTCGGCGGGGAGGTCCCGGCCGCCCACCGCGACGCCCGTGCGGAACTTCGTCCCCTCCTCGCGCATCTGCCCCAGCCGCCGCTCCAGTTGCGCCTTGTCCATCTTGAACGCCGGTATGCCGTACCGGAGGAGCCCGCCGATCCGGTCCTCCCGTTCGAAGACGGCCACCGTGTGCCCGGCCCGGGTCAACTGCTGCGCCGCCGCGAGGCCCGCCGGGCCCGACCCGACCACCGCGACCCTCCGCCCCGAGAGCCGCTCCGGGGGCCGGGGCGGCACCCGGCCGTCCGCCCAGGCCCGGTCCGCTATCGCCGCCTCGACGTTCTTGATCGTCACCGCCGGCTGGTCGATCGCCAGCACGCATCCGGTCTCGCAGGGCGCCGGACAGAGCCGTCCCGTGAACTCGGGGAAGTTGTTGGTCGCGTGCAGCCGCTCGCTCGCGGCCCGCCAGTCGTCCCGGGCCACCAGGTCGTTCCACTCCGGGATGAGGTTGCCCAAGGGACACGCCTGGTGGCAGAAGGGCACCCCGCAGTCCATGCACCGGTCGGCCTGGCGCTGGATCAGGGGCAGCAGGGCCCCGGGGACGTACACCTCGTCCCAGTCCCGGACCCGCTCCTCGACCGGTCGGCGCGGCCACTCCTCGCGCCCGGTCCGCAGGAAGCCCTTGGGGTCGGCCATGGCCGTCTCCTCGCGTGGCGCCTCCCCCTCCACGATACGACCGGGGCCCGCGGGCGCACGCCGGCCGGGGGCCGCCCGCGTGCGCGACCCCCTCGACCCGGAGAGAATGGATGCCGCCGGGACTAGCGACGCGTCCCGCGCCGCGCCGGCCGTCCGGCACCGGGAGGTACCGCATGACCACCGCCGGAGACATCATGCACCGGGGCGCCCAGTGGATCCCCGCTCACGAGACCCTCGACCGGGCCGCCCAGTTGATGCGTGACCTGGACGTCGGCTCGCTACCGATCGCCGACGCCGACGAACGGCTCAGCGGCATCGTCACCGACCGCGACATCGTGGTGAAGTGCGTGGCCATGGGCCACGATCCCGCCAAGGTGACCGCGGGCGAGCTCGCCGAGGGCACCCCCCGCTGGATCGACGCGGACGCCGACGTGGACGCGGTGCTCCAGGAGATGCAGGGCCACCGGATCCGCCGGTTGCCGGTGATCGAGGACAAGCGTCTGGTGGGGATGATCAGCGAGGCCGACCTCGCCGGGCACCTCACCGACGGGCAACTCGCCACCTGGGCCGAGAGCGTCTACGCGGCGCGCTGACCCTCCCCCGCGCCGTCAGAGCCAGCCGTTGCGCCGGAACCCCCGGTGCACCAGGAAGCAGGCGACGGCGATGACGGTGAGCACCGCGGGGTAGCCGTAGGGGGAGCCGAGCTCCGGCATGTGCGCGAAGTTCATGCCGTAGACCCCGCACACCATCGTCGGCACCGCGATGATCGCCGCCCAGGCGGTGATCTTCCGCATGTCGGAGTTCTGGGCGACGGTGACCTGGGCGAGGTGGGCCTGGAGGATCGAGTTGAGGAGGTCGTCGTAGGCGCCGATCTGCTCCCCGGCCCGCAGCACGTGGTCGGCGACGTCCCGGAAGTACGCCCGTATGTCCGTGTCCGGCGTGGGGGAGGGCTGGTCGGAGAGGACCTGGAGCGGCCCGCTCAGCGGCACCACGGCCCGCTTCAGCTCCAGCAGTTCGCGCTTGAGCTGGTACACCCGGCCCGGGTCGACCCGGGCCCCGTCCTCGGCGAACACCTCGGACTCGATCTGGTCCAGATCGTTCTGGAAGGCGTCGGTGACCTGGAGGTACTCGTCGACCACCTGGTCGGCGACGGCGTGCAGCACCGCGATCGGACCCTTGGCCAAGCGATGCGGTGCGGCCTCCAACTCCTCGCGGACCGGGCCGAGCGAGCCGTGCCGACCGTGCCGGACGGTGATCACGAACTCGCGGCCGACGAAGACCATCAACTCCCCGGTGTCCACCACCTCGCTGGTGGCGGTCAGCCTGGTGTGCTCCACGTAGCAGACGGTCTTGAAGACGGCGAACAGCGTCGTTCCGTACCGGTCGACCTTGGGCCGCTGGTGCGCGTGGACCGCGTCCTCCACCGCGAGGGGGTGCAGGTCGAAGAGCCGGGCGATGCCGGCGAACTGCTCCTCGGTGGGCTCGTGCAGCCCCACCCAGACGAAGCCGTCACCGCTCTCCCTGGCCTTCGCCACCTCGGCCTCCAGCAGTTCCTGGCCACGGCTGCCGGTGGCGCCCGCCTGCCGCACCCCGCCTTGGTACCGTACGCAGTTGACCACGGCGGACCCCAACGGGGAGCGGGCCGGATGGCTGAGGTCGACCCGTCTGCGGACCCGGGGCAACCGGGCCGCCCTGCGCCACCTGCCGACGGAGCGCAGCCCCGTGACCCTCCGCAGGTTCTCCGCCACCGACATGCCGGGACTCCTCGTTCTCGACTGCGCTCGGCGGGCAAGTCTGCCAGCCCCGGGGCGACTTCGGGGACGGGCGCGGAAGGGAAGGCTTCCGTTCCCCCAGAGGTTCACTCACATCAGTGACCTGCACGTTCGTCCCGGCCGCCCCATCCGTCGCACCGGGCGAGGTCCCTCCCAAGACCCCGTGCATCCGTCCGGGGCGGGGCCCACCCGATCCGAGGTCAGAACAACGGCCGGGGAAGGACTCCTTCCAGGGCCAGCAGCGTGCGCTTGGCCTCCAGTCCGCCCCCGAACCCGCCGATGCCCCCGTCGCGCTCGACGATCCGGTGGCAGGGCACGACCACCGGCAGCGGGTTGGCGCCCATGGCCGCGCCCACCGCCTGCGCGGCGCCCGGCTGCCCCACCCGGCCGGCCAACTCCCCGTAGCCGGCGACCGTTCCGTAGGGGACGCTCGCCAGCAGCTCCCGCAACACCTCGCGGTGGAAGCCCGACACCAACGACCAGTCCAGGGGCAGGTCGAAGGTCCGCAGCTCGCCCGCGAAGTACGCGGCCGTCTGCCGCACCGCCCGCGCCACCGCGGGGTCGTCGGGCGCGTGCACCGGCCGGCCGCCCAGGCGGGGCGCCAGCGCGTCGAGCACCTCCTCGCAGACCGCCGCGTCCGCGTGGAAGGCGACCTTGACCAGTCCGCGGTGGGTGACGACCAGCAGGAGCGGGCCGATGGCGCTGTCGACGACCGCCCATCGGGCCACCCGGCCGGGGCCGGCCCCCGGGACGTCGTCGGTGGTGTCGGTGCTCCGGGCGCCGTGCGTGCTGACCATGGGGCCACGGTACGCCCACGGGCCCGCCCGGGGAGCCGGCCGACGGCTCCCCGGGCGGGCCCGTCCGGTGGCGGTCAGCCCGTTCCGGCGACCGCGAACGGCTTCCGTCCGTCCAGCGTCTCGCGGACCACGTCGGGCGCGTTGGTGATGATGCCGTCCACCCCCTTGCGAACGGCGCGTCGGACCTCCTCGGGCTCGTCCACCGTCCAGACGTTGACCTCCAGTCGGCGGCCGTGGGGTCCGCCGAGGGCCTGGACGGTCGCCACGTACGCGGCGGACACGGTGCTGTTCTTCGGGTTGATCTGGTCGGTGAACTGCGCGTACCAGGGAAGCGCGGCGGGGGAGGGGGCGCCCAGGAAGCCGGTGCGCAGGTCGGGGCGGGCACCGTGCAGGGTGCGCAGGGCGTCCGCGTCGAAGCTCTGGACCACCAGCCGGTCCCTGAGGTGGCGCTGGTCGAGCCAGCGCTCCTCGGCGAGGACCTCCAGCAGGTCCTCCTCGA
Source organism: Streptomyces sp. NPDC002490 (assembly GCF_040296045.1). NCBI lineage: Bacteria > Bacillati > Actinomycetota > Actinomycetes > Kitasatosporales > Streptomycetaceae > Streptomyces > Streptomyces sp. NPDC002490. The sequence continues at coordinate 18,876 of NZ_JBEOWM010000061.1, read as the reverse complement.
CGCCCGGGTAGGACTTCGGCGACTTGAGCTCCAGGAGCAGCTTCTGGCCGTTGGCGTCGACGCGGCGCAGGTACCCGCGGAGCGTCGGCACGCGGGCACCGGCGTGCGCCTTGCCCTTCCACGAGCCCGCGTCCAGACGGGCGATCTCCTTGGCGGTGAAGTCGGCGACCTTCCACGGCGCCCGGTCGGGGAACACCTCCTCGGCGTCGGTGGTGCGTTTGAGGTCGGTGTCGTGGATGACGACCAGGACCCCGTCCCTGGTGCGCTGGACGTCGTTCTCGACCCAGTCGACGCCCAACGCGTCCGCCCGGTCGACGGCGGCGAGGGTGTTCTCCGGAGCCTGCGCCGAGGCCCCGCGGTGGGCGATCACGGTGACCTTCCCCTCGGTGGCGAGGGCCCGGGAGGAAAGTGTGGGCAGAACCACAGCCGTCGTACTGAAAGTGATGATCGAGGCGACGACGCCCATCCGTGCGGATACCGGAAGTTTTCGCATCATATGAACGAGCACGGGACCGACCCTGCCAGGCGGAGCGCGAGGAAACGTGTACGGCGCGTGCACACGCACGGAACGGATGACCCGGTCGGGCGCATTTACGGGTGCCCACCCGGGAATGACGAGCGTGATCCTTTATTCGGAAAATCGCTCGCGCGTTCTTCTTCGGGTCATAATCTCGATCAGCCCATGACGATCCGGGCCCTGGGAGGGGGAAACGGACGCCACCGGGGGGCACCTCATCAGGGAAAGGGCATCCGTTACATGCAAGGCACCATCGACGGCTTCACCTACGGCTGGGTCACTCCGGTGATCGCGTATGTGATGGCCTGTCTGGGGGCGGCACTGGGGCTGCGTTGCACCACCAGGTCACTGCTCGTCGCGGACTCCTGGCGGCCGGGCTGGCTGGCGCTCGGATCGGCGGCGATCGGCTCGGGCATCTGGACCATGCACTTCGTGGCGATGATGGGCTTCACGGTCCGGGAGTCGCCCATCAACTACGACATCACCATGACCTTCGCCAGCCTCGGCGTGGCGATCGTGATGGTCGGCGTGGGCGTCTTCATCGTCGGCTACAAGGGCGGCACCACCCTGGCGCTGATCACCGGCGGCACCCTCACCGGCCTGGGCGTCGCCTCCATGCACTACCTGGGCATGGCGGCCATGCACCTCAACGGCCGCCTGCTCTACGACACCGGGACCGTGGTCCTGTCGGTGCTCGTCGCCGTGTTCGCCGCGACCGCCGCGCTGTGGGCCGCCGCCCAGGTCCGGGGCTTCGGCTGGACGCTCGGCGCCAGCCTGGTGATGGGCGTCGCCGTCACCGGCATGCACTACACCGGCATGGCCGCGCTCAGCGTCAGCGTGCACGACGGGGCGGGCAGCCTGAGCGGCGCCTCCTCCGCGGAACTCCTCACCCCGATGCTGATCGGCCCGTTGGCCTTCCTGCTGCTCGCCGGCGTCATCGTGATGTTCGACCCGGTGCTGATCATGGGGCGCTCCGAGTGGGAGGCCGGCCAGGCCACCGACCGGGCCCGGGCCGAGCGGGCCGCGGCGGCCCAGCAGTCCGTCTTCACCCCCACCACCCCGGCCTTCCGGCCCGCCGGCACCCCCGCCGCTCCCTACGGGGGTGCGCCCGGTGCCGCCCCGACCCGCCCGGCGCAGCCGGGTTCGGAGAACTGGTGAGCTGACCCGGAACGGGCCGGTCCGCCTCGGCGGCCGGCCCGGCCCGCATCCCGCGGGTGCCGGCCGGTGTCAGTGCGGCGCCGTACGGTGGATGTCATGCGGCCCGTATCCCACATCGAACGCACGACGGCACCCTTCGAGGTCGTCAGCCCCTACCGCCCCAGCGGCGACCAGCCCGCGGCCATCGCGGAGCTCGACCGCCGCATCCGCGCGGGGGAGAAGGACGTCGTCCTGCTGGGCGCGACCGGCACCGGCAAGTCCGCCACCACGGCGTGGATGATCGAGAAGCTCCAGCGCCCCACCCTGGTGATGGCCCCCAACAAGACCCTGGCCGCCCAGCTGGCGAACGAGTTCCGCGAGCTGCTGCCGAACAACGCCGTCGAGTACTTCGTCTCGTACTACGACTACTACCAGCCCGAGGCGTACGTCCCCCAGTCGGACACGTACATCGAGAAGGACTCCTCGATCAACGAGGAGGTGGAGCGGCTGCGGCACTCCGCCACGAACTCCCTGCTGACCCGTCGGGACGTGGTCGTGGTGGCCTCCGTCTCCTGCATCTACGGCCTCGGCACGCCCCAGGAGTACGTCGACCGGATGGTCTCCCTCCAGGTCGGGGAGGAGATCGACCGCGACGCCCTGCTGCGCCGCTTCGTCGACATCCAGTACACGCGCAACGACGCGGCGTTCACCCGCGGGACCTTCCGGGTGCGCGGGGACACCATCGAGATCTTCCCGGTCTACGAGGAGCTCGCGGTCCGCATCGAGATGTTCGGGGACGAGATCGAGGCCCTGTCCACCCTCCACCCGCTCACCGGCGAGGTCATCAGCGACGACCAGCACCTCCACGTGTTCCCCGCCTCGCACTACGTGGCCGGCCCGGAGCGGCTGGAGCGCGCGGTCAACGACATCGAGGCGGAGCTGACGGGGCGGCTGACCGACCTGGAGAAGCAGAGCAAGCTGCTGGAGGCGCAGCGGCTGAGGATGCGCACCACCTACGACATCGAGATGCTCCGGCAGATCGGCTCCTGCTCCGGCGTGGAGAACTACTCGATGCACTTCGACGGACGCTCCCCGGGCTCTCCGCCGAACACCCTGCTGGACTACTTCCCCGAGGACTTCCTCCTGGTCATCGACGAGTCGCACGTCACGGTGCCCCAGATCGGTGCGATGTACGAGGGCGACGCCTCCCGCAAGCGCACCCTGGTGGACCACGGGTTCCGGTTGCCCTCCGCCCTCGACAACCGCCCGCTGCGGTGGGAGGAGTTCCAGGAGCGCATCGGCCAGACCGTCTACCTCTCCGCGACCCCCGGGAACTACGAGCTGGCACGGTCGGACGGCTTCGTCGAGCAGATCATCCGCCCCACCGGCCTGGTCGACCCCGAGGTCGTCGTCAAGCCCACGGAGGGCCAGATCGACGACCTGGTGCACGAGATCCGCAAGCGCACCGAGCGGGACGAACGCGTCCTGGTCACCACCCTCACCAAGAAGATGGCCGAGGACCTCACGGACTACTTCCTGGAACTGGGCATCCAGGTGCGCTACCTGCACAGCGACGTCGACACCCTGCGCCGGGTCGAACTCCTGCGGGAGCTGCGGGCGGGCGAGTACGACGTCCTGGTCGGCATCAACCTCCTCCGTGAGGGACTCGACCTGCCCGAGGTCTCCCTGGTCGCCATCCTGGACGCGGACAAGGAGGGCTTCCTGCGTTCGGGCACCTCACTGATCCAGACCATCGGACGGGCGGCCCGCAACGTCTCCGGGCAGGTCCACATGTACGCGGACAAGGTCACCCCGGCGATGGAGAAGGCCATCGAGGAGACCAACCGCCGCCGCGAGAAGCAGGTCGCCTACAACAAGGAGCGGGGCATCGACCCGCAGCCCCTCCGCAAGAAGATCAACGACATCGTGGCCACCATCGCCCGCGAGGAGGTCGACACCGAGCAACTCCTCGGCACGGGGTACCGGGCGACGAAGGACGGCAAGGGGGCGAAGACCCCCGTCCCCACGCGCGGCGGTGCGGCCAAGGGCACGCAGCGGTCGGCGGCCGGGGCCGCCGCGGCGGGCGGACCCACGGACCGGCCGGCCGCCGCGCTCGCCGAGCAGATCGAGGAGATGACCGCACGGATGCGGGCCGCCGCGGCCGACCTCCAGTTCGAGATCGCGGCCCGGCTGCGGGACGAGGTGTCGGAGATGAAGAAGGAACTCCGGCAGATGAAGGAGGCCGGGTTGTCCTGACGGCGGCCCGTGCCGCGGCTCCCGCGACCGGTCGCGGGAGCCTGCGCGCCGGTGTGTTGCAAGACCGACACAAACGGCGGACATCGGTGCGGCGCGATCGGCGCCCGTGCATAGGGTTCTCGGCAACCGCGTTTCACCGCGGCACGGGGACGGTCGGAGAGGGGACAACGCGTGACGGTCAACTTGTCCAAGGGGCAGGCCATCAGTCTGCAGAAGGGCGACGGGGGTGCCCTGACCGCGGTGCGCATGGGGCTCGGCTGGCAGGCGGCACGGCGCCGCGGCCTGTTCGGCTCCCGCACCCGGGAGGTCGACCTGGACGCCTCCGCGGTGCTCTTCGCCGAGAAGAACCCCGTCGACGTGGTCTTCTTCCGCCACCTCGTCAGCGACGACGGTTCCGTGCAGCACACCGGGGACAACCTGGTCGGTGGCGCCGGCCAGGGCGGGGACGACGAGGCCATCGTCGTCGACCTCGCACGGCTGCCGGTCCACGTCGACCAGATCGTCTTCACGGTGAACTCGTTCACCGGCCAGACCTTCGCCGAGGTGCAGAACGCGTTCTGCCGTCTCGTGGACGAGACCAACGGCCAGGAGCTGGCCCGCTACTCGCTCGACGGCGGCGAAGCCGCCTCCGGGGACCGGGACGCCGCGGGCGCCGACTGGAGACGCGCCACCGCGCAGATCATGGCCAAGGTCCACCGGGCGGGCACGGGGTGGCGGATGACGGCCATCGGACAGCCGGCCAACGGCCGCACCTTCCAGGACCTGATGCCGGCGATCCTGCCGCACCTGTAGCGGACCGGGCCGGCGCCGCCGGCCCACCGCCGTCCGCTTCCGGGCCGACCCGGGCGGAGCGCGCGGACGGAGCCCACCGGGCGCACGGAACGACACGGAGCGCGCACCGCGCGCGGGACACGGGGGACACGGGCGATGACGGCCGAACTGGTCCGGGGGGAGAACCGCCCCCTGACCCGGACCCGCCTGGAGATCCGGATCACGACGGACGGGTCGGTGATCGCCGGGGCCGTCCTCGGCGACGACGGGAGCGGGGCATCGGGTCCGGCCCGGGTCGTGCACCCCGGCGCGCCCGCGCTCCCCGGGCTGGAGGTCGTCCCGGGCACGGCCGCGGGCCACCGCCTCGCCCTGGACCTGAGCGCACTGCCCGAGGGGACGGACCGGGTGCAGGTCTTCCTGGCCCTTCCGGCCGCCGGCGGCGGGCCGACGGGCTTCGGGGCCCTGCCCGCACCGTTCGCCGCGGTCGGCGAACCCCACGGCACCGAGGTCGCCAGCTACACCGTGATCGGCCTGGACACGGAGTCCGCGGTCGTGGTCCTGGAGCTCTACCGCAGGGGCGGCGTCTGGAAGGTGCGCGCGGTCGGCCAGGGCTACGCGGGCGGGCTGGCTGAACTGCTCGCCGACCACGGGGTGCCCGACGCGGTCGAACGGGCCGGGGCCGTCGCCGCGACCACGGTGCCGGCGCCGGGCCCCGTCGACTACACCCACCGGGGCCGTTCCCCCGCGGCCGGGTCGCCCCCCGCGCCCGTCGCGGGCGATGCCACCGGTTGGTCGTGGGAGGAACGGCTGTACAACCAGGTCAGCGGCATGTTCGAGGACCTGGCCCGCAGCGTCGCCGCGTACCGCAGCGCCGTGGACTTCGCGGAGTCCCGGCGCGACCAGGAACTGGACCGGGCCCTCGCGGACCCCCGGGGCCGACTGGACGCGGGCGACGGCGCCCGGCGGGCGGCCCGCGACAGGTACGTGGCGCTGGTCGAGCGGGCCAAGGCCGCGCTCGACCGCGACCTCGCCCAACTGCGCGACGAGTCCGCCGTCGTCGAACCCGCGCTGCCGGCGGCCTTCGCCCGCTGGGACAACGCGGTGTGGCAGAGCGCGCCGCTGCCCGCCGAAGCCCCGATGGCACTGCGCCTGGGAGACCTGCGCCTGCCCGAGGCCGACCGGCTCCGCGTGCCGATGCTGGTCCGACTGCCCCTGGAGCGCGGGCTCTGGGTCGACAGCGGTCGGACCTCCGTGGTGGCGGCCACCGTCGACGAGGACACCCACCGACGTCTGGCGCTGGCGAGCGCGGTGGCCCACGTCGTCCGCATCGTCGCCGTGCACCCGCCCGGCGAGTTCGCGGTCCACGCGATCGACGCGGCCGGTGCCGGGGCGAACGGTCTCGCCCCCCTCCTCGACGGCGGTGCCCTCGCCTCCCCGCCGGCCCGGGGGGCGGCCGGTGCGGCCGAGGTGCTCGCCCGGTTGACCCGGCGGGTGGACCTGGTGCAGATGGCGCTGCGCGGCGAGGCGGTCGACGCGCTCCCGAGCGACCTGGACACCGCGCGGCAGTTGCTGATCGTCCACGACTTCCCGCACGGCTTCGACGACCGGGCCGTCACCCAGCTGCGGTACCTCGCCGACGAGGGCCCCGGCGTCGGGGTGCACCTGTTGATGGTGGCCGACCGCGAGGACGCCGCGGCCTTCGGCCCGCTGCTCGATCCGCTGTGGCGTTCACTGCTCCGACTGACCCCCGTGCCCGACGACCACCTCGTCGACCCCTGGGTGGGACACGCCTGGACCTACGAACCCTCGCTCCCGCCGTCCGGCGGTGAGGTCCTCCACCGGGTGTTGGCCCGGGTGGCCGCCGCCCGGCGGGACCGGGGACGCTGAATCAGGGGGGACGGACGACCGGTGCCGTGGACTCGGAAACGACCGGGTCCACGGACGGAATGGTTTTAACGAGGAAAACCCGCGAAAAGGCGCGGTGGCTCACTCGTTCGGACGTTCGCGAGCCGGTTCGGACGGCAGTCGCTCACGCATTGCACCCGGAAGGGTCAATGTGCGTGACACGTTGTTTCGTGCATTTGCCTGGCCTGGTGACTTGGCTCTCACTTTACCTTCTTCTTTACTGCGGTTTGATCGGTCGGGTAATCTGATGCACGCGGAGGGGAGTACTCCCTAATCTGCGGCGTACCCGTCAATACGGACCCGGCAGGGTCCCGGGGCGTCGGCCCGCGGGATGCGGGAGCGGTCACACGTTCCCCGCCCCCGGGTGGAAGAGACCTCCGGCAGCGGACGACGCTGGAACCTGCCGTTACGTACTGCCGGAGGCGCAGTGGATGTTTCCATGACCCTGTGGGTCACCACCATCGTGGGCTTGTGTGTGCTGATCGGGGCCGACTTCTTCATCGGTCGCAAGCCGCACGACGTGTCCATCAAGGAAGCCGGCATCTGGACGATCGTCTGGGTCGTGCTGGCCGCACTGTTCGGCATCGGCCTGTGGATCTGGGGCGGTGCCACCCCTGCCGGCGAGTTCTTCGCCGGCTACATCACCGAGAAGTCGCTGAGCGTCGACAACCTCTTCGTCTTCGTCCTGATCATGGCGAAGTTCGCCGTCCCGACCCAGTACCAGCAGCGGGTCCTGCTGATCGGCGTGCTCGTCGCCCTGGTGCTCCGGGCGATCTTCATCGCGGCCGGCGCCGCGATCATCACCAACTTCTCCTGGGTCTTCTACATCTTCGGTGCCTTCCTCATCTACACCGCCTGGAAGCTGATCCAGGAGGCCCGCGCCGACGAGGAGGACGAGGACTGGGACGAGAACCGTCTCCTCAAGGCCGCGGAGAAGCGCTTCGGCGTCTCCAGCGAGTACCACGGCACCAAGCTGTGGATCGTGGAGAACGGCAAGAAGGTCATGACCCCGATGCTGGTGGTCATGCTGGCCATCGGCACCACGGACATCCTGTTCGCCCTGGACTCGATCCCCGCGATCTTCGGTCTGACCCAGGACCCGTACATCGTGTTCACGGCCAACGCGTTCGCCCTGATGGGTCTGCGCCAGCTGTACTTCCTGATCGGCGGACTGCTCAAGAAGCTGGTCCACCTCAGCTACGGCCTGTCGGTCATCCTCGGCTTCATCGGCATCAAGCTGGTGCTGCACGCACTGCACGAGAACGGCGTCAGCGTCCCGGAGATCTCCATCCCGGTCTCGCTGGGCGTGATCTGCACCGTCCTCATCGTGACCACCATCACCAGCCTCATGGCCTCCAAGAAGCAGGCCCGCGAAGAGGCGGAGAAGGCGGACCACCAGGGCGTCGACCTCTGACCCCTGCCGCGGTCGGTGGCACCACGCCCACCGGCCGCGGACACCACCTCGCGACAGCCGCCGGCCCCCGGGCCGGCGGCTGCCGTCGTCCTCCCGACTCCACCCGATATGGGTGCTGACCCCGTCTGGAACGACGGGCGCGCGGATCGTACGATCGGATCATGATCGTTGGGCTTCGAGAAGTGGTGTCGCGCTGGACCGAGGCGATGCCGGTCCTCGGAGTGGTCCTCCTGGCCCTCACCTGGGGGCGGGACCTCGGGGGTCCCGTTGTCGGCGTGGTCACCCTGGTCCTCGCCGCGGCCGTGCTCGCCGCCGTGCACCACGCGGAGGTCGTCGCCCACCGGGTCGGCGAACCCCTGGGCTCCCTGGTCCTCGCGGTCGCCGTCACGATCATCGAGGTGGCCCTGATCGTCACCCTGATGATCGACGGCGGTGACAAGAGCGCCACCCTCGCCCGGGACACCGTCTTCGCCGCCGTCATGATCACCTGCAACGGCATCGTGGGCCTCAGCCTCCTCGTCGGCTCCCTGCGGCACCGGGTCGCGGTCTTCAATCCCGAGGGAACCGGAGCGGCCCTCGCCACCGTGGCCACCATCGCCACGCTCAGCCTCGTCCTGCCCACCTTCACCACCAGCAAGCCCGGACCCGAGTTCTCCACCTCGCAGCTCACCTTCGCCGCCGTGGCCTCACTGATCCTGTACGGGCTGTTCGTCGCCACCCAGACCGTGCGCCACCGGTCGTACTTCCTGCCGATCACCCAGGGCGGCGAGGTCATCGACACCACCTCCGCCGGCCAGGAGGCCGAACGGCCCAGCGCCCGGGCCGCCTACGCCAGCCTCGCCCTGCTGGTCCTCGCCCTCGTGGGGGTGGTCGGGCTCGCCAAAGGAGTCTCACCGACCATCGAGTCGGCGGTGGAGGGCGCCGGGATGCCGCACGCGGTGGTCGGCGTCTTCATCGCGCTGCTCGTGCTGCTCCCGGAGACCATCGCCGCGGTCCGGGCCGCCCGCCGCGACCGGGTGCAGACCAGCCTGAACCTCGGCCTCGGCTCGGCGATGGCCAGCATCGGGCTGACCATCCCGGCCGTCGCCGTCGCCTCGATCTGGCTGTCCGGGCCCCTGGTGCTCGGGCTGAGCGCCACCCACATGGTGCTGCTCGCGCTCACGGTCGTCGTCGGCACCCTCACCGTGGTGCCCGGCCGGGCCACCCCCCTCCAAGGCGGCGTCCACCTGGTGCTGCTCGCCGCCTACCTGGTGCTCGCCGTGAACCCCTGAGCCGCGGCCTCCCGGGCGGTCCGCCGCGCGTGATAGACACCCCTGAACGCCGCACCGACCGGAGGCCCCGCGATGACCCGCCCCGCCCACTCCCTGGCCACCGCCCCGATCATGGTCCTCAACGGGCCCAACCTGAACCTGCTGGGGCTGCGCCAGCCCGAGATCTACGGCCGCGCCACCCTCGCCGACGTCGAGGACCTGTGCGTCCGAACGGCCGCCGGGCACGGCGGCACCGTGGACTTCCGGCAGTCCAACCACGAGGGCGAGCTGGTGGACTGGATCCACGAGGCGCGCCTGGGCCACGCGGGCATCGTGATCAACCCGGCCGCCTACTCGCACACCTCCGTCGCCCTGCTCGACGCCCTCAACGCCTGCGACGGCCTGCCGGTCGTGGAGGTGCACATCTCGAACGTCCACCGGCGCGAGGCGTTCCGGCACCACTCCTACGTGTCGCTGCGCGCGGACGGGGTCATCGCGGGCTGCGGGGTGCAGGGCTACGCCTTCGGCGTGGAGCGCATCGCAGCGCTGCTGGCCGAGCGGGCGGACGGCTGAGGGCGGGGCACGGACGGCTACCAGCCGCGGGCCCGCCACGTGGGGAGCTGGGGGCGCTCGGCGCCCAGGGTGGTGTCCCGGCCGTGCCCCGGGTAGACCCAGGTCTCGTCGGGCAGCACGTCGAAGACCTTGGTCTCCACGTCGTTCAGCAGGTCCGTGAAGGCGACCGGGTCGCGGCGGGTGTTGCCGACCCCGCCGGGGAACAGGCAGTCACCGGTGAACACGTGCGGGGGGCCGTGCGGGTCGTCGTAGACCAGGGCGATCGACCCGGGGGTGTGGCCCCGGAGGTGGACGGCGCGCAGTTCGACCCGCCCCACCCGCAGCACGTCGCCGTCCGCCACCGGCACGTCGGTCGGCACCGGGATGCCCTCGGCGTCGTACCGCCCGGCGTAGGTGCGGGCGCCGGTCGCGGCGACCACCTCGGCGAGCGCCTGCCAGTGGTCCGCGTGTCGATGGGTGGTGACCACCGAGGCGATCCCGTCGGAGCCGATCAGCGTGAGCAGGGTCGGGGCGTCGTTGGCGGCGTCGATCAGCAACTGCGCATCGGTGGCGCGGCAGCGGAGCAGATAGGCGTTGTTCTCCATCGGTCCGACCGCGACCTTGGAGATCATCAGGTCCTGCAATTCGTGCACGTCCGCGGGACCGCCGACCTTCACCACTCCGCTGTACGTCATGGCTTCAGCCTACTCAGCACGGTGTGGGGGCGGGGTCGAACCGCGAGGTCCGGGCGGGCCCTCCCGGACCCGCCCGGGACGGGGTGGCTCAGAGGCCCGGCAGCACGGGGAGGGCTCCGCCGACGGCGGTGAGCGCCGCGCCGTCGCGACGGCCGGCCAGCCAACCCAGGAGGTCGGCCTGGCGGCCGGTGACGGTGAGCGGGGTTCCGGTGAGGTCGCCGGTCGTGATCATGCGGCCGTCGTCCTGGCGGATCAGGACGCCCGGGACGGTGTCGTGGCCGCGGAACCGTTCGGCGAGGAAGAGGATCTCCTGCTGGACGAAGCCGAGCGGCAGGTCCTCCAGCTCGTATCCGATGCCCAGGTCGACGTGGTGCAGCTCGACCTCCACCAGGCGGCGGAACGGGACGCGGGAGGCGGTGTCGGTGACCCCGCCCCGCAGGTGAACCGTCCGGGACCAGTCGGTCTGCGCGGCGGCGGTCGCGAACAACCGCTCCGCGCTCGTGCGCACGTCCTTGAGGTGGGTGTCGAGGTCCCGGTCGGCGTCCCGGGCGATGTCCGCCTCCCGGGCCTCGGCGCTCTCGTACATGGGGAGCCCGGTCAGCACGTTCACGAGGGCGTCGGCGTTGCGGGACAGGTGGGCCAGCACGTGCCCTCTGCTCCAGCCGGGCAGGCGTGACGGCTCGGCCGATGAGGCGTTGTCCAGGGCGGCGATCGCGGCGAGGAGCCGCTCGGTCGCGTCACGTACAGCTTCCAGGTCGCGTACATGATCAATCATGGCCACGACGATAGCCCCGCCACACCTTCGAGTGAAGGTGGCGTCCCAGGACCGGAAATCGAATGCACGTGCTATAAGCTCGGAACGAGCATCGGGCATGCTTGACATGTCGGGAGCGCCGTCGAGCGTCCCGTTTCCAGCACGACCGCCCATCGCTGACGGCGGCCCCTCAGGAGTCCGGGAGGACGGGGGCCCCGCCCTGTCGCTTCATTCAAGAAAGGTGCGGACCGGCGTGGCCGACCGTCTCATCGTCCGTGGTGCCCGCGAGCACAATCTGAAGAACGTCTCGCTCGACCTGCCGCGTGACTCGCTCATCGTCTTCACGGGCCTGTCCGGTTCGGGCAAGTCCTCGCTCGCCTTCGACACGATCTTCGCCGAGGGGCAGCGGCGCTACGTCGAGTCGCTGTCCTCGTACGCCCGGCAGTTCCTCGGGCAGATGGACAAGCCGGACGTCGACTTCATCGAGGGGCTGTCCCCGGCCGTCTCGATCGACCAGAAGTCCACCTCGCGCAACCCCCGCTCCACGGTCGGCACGATCACCGAGGTCTACGACTACCTGCGGCTCCTCTTCGCCCGGATCGGCAAGCCGCACTGCCCCGAGTGCGGGCGCCCGATCTCCCGCCAGTCGCCCCAGGCGATCGTGGACAAGGTCCTCGCCCTGCCCGAGGGCAGCCGCTTCCAGGTCCTGTCGCCGCTGGTGCGCGAGCGCAAGGGCGAGTTCGTCGACCTCTTCGCCGACCTCCAGACCAAGGGCTACAGCCGGGCCCGGGTGGACGGGGAGACCGTCCAGCTCGCGGAGCCGCCCGTCCTGAAGAAGCAGGAGAAGCACACCATCGAGGTGGTCGTGGACCGCCTCACCGTCAAGGACAGCGCCAAGCGCCGGCTGACGGACTCGGTGGAGACCGCCCTCGGACTCTCCGGCGGCATGGTCGTGCTGGACTTCGTGGACCTGCCCGAGGACGACCCCGAGCGCGAACGCATGTACTCGGAGCACCTCTACTGCCCCTACGACGACCTGTCGTTCGAGGAGCTGGAGCCGCGCTCCTTCTCCTTCAACTCCCCCTTCGGCGCCTGCCCCGACTGCACCGGCATCGGCACGCGGATGGAGGTCGATCCGGAGCTGATCGTCCCGGACGAGGAGAAGTCCCTGGACGAAGGGGCGATCCACCCCTGGTCCCACGGGGCGACCAAGGACTACTTCGGACGGCTGGTCGGGGCGCTCTCCGAGGCCCTGGGCTTCCGGACGGACATCCCCTGGCGAGGACTGCCGCAACGGGCCAAGAAGGCCCTGCTCAACGGACACCGCACGCAGATCGAGGTCCGCTACCGCAACCGCTACGGCCGGGAGCGGGTCTACACCACCGCCTTCGAGGGCGCCGTGCAGTTCGTGAAGCGGCGGCACAGCGAGGCCGAGAGCGACACCAGCAGGGAGCGCTTCGAGGGCTACATGCGCGAGGTGCCCTGCCCCACCTGCCAGGGCACCCGGCTGAAGCCGATCGTGCTGGCGGTCACGGTGATGGAGAAGTCGATCGCCGAGGTCTCCGCCATGTCGATCAGCGACTGCGCGGACTTCCTCGGGCGGCTCAAGCTCAACGCCCGTGACAAGAAGATCGCCGAACGCGTCCTCAAGGAGGTCAACGAGCGCCTGAGGTTCCTGGTGGACGTCGGCCTCGACTACCTCTCGCTGAACCGTGCGGCGGGCACCCTGTCCGGCGGCGAGGCCCAGCGCATCCGCTTGGCCACCCAGATCGGCTCCGGTCTGGTGGGCGTGCTGTACGTGCTGGACGAGCCGTCGATCGGGCTCCACCAGCGGGACAACCACCGGCTGATCGAGACCCTGGTGCGGCTGCGCGACATGGGCAACACGCTCATCGTGGTGGAGCACGACGAGGACACCATCAAGGTCGCCGACTGGGTGGTGGACATCGGCCCCGGCGCCGGCGAGCACGGCGGCGAGGTCGTCCACAGCGGTCCGTTGGCCGAACTCCTGGCCAACGGCGATTCGATCACCGGGGCGTACCTCGCGGGCGAGCGCAGCATCCCGCTGCCCGAGATCCGCCGCCCGGTCGACCCCTCCCGCCGGCTCACCGTGCACGGCGCCCGCGAGAACAACCTCCGGGACATCGACGTCTCCTTCCCGCTGGGCGTGCTCACCGCGGTCACCGGGGTCTCCGGCTCCGGGAAGTCGACCCTGGTCAACGACATCCTCTACACCCACCTCGCCCGCGAGCTGAACGGCGCCCGGAGCGTGCCCGGCCGACACACCCGGGTCGACGGCGACGACCTGGTCGACAAGGTCGTCCACGTCGACCAGTCCCCGATCGGACGGACCCCCCGCTCCAACCCGGCCACCTACACCGGGGTCTTCGACCACGTGCGCAGGCTGTTCGCGGAGACCACCGAGGCCAAGGTCCGCGGGTACCAGCCGGGCCGCTTCTCGTTCAACGTCAAGGGCGGTCGCTGCGAGAACTGCTCCGGCGACGGCACGATCAAGATCGAGATGAACTTCCTGCCGGACGTGTACGTGCCCTGCGAGGTCTGCCACGGCGCGCGCTACAACCGGGAGACGCTGGACGTCCACTACAAGGGCAAGTCCATCGCCGAAGTGCTCGACATGCCCATCGAGGAGGCGCTCGACTTCTTCGAGGCGGTGCCCGCCATCGCCCGGCACCTCAAGACGCTGCACGAGGTCGGGCTCGGCTACGTCCGCCTCGGACAGCCCGCGCCGACCCTCTCCGGCGGCGAGGCCCAGCGGGTCAAGCTCGCCAGCGAGTTGCAGAAGCGCTCCACCGGCCGCACGGTGTACGTCCTCGACGAGCCCACCACCGGCCTGCACTTCGAGGACATCAGCAAGCTGATCACCGTGCTGTCCGGACTGGTCGACAAGGGCAACACCGTGATCGTGATCGAGCACAACCTCGACGTGATCAAGACGGCGGACTGGGTCGTGGACATGGGGCCGGAGGGCGGCAACGGCGGCGGTCTGGTCGTCGCCGAGGGGACCCCGGAGGAGATCGCGGGGGTCCCGGCCAGCCACACCGGCAAGTTCCTCCAGGACGTCCTGGGAGCCGACCGGGTGGGTGCGGCCACGGTGTCCCCGGTCCGCAAGCGGCGGACGGCCGCCAAGACCGCAGCCGCCAAGACCGCAGCCGCCAAGACCACGGCGGCCAAGAAGGCCCCGGCGGCCAAGAAGACGACGGCGGCCCGCCGGACCCGCAAGGCGTGACGGCACCCCGGGGCCGGCCGCCACGCGGCGGCCGGCCCCGGGCGGCTCAGGACGCCGCCACCTCCGCCGCGGTCGGGGCGTCCGCGCCCCGGCGGGTGCAGGTGAGCGCCGCCGCCCGGGCCGCGAAGCCGAGGACGTCGGTCCAGCCGCTCCGCGGGAACGCGGCGAGTGCCCCCGCACCCAGCGCGTCGTGCGCCGCCAAGCGGTGCAGCAACGCCGCGGTGACCGTGTCACCCGCGCCGATCGTGTCCACCACCCGCACCCGGACGGCGGGCACCCGCACCTCCTCCCCGGCGCGGGTGTGCACCGAGAGTCCGTCCGCGCCCCGGGTCAGCACCACCGCGGCCGGGCCCGCGGCCAGCCAGTCGGTCGGCGCGCCGCCCAGCCACCGGGCGTCCTCGACGGAGAGCTTCAGCAGGTCGACGGAGGGCAACCAGGACCGGAACCGCGCCCGGTGGGCTTCGGCGTCCGGGATCAGGGCCGGGCGGACGTTGGGGTCCAGCACGGTGAGTACGCCGTCCCGGTGGGCGCGGTGCAGCACCCGTTCGTAGGCGCTGGCGCCCGGTTCCAGGACCAGGGAGCAGGTGCCGAAGGACACCGCCCGCGTCCCCGCGGGCAGCCGGTCCGGAGCGGTGAACAACCGGTCGGCGGTGCCCTCCCCGTAGAACGCGTACCCCGCGCCGCCGTCCGGGGCCACCGAGGCCAGGGCCAGGGTGGTGGGTTCGGGACCGCGCTGCACGCCCGACACGTCCACCCCGGCCCCGCTCAACCCGGCCAGCAGCGCGGTGCCGTAGCCGTCCTCGCTCAGCCGGGACAGGAACGCGGTGCGCGAGCCCAGCCGCCCCAGGGCCAGCGCGGTGTTGTACGGGCCCCCGCCGGGCCGCGGGTGCAGGGGCGCCCAGGGGCCGGGGCGGTCGGGCACCAGGTCGATCAGGGCCTCACCGGCGACGACGATCACGTACGGGTCCTCCCACGGTTCGGTTCCGGCCGGAGCGCCGGGGGCGCCGCCGGAGACCGGCACGGGCCCGGACCGCAGCGTACGCGGGCCGCCGCAGTCGCCACCCCCGCCGGGCCGGCCGGACGGCGGCGGGTAGGGTCGGGACCGCCCCACCGCGGTCCGCCCGCTGCCTTCGCCCGGGCCCGGACCCCCACCCGCACGCACCCACGGAGACGCCATGTCCGCTCACCCGACGCCGAGCCGCCGCACCCTGTTGCAAGGGGCGGCGGCGGTACCGGTGGCCGGCATCGGGCTCACCGCCTGCTCCGCCACCGGGAACCTCCCCCGGGCGGCCAGCGCCACCCCCACCGCCCCCGTGGACCTGGGGCCCGAGGCGGAGGTGGCGAAGGGCGAGACCAAGCTGTTCAGGAAGGAGAGGGTGGTGGTCACCCGGGCCGCGGACGGCGCCCTCACCGCCTACGGCAGCGTCTGCACGCACGGGAGGTGCGCCATCAGCAAGCTGGAGGGCACCACCCTGGTCTGTCCCTGTCACGGCAGCCACTTCGACGCCACCACCGGCGAGGTGCTCCAGCGCCCGGCCACGGTGCCGCTGCCGAAGGTGCCGGTCCGGATCGAGGGCGGCAAGCTGATCGCGGGCCCGGACGCCTGACCGCGAGGGGGACGCTCAGTCCCAGTCCCAGGTGATGCCGAGCAGCCCGGCGCGCACCTGGGGCTCCACGAAGTGCACCGAGCGGTGCCTCCCGCTCAACGGCAGCTCCCGGCGCGCACCGCGGGGCGCCGCAGCGGAGTGCTGGGCGAAGCGGTGGCACCGCACCGGCAGGGCCTCCTCGGCGAAGCGCACCTGGAGCAGGTACTGCCCGCCCGCGAAGCTGAAGCCCCGCACGTACTCCTCGGAGGCGCCCGCGGTGCCGTCCTCGAAGGCGTACCGGAACAGATGGGTGTCCCCGCCCCGCAGCACCGTGTCGAACAGGAACTCCGCCGCCAACACCCCGGTCCCGGTGTGCCAACGGACCCGCCCCGTGCGGCAGTTCTCCAAGGCGCGGACGGTCACCCGGTCCGGTGCGCACCCGGGGTCGCCGTGGTGGATGGCGACGTACCGGTCGACCCCGTCCTTGTGGGCGCGCACGATCTGGTGCGATTCGCGGCCCATCAGCTCCCGGCGCGCCCCGATCCGGACCCGCTCGTGGTGGCCGACCGTGTGCAGTCCGCCGTCCACCGGGGACTCCAACTCGCCGAGGAGCTGTTCGAGCACGTCCGCCGCCTCCACCAGGGAGCGGTAGGAACGGGACGAGGGGCGTCCCGCGCCCTTGGCGCCGTCCGGCTGGGCGAGCAGCTTGATCAGGGACTCCTCGGGGAGCCGCAGGATCTCTTCCAGCGCCCGTACCGCCCGGAGGGACTCCGGCCGCCGCGGGCGGCGCGCGCCCTGCTGCCAGTAGCTCAGGCTGGTCACCCCGACCCGCACCCCCACCCGGGCCAGGTGGTGCTGCACCCGCTGGAGGGACAGGCAACGCGCCGTGATCGCGGCCCGCAGGGCGACGTGGAAGGGGCCCGTCTTCAGCGCCGTCTCCAGGTCCTCGACCGGAGCGGTGGGCGGTGCGCCGCTCTCGACCGGAGCGTCCGACGGGGTGGTGCCGTGCTGCATCAAGGGCCCCTTCTGTGAATGTCCACAACGGCCCAGCCGGCCGCCGGTACCGGTACCGGGGGTGACCTGGTGGTCCTCCCCGGCTCGTTCACATACGTACGCCCCCGTTCACGGACTCACGTCCCCCCGCATTGAAGCCTGTTGACCTGCACTGGACAACACTTAATGCTCAACCCCAGCGTCCGGACGCGCTCCTCAGCTCAACCATCCCCCCTGCGAGGAACGCGATGCGCAACAGAACCCTCCGCTCCCTCCGAACACGGCGGCCCGCGCTGTTGGCGGCGACCGTCGCCGCCGCGGCCCTGGCCGCACTCACCAGCCCCGTCCAGGCGGCCCCCCTGGCCACCGAGCCCGCCGCCGTCGCGACCGCGGAACGGGTCGCCCCCGGCGGGGTGTCGGCCCTGGCCGCCAAGCAGCTGGACATCACCATGCAGGCCCAGGAGAAGACCAACTGGTGCTGGGCCGCGGCCGGCAACACCATCGCCGCCTGGTACGGCCGCACCTACTCGCAGAACCAGTTCTGCAACGCCGCCTTCAACCGCTCCCAGAACACCCAGTGCCCCAATTCGCAGGCCACCCTGGCCAACGTCCAGACCGGACTGCGCTGGGCGGGCGTCGCCCCCGGTTCGTACGTGAACGGCTGGCTGCGGTACGCCACGCTCCAGACCGAGATCAACGCCAACCGGCCCGTGGAGACCCGCATCCAGTGGTCCTCCGGCGGCGGTCACATGCACGTCCTGTACGGCTACGACGACTCCCGGAACTGGGTCTACTGGGGCGACCCCTGGAAGACCAGCCAGCGCTACAGCTGGGCCGCCCACGACTGGTACGTGAACAACTCCACCTTCAGCTGGACCCACTCCCTCTACCGGATCGGGGCGTGAGCACGGTGCGACACCAGATACCCGCGCGTTCGACCCGTGCCCTGCCGCGCACCGCGCTCTCCCTCGGCGCCGCGGTCCTGCTGACCGGCCTGGCCGCCCCCACGGCCCTCGCCGACACCACCCCCGAGAAGGACCGGGCGGCCAGCGCCGCCGCCGACCGGGCGGCGGGTTCCCCCGAGGTGGCCGACACCCTCGCCCGGTTCTTCGCCCAGGACGGTGCACCGGCCGCCGCGAACGACGCCGCCCGGGTGTCCCGGGCCGACGCCGCGCAGGTCGAGGACGGCGCGGTGCCGGTGCACCACCTCTCCCCGGACTTCGTCGCGGGGAAGCGGGGCGCCCCGGTCGCGGTGCCCGTGTACCACGCCAGCCGCGCGGTCGCCGCGGACGGCCGCACGGCCTCCCTGTGGACGGCGCGTCACGAGGGCCGCTGGCAGGTCGTGAACATCGCCACCGGCGACGACGAGACCCGCTACGCGGCGCTCGGCCAGCGGAAGCTGCCCGGCGGCACCGTCTTCCAGGAACCCCAGGTCGGCGCCTGGTACGTGCACCAGGGCGACCGCGTGGTGCCCCTGGACGGTCAGGCCCGCAAGGCGATCGGCGCGGACGGCGCGAGTCTCGCCGAGTACCGCACGCACGTGCGTCGTGCCTACGGCGACAAGCTGAAGGGCTCGGCGTACGCGAAGTCGGGCAAGGCGGGCGGGTACGGGGCGACCGCCGCCACCGGAGCGGGCGACCACGACGCGCCCGTCTCCCGGGTGGCCGCTCCCGTGCAGGACGCCGGCCCGGTGAACGTCTCCGTCGCGGTGGCCACCACCTCTACGACCGGAAGATCCCGGGCCTGCGCCGCTGAGCAGGGCACGCCGCCGGCGGCCGGGCGACGGGCCTCCATCCGCT